>JABDBQ010000057.1 GCA_013288555.1 Bacteroidota bacterium | reverse complement strand
CAAGCTGACTAAGCTGTTCCGGACTCAGCTTGCCTAGCTTTTCTTCATTAATGAGTATGCCATTGACCTGGATATAGTTGTTCTGCTGTTTGATGTTTGGTGAAGGGGCGGGTGCTGACTTATCATTTACTTTGTCTACTGCATCCATGTATATTTTAGCGGCTTTCAAATCACCTGCAAAGGCCTGTGCCAAAACCATTTCCAGTAAAGTCATCTTCAAAACTTTCAATTGGTCCAGATGATCTTCCATGGAAGGTTCTTTCATGTGCCTTGCTATGCACTGCCTGCTGAGCCCGGTTTTTTCAGCGATGATCATCTGGGAAGGCAACTGTCCGAATTTTGATAAATTTTCAGAGATGACTTTCAGGATCCTGTTATGGTTCAGCTCCCAGATGTCTTTGTTCATGACCTGGTCATTTCTTACGATGGCTATTTTTTCGAGGACGCCTGATTTTTCATTTGTTTCGCAAGTGCTCAGCTTGTTTTCAAGGGCGGCATTCAGCCGGTAACGTTGTTTCTCATTCATGCCTGCTATATGTTCCGGCATCAGTTCACTGCTGGATAAAAGCATAGCCATTCTTGATTTTGTGAGACTCGTTTTTCTTTTTGGTTCCGCTAGTGTTTTCATAAATGTTAATGTGATAATGTGTTAATATGCTAATGTGCTAATATGCTGATATGTTAATGCGCTAATGAATACAATTTGTGTTAAATCAACTCGCGTCAGCCCATTTTCAAATTTTCAAATTTTCAAATTGGTGTTTATATTACATATATAGCGACATGCCCTTTTGGCGGTTTTTGTGGATAACTATTTTGTAAAACATTGATAATCAGAATGAATTATTTTTGATTTTTTGGTGTCCAAACGAAGATTTTTCATCCCGATCGTTCGGGACAAAGAGTTTCGCAGAGAAATCGCTAATGCAAGGACAAGCTTTGGATCCTGGTTTTAGCAAACAAACCTAAACCTGGACAGGCGAACTCAAGTCATTTTTATTACTTCTACATGTAAGAGATTGATAAGTGTTTGATTTTTAGGGAACTGGTCTATAGTCACATGTGGTGGAAAGGGGACGCATTTTATTTTCAACAATAAAATGGTATATTTGATAAAATCATCTTAGTGCAAAAAGTCTATTTTGTTCTTTTTTTTGCGATTTGTTATCGGTTTATCTCGTACGGGCAGATCGAAGGATCAAATATCATATTAACAGGCGGCAGCAATGCCCTTGAATTTGATTGCAAAGGAGTGCACTTGGCTCAATTAAATAGAAAGCCATCCATCTGGCAGGCCAGTTCCATATCTGATACCATGGGCAATCTCTTATTCTATGCCAGTGACAGTTTTATCTATGATAACAATTTTCAAAGGGTCGCCCGTTTGGATAGTTTTGCCGAATCGACTACTGCTGATTTGCAATTAATTATTCCAAACCCAAAAAGTATTGATCAATACTACATTTTTTACTCTGAAGTGCCTCAGCATGGCAATCAATACAGTATTCATTATTGCAACTATAACGCTGTCACGAAAAAGATACTTTCAAAAGGAGTTTTATGTTCCAATGAAATCTTCTATACCGCCGCCAAGGTTCCCGGGAAAAAAGAATATTGGATCATTACTCAAGAAAATTTCATTTCCGCCTATATGATTGATTCAGTTGGTCACATCAGTGGTCCCGTGATTACCAAAGGAATGCCATCCATGTGGGCAATATCAAGGATGAACAACTCATGTAATCAAATGATATATGTATACAATGCCAGCAAAGACTCAGTTTTGTTAACCATTCTTGATTTCAACAATGTTTCCGGTGCGTTTTCATTAAACCAATCCTTTTATGTCAATAATTCCAATTTCGAAGCACGCTGTTTGAGGGCTGTTACTGACATTTCCCAGGATGATAGCAAGCTTTATCTCCCTTCTGGTTGTAGTTGTGGGCCTTGCAAATTATTTCCTCTTGTTCAATACGATATCAGCCTTGGCAGCGCTGCCAAAATAAAAAAATCAGCTTCCGTTATTACCAGTGATGACAAGAATCGAATTGACTGGACGACTTTTATTAACGGGCCTGATGCGAGAATATATAATGAGGCCTTTTCCAGTAACTTTGGTGTAATCAATAGCCCTGATTCGCCGGGGACAAAATGCAATTATACCCATAATTTCGTTGGTGGCGCTGATGGGTATAATCCGGGAATTTTTCTTTCCCGCCAGGATTACTGGCCTTCATTTTCCGTTGATACATTTATAAAGAATCAGGCAAAACTGCTCTTTAATTATAACGCTCCAAAATCAGGAGAAGTTTATAAATGGGATTTCGGAGATCCTGCTTCTGGATCTTTAGATCATGATACCGGTAAAACAACCTCGCATGTTTTCATTCCCGGCAATGTTTATTTTGTCAGGCTATTGGTTTTTAAGAATGGCTATCACACAACATTTACAAGGATGGTTTGTGTCCAAAAGGGAATAGTGACTATTGTTAAGGACACCATGTTTTGCAAACTGGATAGTATGAAACTTGATGCCGGGAACCCGGGATCTCAATTTTTATGGTCAACAGGAGATACTACTGAAACTATTACTATTACAAAAGAAGGCAAATACTGGGTAATAGTTAGAAATAACGCAGTTGTCTTCAATGATACTTTTAATATCAGCATAAAAAAAATAAAGGTTGATATAGGCAAAGATATATCAATATGCAAAGGCAGCAATGCTACTATAAAATCTAATATAAAGACTGCCAGTTATTTATGGTCAACCGGTGATACTGGCTCCCAAATTCAACCGAAACAGATGGGCGCCTATTGGTTAAAGGTTGATTCAGCTGGATGTGTTGGTTCAGACACAGTGAATTTGACAGTAATTGATCCACCGATCGTTAATATTGGATCAGATACAGGAATATGTTCAGGTACCAGATTAAAGCTGCAATCAAATATTTCAAATGCATCTTATGTATGGTCAACCGGGGATACTTTAAGAGAGATAATAGTTGATAAACCTGGAAAATACTGGCTCAGGGTATATGCTGATGGTTGCTTCGGTGCTGATACCATGCAGCTAACAGTTAATCCATTGCCGCATATTGTTCCGCATCCGGTTTACTATTTTTGTATTTATGATAGTGCCAGCATTCAAATTTCAGAACAAACGATGACCAGTTTCAAATGGTCGACAGGCGATACCACACAAGCGATAAGAGTTAAGAATGTGGGTATATACAGTGTGGTATTAAAAAATGACAAAGGTTGTGAATCCACTGACAGATTCATTGTTAAATCAAATTGCCCTGGCAGGTTATTTATTCCCGATGCTTTTTCACCGAATGGTGATGGAGTCAATGACAGTTTCAAAGCGATTGGATTAAATCTCGAAACTTTTATGATGACAATATATAATCGTTGGGGTGAATGTGTTTTTATAAGTAATGATATAAACAGGGGCTGGGATGGTACTTTTAAAGGTTTAAGTGTACCGCAGGGTATTTATATCTATATAGTTACTTGCAAATTTACTGACCAACCATGGGAATATTCAAACGGAACATTATTACTTATAAGGTAAATTTTCAGGCCCTCATTTCCTCAGTTTGTGGCCCGCAAACCGAAAACCCGGCCAGGCAAACTTAAATCATTTAATTACTTTTGTATGTGAGATGATTGATAAGTGATTGATTTTTAGGTAACTGGTCTGTGTATCATAGGTCAAAGAAGATATTCATTACCCGGCTTTTATTTTTGTCCTGAACGCACCAGGTGTTTCACCCGCCATTTTTTTAAATAATCGCGTAAAATAAGCATGATCTTCAAAATTGAGCTCATTAGCTATTTCTTTGATGGAAAGGTTGTCGTGCGTAAGTAGTCTTTTGGCCTCTAATATAATGCGCTCATGTATCAATTGAGAAGTAGTTTTATCAAGATATTTCCTGCAAAGATCATTCAGATATTTTACACTGAAATGCAATTTCTCTGCATAAAAAGCAGGCGGCTTATGCTCTGTATAATGTTGTTCAATAAGTGCTTCCAGTTTTTGAATATTTGCGATACCGGCATCCGTTTTGGATTCAGTGGATGGGAACAGCTTCCCCAGTTTCAGGATTAATATATCAAGATAGTCGCGCATCAGGTCCATATCACCTTTTTCTGTTTCAAGGTTCTCAATCAACTTTGAGATCTGATTTTCTGCGGGATCATTTAATTGTAATAATTGATAACCGGAATGAAAAAGAGGGTAGGAACTGATTTTTTTGCTGAAATAATCTTCAATAAATTCCTTTGCAAAAAACAAAATGCGTCCTTCTGTGTCAGGCGATAACGACCAGCTATGCACCTGTGCCGGTAAAAGGAAGAATACGGAACCCGGAGATACGGGATAGTTCACAAAATCTATGATATGTGTACCACGTCCGGCAGTGAAGTGGACAATAATATAAAATCGATGCCGATGCGGTTTTGTTATAAATGGGTGTTTGCGAAAATGTTCTGCAAGATCATTGATGTAAAAACTGAGATTCTTATCGTTATCTCCGAAGTCATCAATTTCATATACTGCGAGTCGCTCTGCCATGTCTTTACCAAAAAAGATGGGGTAAAGATAAGTAAATGGGTTTATTTAAAACCCGGACTGCGTGCCGGCTTAAGCTTTAGCGGTGGCGCAAGGGGTGACATTCAATATTCTGATGACTATAAATTCGCTTTTTTAGTATTTTTATGATGTCTGAAAAATAATGCAATCCAGCCTGATCTTCCCCATCTGAAATTGACAGGAGTCAATACAACATAAACAAAAGTAACGACGATCATGATTGTTTCAATTGAAAACGGGCCTTTTGATAAAAGTTTTATAGCAATAAGAATTACGGCAAGTTCGATGATGCCAAAGGCATAGCTTACAAACATAGCACCGTAATAATAGCCGGGTTCCTGCTCCAGGTTCAGGTTGCAAACCGGGCAAGCCTTATTCATTTCCATGAATTTAGCTGGTCTTTCAAGCAGACTGTATTTAAACATATTTCCTTCCCGGCACCTTGGGCATTTGCATGATAAAACGCTGAACATGATACTTTTCATTGTTGTATTCTTTTAGATTATTACACAACAAAGTTCAGCGGCTTACACAACAATCCCGTTACACTAAAGTCCGCATTACTTGTACAAATGACGGAAGATCTTATGGAAAATGGTTCTAAGGGTCAATAACCAGATAGGTTTATCGTTTCACAGGCCTGTAATTGTCTTTGTTTAATACAATAAGGTCATTACGGCCTTTAATCTTAATTGTTATCGTTTGCAGCTCGGGTAAATTGGTTTTTACCCACATGATAAACTGGCAATAACTGCTGAATTTCTGCGCCATAGGTCTCCCGTCTATTTCGGTTACCAGGTCATTTATTTTTAAACCCTTATCTGTCGCAGGAGAATTATCAAATACGGCAGATATCACATATCCGCTATCTGTTTTGCTCATGGCAAATCCCATCCCTTTTAAGGTGGTGTCCGCAACAGGTGATTTGTTTCTTGACAAGAGTATTTCGTGCGATTTATAATCGATCCCCATCAGGTACTGTTCCCAGAATTTATTGCCGATCCTGTTCATAGGGCTGTTCATAATCGTCGTTTGAACAGGATAAAAATTCTGTCCGTTAATATTCAGGCTGTCATGGTTTGTGTACCATATGGTATTTAGGCCGGCACCATTGAAACCTTCAGCAGAATAGCCTGTTTGCCTGCACATTGCATTGCCAGGGAACAACCCCGGATTCGATGTTAATACACTTTGCTGCAAGGTAAATGATTCATTTGAACCCAGGTCTACAAATACACCTTTTACCAGTGTCCCATTCACATTGACATTAATATGAGGTATGTTGAAGTAGAATGGAATACTGATGGCATCTTTAGGAAAATTCAAGGCCGTATCTGTTGCTGTGAGGGTTTGTAGAGGAAAATCTACCGTCCAGTTGCATTTGGAAATAACATTTACCCCGATGATACCATCTTTGCCAAGGCAGTTTATCGCTGAATTGGGACCAAAATCGGAAACAACAGCTCCGACATTATAAAATTTCAGTCCATTAAGATCAAGTTCAGGGATAATAACAAGCTTTTTTTGAACAGTAGTTCCCTGCCCGTCTTTAACAGGTATCGTATTTACAGTTTTAAGTCCAAGATTATCGGCAAGCGTTTGAGATATGACTGTTATGCCTGCCCCGGAATCAAAAATAAACTCGTATTTCTGAGGGCTCCCGTTTACACCAATATGCAGTAAAATGTGCGAAACAGGGTAATCAAATGGCATTGCAATATTGAATTGTTTTTGATTGAGAGTTGCACTTTGAATGGTTTTAACGATTTTCATCATTTTGCAGCCGCATAAGCCAGTCATTAATAGGATGGCTAAAAAATATGTATTCGTTTTTATCATAGAAATTGGATTTTATTTTGGATAGGACGGATAGCTTTCCTGAATGTTACACTCCAAAAATAATATTTCTCAGGAAATTTTTATGATGTAATAGACGAATATAGAGCCAAAAAAACAGTTCCGACAACGCTCTTACATTGTCCCGGGTTTTTTAATAGACCAGTGTGCGTTTCTTAACTGCCAGCCTTTTGGACCTTTTTCTGCTAAAGCAGTAAAATATCCATCAATAGACAAAGTTTTCTGATCTGACATGATTATATCTTCATGAAAATCAGATCTAATACCGGCCAAAGTTTTAGTGAGGGGATCAATTCTCAGGTTATTCCATTTTAAATCAATCTTTCTTATCGTTTTTACGAGAGTATGATTGATAAAACGGTTTGCTGAATCGTTGTCGGGAAATTGCAACCGGCCATCTGAAGCCATGAAAAATCCCGGGCTGTTTTCGAAATGGTTCAGCCAGGCAACAGGACCTTTCGAGGAAACATCAAGGGCGATTTTATCCGTCATATTCTTAACACTATCATTCACTTCAGACGCCTGCTTTACAGACAATTTATCACAATCATTATTACATGATATGGCAAAGAAAATTAAAATGATAAAAAATATTTTACCCGCTTTAACAAGACTGGTCGACATGATTTTTTTATTCAAATATATAAAATTATAGCGACGCTTTGGATATTTTCGACCTGTCTTATCCTCTCGTTTTTACGTAAAAGTTCATTACCTATTTACTTAAGGACACCTCTAAAAAATACCTTATACCCGTTCTTTATGAGAAGCCTGGCTGTACCGATAAGGCACTTTCCGACAGGGACAAAGGATGAGGCGAAAAAAACAAGTTTTTAGAGATGCCCTTAAATGACCTGCTGGTTGAGCAGGATATATTATTCGGTTATGAAATCCGTTATCTTTGCGCAGTTTCAAATATTTTTCAGGGATGGAAAAATCGCAAAAGCCTAAAAATTTATTATTCAGTATCGATTTTGAAGATATCCGATACCTTGTGCCGGATGGGTTCAATTACAAAGAAAGATTACCCGACATGATTGGAGTTTTCCTGGATTTCCTAAGGCGGCACGAAGCAAAAGCCACGTTTTTTATGGTTGGCAATGTGGCTGAACGTTATGAAGTTCTTGTAAAGGACATTATTGCCGAAGGACATGAAATAGGCTGTCATACTTATGATCATAAACCCTTGAATTTTCATACAAAACAAAGTTTCAGGGTGGACATGGAAAAAAACCTTGAAGTACTTCACAAACTTGGTGCAACTAACGTTCATGGATTCAGGGCTCCCGGATTGTCTCTGACTGCCGCTACAAGCTGGGCTTATGAGGTCCTTGAGGACCTGGGATTTACATATTCTTCATCAGTAATGGCTACCCAGAGTGCCTTTCATGGCTGGCCTGAGTTTGGCAAAGGCTTTAAACTTGTAAATGATAAAATATGGGAACTGCCGCCAACGCTGCTTCATAATCCTGTTTTAAGTATCCCTTTTGCTTCGAGTGTCTATTTCAGATTTTTGCCTGGCCTTATTTCCAAATGGGCCATGCAGAATTCATTCAGAAAGGGCGAACCCGTAATCAGTTATTTCCATTCATTTGATATAGATTCTGAGCAGGAACGCTTTATGCATCCTGGTGTCAATAACAGTTTTGTGTATAATTTTCTAATGTATTACAGGCGCAGGGGTATGCTTAATAGATTTGAAAATATGCTGCCAAAAGATGTAGTATTCATGCCGCATAATGCATATGTTGAAAAATATCTTGCGGGAATTAAATTGGAGACTGATAACGTTATTTACCCATCCTATGCAGTTTCTACTTAATGGCATCTCTAAAATCTAATTTATACCCTTCTCCTATCGGGAAGCCGGCCTTTACCGAAATGGCAGATGCCCTTAAAATTATATCATTTAAAAAGTATCAGCCTTACAAAATTGAATGTTTCGCGAATAAGAATTTTGTAATTCATGTGCGAAAATGATATATCATGTTTTGGACATACAATTCTGGGTTTCAATATGATATTCCGGTTTGCCGAGGCGAGTTTTACAAATTCCATATCGAAAAGGAAACCATTTAAGGTTGTTTGCAAGAAAATCTTTCTGCCTTTATTATTGAATCCTTTCAGCCCGCATTGGGTATCGGTTATTTCAGTGTGTAAAAGATGTTTTATGAGATATTTTACCAGTTTTGAAATGAACACTCTTTTCATGGGAAGTTTTTCGTAATAATCCGTTTCTCTGATACCTGCCACGATATCTGCATTATCTAAAAGATCATTATACACCGACACCATGCTTTGCAGTGTATATGGAAAATCTACGTCTGTATAAATGAAATAATCTGCAACTGCATCTTTTAACCCATATCTGATTGCATATCCTTTACCCTTGTTTTTTTCATATCCCGTTATTGTCAGTGCAGGGATTGATGATATTAACGAATCGAGTTTTTTTTCATCATATCCTGATGTGGAGCCATCATTTACCAGCGTAAATTTTATATCAGCGTTGGGCAAAGCTGCGGCTAATTCATGAAATTTTTCACAAATCAGCTTTTCCCATCCCGGATCAGGGTTATAAAAAGGGACAATGATATGTAGTGTATGCCTGTCAGGCATTCAAATGCGCGTTTTAAATAAAAAAAGTCCGGGGCAAACCTAAGGAAAATTAATATTAATAAAAGTAAAACTAACCAATCTCATACGGATACTGTCTTTTTCCGGGATTATTTGATCAGGACAGATTAACGACATGTTTTGAAATTAATTGTTATTGGTATCCGGATTAAAATTCGACCGAAATACAAATTAAGTCGAAAATGTATTATCTTTGCATGGAATATCATGCTAAAATCCCCATCCGAAGCCAAGGCTTCCAAAGAAGAAATTACAAGGACCAGGATCATACAAACAGCTAAAAAACTGTTTCAACGGGATGGCCTTCAGAATGTAAGGATGGAAGACGTTGCTGAAGCGGCAGGTAAGGCAAAGAGTTCTTTGTATTATTATTATAAAAGCAAAGAAGAGATATGGGACGCTGTAATGGATATTGAAATTGGGGAGATTGTATCTGATATAGCAAATGCAGTTGGCCACGCACAAACCGTAGAGCAAAAAATTCATGCATTTTGCGGCACCATGCTCAAGTCACTTCGAAAAAAAAGAGCGTTATACAATATTGCTTATGGGACCAATGAAGTGGTTAAACGAAACAAATCAACCGGGGGCATCCGTCGGCGTTTTGTAAAACAGGAAAGCGTTGTTTTCAGGGAGATTCTCGCTGAAGGAATTGAAAAAGGGGAATTAAAGCCTATGAAATCAAAAGAGCAGGAAATTCTTGTTTTTGTACTTCTAAGTGGATTGAAAGGGCTTGAAAAAGAAATGGTCCTTGAAAAAGACTATAACCTGGAACCCGCGATCAAAGCATTAAGTCACATGATTATATACGGATTGAAAGTATAAGGCAACGACCTTAATCAATTAATGGCAAAAAGAGAAATACATACTTTCAGGGCATTCAGGAGCCGGAACTATACATTATATTTTATGGGACAAGGAACATCCCTGATAGGCACCTGGATGCAACGAACTGCAGTAAGCTGGGTGGTGTATACCATGACACATTCTGCATTCATGCTTGGCCTTACTGTTTTCGCTTCACAGTTTCCTTCCTTTGTTTTCTCTTTGTTCGGTGGGGTAGTATCCGATCGCTACAACAGGTATAAAGTGATACTTCTTACACAATTTATCTCCATGGTCCAGGCTATATTGCTCGCAGTGCTCATTCTCAGCCACCACTATCTGGTTTGGGAAATACTGACCTTAAGTACCGTCCTTGGAATCATCAACGCTTTTGATATGCCCGCACGGCAGCCACTTGTACATGAACTGATCAAAGATAAAGATGACCTCTCCAACGCATTGGCCCTTAACTCTTCCATGGTGAACCTCGCAAGGCTGGCAGGACCAGCCCTTTCCGGAATAATACTTGAAAAATTTGGTGCAGGTACATGTTTTATTCTCAATGCCGTAAGCTTTGTTGCGGTTATTGCTTCATTGCTAACTATGAAACTGCCGCCCTATAAAGCAACACATATTAAGAAAAAGGTTACGACAGAACTTATCGAAGGGTTTACCTATCTCAAACAAAACCCATCTATTGGAATGGTCATGTTAATGCTGACTTGCATAAGCCTATTGGTATTGCCATATAATACATTGCTACCTGTTTTTGCCAAGGTGATTTTTAAAGGGAATGCCGCCACATTTGGGTACATCAATAGTTTTATCGGACTGGGAGCTATAACCGGTTCATTTTTCCTTGCGTCTTTAAAACCAGGCACCAATCTTAAAAGAATACTATTGATAAATACCCTTATCCTGGGAGTGGGTCTTATCTTGTTTTCACATATCAGTTATTTCCCTTTGGCTATGTTGTTTGCAGTGATCAGTGGGTTCGGAACCATGTCTCAGGGCACCATTTGTAATACGCTCATACAGACAAATACAGAAGCCGGCATGAGGGGGCGCGTGATGAGCATCGTTGCCATGTCATTGTTCGGGATGCTGCCTATCGGGAGCTTGCTGATCGGTGCTGTTTCACAAAAAATAGGGGCGCCAAATGCTATTCTTTGTCAGGGTGTTATCGCGATCATCATTGCTTTATCATTTTCAAAATTCCTGCGAAAGGAAACGCTGAATAAAAATGAAATTGAAAAACTTGAAGAAGAGGAAGATGTTGTCATTGAAAAAATTTAATATTCAATAAAAAATAAATTAACAGAGAAAATGGAACAAAAAAATCAAAACACAGCCTTAATGGTTATGGACATGCAGGAAACAATTGTCAAAATGCTTCCTGATGCATCAGCCATTCTCAACAATGTATCCAAAGCAATAAAACATGCCCGAGAGAATAATATCCCAATCATTTATGTAGTTGTCGGATTCAGGGAAGGAACTCCCGAGATCAATGTCAACAACAAAGGATTTTCGGCAAGCAAGGCACGGTTCTCAGGTATGAAGATGGAAGACATGCTTAGGATTGAATCAAGTGTTGCGCCATTACAAGGAGACATAACAGTTGTAAAACGTAGGGTAAGTGCATTTACGGGCAGTGATCTGGAAGTAATTTTAAGGGCACAGGGAATACAACACATGATCCTTACCGGAATTGCTACCAGCGGCGTGGTATTATCTACCTTAAGAGAAGCGGCTGACAAGGATTACAGGCTCACTGTTATTTCGGATTGTTGTGCCGATGGGGATGAGGAAGTTCACAGGGTACTTACGACAAAAGTTTTCCCAAGGCAGGCTGATGTTATCAGTCTGGAAGATTGGATAAAATAATTTGTCATTCGTACCGGATGTCTTGATTTTTGGTAATATTTATTTGCATATTCATTTCAATTGGTCTAAACCCACGAGAGATGACTAAATTTGAATTTTAATTTCCTGATTTAATTTTTACCTGAGATTGAAATTCTTATTCGGGATGTCAAATCAATTAATTTTAAAGATGCAATGATCTATGAAGCTTATCATAAATGGATCAAATTGATTCCTGAAAAATTAGGCAATAAAAAAATACGCCTGAACATTTTACAGGCACTCCCTTTCTGGGTAGCTGCACTGATCACCGGTCTTATGGCTGTATGTTATACAAAACTATTTGCATACTGTGAAAATTTATCCACGATAATATTTTTCGGACGGCAATGGATCATGTTTATTGTTACCCCTGCTTGCTTTCTTTTATCCTGGTGGATTGTAAAAAGATTTGATGACAAAGCTGGAGGAAGTGGTATTCCACAAGTGATGGCGGCCATTGAATTGGCCTACCCTAAATACAATCATCTTGCAGATAAATATTTAAGCATCAAAATTGTTATTATTAAAGTATTGTCAACCCTTGTCATGATCACTGGTGGCGGAGCTATTGGAAGAGAAGGGCCTACTGTACAAATTGCAGGCAGTATTTTCAGGAAAATAAATAATCTACTTCCGGAATCATGGCCTAAAATTTCTAAAAAAAATATGATCATGACCGGGGCTGCTGCCGGACTTGCAGCTGCTTTTAATACCCCTCTGGGAGGTATTGTTTTTGCAGTAGAAGAATTGGCCAAAACGCATATCAACTATTTCAAAACAGCCCTTTTTACCGGTGTTATCCTTGCCGGTATTACAGCGCAGGGATTACTTGGCCCTTATCTTTATCTTGGTTACCCTGATGTTGATAATATACCCTGGATCATGATTTTCTATGTTGTTATGGTAGCATGCATCTCCGGTTTTTCAGGCAGTATGATGAGTGTAATTATTCTAAAAATTCTAAAATGGAAAAAGACATTCAAAGGTAAAACACCACAGATCCTGTATATTTTAGGATGCGGTCTATTGGTTGCTTCAATTGCATATTTTTTTAACAGCGGCATATTGGGATCAGGTAAAGCACAAATTACCAGGGTACTATTTACTTCTGATAAAAATGTTGGTTTTGCCTTACCATTTTTCAGGATTTTAGGGTCTGTAGCTGCATTTACCACGGGTGCTGCCGGAGGAATTTTCGCACCATCATTAGGAGCCGGTGCAACTATTGGCGCGTCGATTGCCCAAATATTTAGTTTTACCGGTGCAAGTGCAAATATATTGATCCTTGCTGGCATGGTAGCATTCCTTACCGGTGTTACCCGTTCTCCATTCACCTGTGCCATTCTCGTTCTTGAAATGACCGACAGGCATAGCGTGGTTTTTTACCTCATGCTCGCCGGCATGGCAGCAAGTTTGTTTTCAAATCTTATCGACAAACATTCGTTATACGACCATTTAAAAACCTGGTATCTGCAAGATGAGTATAAAAAAGAAACTTCGGAAAATCAACCTGAAAATCAGCCTGTACCATAAACAGGTATTTGCAAATTGAATCTATGATTTTATTTTTGCTTGTTCAAGCAGCGCAATTATTTTATCCAGTTTGTCTATTTCAATGGCATTTAATTGCCTTTGTAATTCTTCAATTTCTTTTTTGGCGTCCACATTGGTTTTAAAATCCTCCATCGCCTGAATCCTGTCGCGATCACTTTGTCGGTTTTGAGCCATCATAATTATCGGGGCAGCATAAGCAGCCTGGGTAGAAAATACAAGGTTGAGTAAAATAAAAGGATATGGATCCCAATGATAAATGAAAGCTACGAAATTTAAGGCCATCCAGGCTACAACCAATATCGTTTGAATGATTATAAAAGACCATGACCCCATTCCGTTAGCTACTGAATCGGCAAGCCGTTCACTAAAGCTTCTGGATTCTTCATGTTTCTGATGCCATGTTTTTGGCGCATTAAGTTCAGTGGTTTTCATAATGTTTTTTTGATTTTTATTGGATTGAATGACAGAATTAGCCGTGCCAAATATAATGCTATTTGAGACAAATAGCAGAAGGGAATTCGGGATCAGAAATCGGGTATGATAATCGGAATTCAATCTGAAAATAATTCGAATAGTTTAACAGCATTTTCTGTTGTTTTGTTTGCTATAATATTTACTTCCATGCCCTTCATTTCTGCCAGCTTTTGTGCGATTAAAGGAATATATTCTGGGCTATTTCTTTTGCCTCTATAAGGCACAGGAGCCAGGTAGGGGGCATCCGTTTCAAGAATCAGGTGCTCAAGCGGGACATCAGGCAATACCTTGTCCAGACCTCCGTTTTTGAAGGTAGCTACGCCTCCGATTCCCATATAAAAACCGGCAGCTATAATTCTTTTTGCATCTTCAATACTTCCTGAAAAACAATGAAATACACCTCTCAACCCCTTGGACTGATATTCTTCAACTATCGCAATGGCATCATCAAAACTGTTCCGGGTATGTATGGCTACAGGCAGATTCATTTCTACGGCCCATTTTAATTGTGTTTTAAATGCATCAATCTGTTGTTCTTTATATGTAACATCCCAATAATAGTCGAGTCCGATTTCACCTACCGCCACAAATTTTCTACTAATTAATTCTTTGTAAATCAAGTCCAGTGATTTTTCATAATCTGTAAATACAGAACAGGGATGCAATCCCATCATGGGCAGGCAACTATCAGGATATTTATCCGCCAGCGTGTATAGTGGCTGAATGGTTTGGGTATCAATATTCGGCAGTAAAAATTTTGTAACCCCGGCTTCCAAAGCACGGGTAACAGCAGCATCACGATCGGTATTGAATTGTTCATCAAAGAGATGACAATGCGTATCTATGAAATGATTCAATGGAATGTTTTGATTCAAAATTATGAAGAATATTAACGGAATCTGCTATCACCAATTCACCAACTCACAAATTATTCTTATTCCAAAAGAATTGAACTGAATGATATTTTTATAGCAAGATTGTTTCTGAATCCCTCCAAAGAATAGGGGCCGTACCGATAGAAAAATCCAACTCCAAATCCGCTGTAAGATGAAAGCAGAACATTATCTATCTGCAAACCTGATTCGTAAAAACCTTTATTCATTGTTTTATAACTCAGACCTGAATTCAGCGCATTATTACTCAGCTGTCCGTATCCTATATCTTCCCTGATACTGAAAGTTGGCGCAGAAAACTGGTTCTTATAGGGATGCCAGGCCAGAGTTTGTTTGTAGAAAAGATTAACGTATCGGCTGTCGAAAAACTCATTGATCCTTACGGTTTCGAAAGTGTTTTGGGCTGTAATCGGATATGCCCCCCAGAAATTTGCGGGTGTGTTGTATTCTTTGAATAAGGGGACTATGCCATTTACAAGACCCGAAGAAAGCTGCACATTTGCATACCCGAAAGTTGATAAAATAAATTTTTTATTGATTTTGAGATCGTATTTATCATAGCTGTAATTGCCTCCCGGTTCTTTAAGTCCCCTGCTGTATTGAAAATAAATGATCGGGCCTTTGGAATAAGGCATGGCTATCTGTTTGCCAGGCATTTTCATGATGGTTTCTTTATAGGCATATCTCAATCCAACCTGTCCCTCGGTTATATTATAGTTCGTACCGGAAATGTGATCCGGTGAAAGAAATACATAGTTATCATTGGTATGTATTTCACTTTGACTCAAACTGCATTTGATTTGCAAATGAATGGGGAGACTGAATCGTACATAAGCAGATTTATCAGTAGAAGTATACATATCATTGATTCCGAGATACCTGATCTGTTCATAGTAGGGTATAATATCTTCCAACCCGTATTTTGTGCCGCCAAATTCATGTACATCATTGCTGTACGCGCCACCAAACCTGAAAAAGGAACCACGTATCGGCTTGATATCTAATGATCCGCCGTATTTTGAATGATGGTCACCAAATCCATAATCATAATATCCCCCTACAGAATAATAGGGTGAAATGCGATCATTTGTATATAATCCCAGTCCGAGCCGGTATCTTTCATAGCTA
>JABDBQ010000056.1 GCA_013288555.1 Bacteroidota bacterium | reverse complement strand
CGAGCCTCGAAACGGCCGAATCATTTCCATTTGAAAAAGTGTCAAGACCATTAAGCCCGTCAAACCCCGATCCTCCGATAAGCGTACTTGCCAAAAGCTTTTTCCCATCAGGAGATAATTTACTGATAAACATATCAGTTTGACCGGCAAGCGTTTTCTGAAATGCTGTAGAAGTAACAGGAAAATCAGAGGAAGCCGTTGTTCCAAAAACAACCAGGTTTCCTTTGTGGTCAACTACAAGGCTGGTGGGTTGTTCATTTCCTTTTTTACCGCCAAGATAAGTTGCGTAAACGAGGTTTTTGCCATCCGGTGTAAATTTCAATAAACCTATATCACGGGCGGTTCCGCCAAAAACGTAATTATCAATGTAATTCGGAGAGCCCGGGTTGTTTGAGGCATTTGTGCCGCCCTGATATGTCGCCTGATAAGCTCCGGCCGTCGTTGGGAAACCTGTGCCAAAAGCATCTCCTCCACCATAAGAATACCCCAGTGAATCATAAGTACCTGTAAAACCGAAGTTGTTATCATGAGCACCAGAATAGGTTGCAAAAATAACTACAGGGTCTATAATCAACGTAATATCTTTATTATATCCGTCGGGGAAAACAAAGCTTTCCACGCCATTCTTAAGGGCAAAATAACAAGGCACCTGCTTTTTATATCCTTCGATATACTGGTAGGCATAAGGACTTTTTTCGATGATCTGAACCAATGGACTATTGATATGCAAATCACTATCCTGGATCTGAAGGCTTGCAGCACCTGTAATCTTTATCCTGATCGAAGAAGGATCAGCGCCCGGCATAATGGTATATGTATATTCGAGATCTGTTCCATCCGCATTCAGAGACAGATTTATGCCCGGATATAAACCATTATAATTTACAACTGAAAAGGCATGTACGCCTGATTTCCATTGTGATGAATCATTCCCGATAAAATAATTATAATATTCAGGGTATTGATTTTGCGAATTTATTGCAACGCCCTCACTTGCTCCCAGCCATTGCAGAAAAAATGCCTGGCCATACACACTGCATGTATCCGTCATATATGGATCCGAATGGAGTGGTTCCATATCCTTTGAATTGAGAAAATTATATCGTATCTGATTACGGCATAAGTAAATATCCCCGCCTCTGATCTCTGCCCGTGATACAACACTGTCGTCCCACTGCCCCATGTTCTGAATAAATTTCCCCTGGGCCTGAATTTTCGCAATGCCTGGTAAGAGGGAACAAAAAACCAGGGGCAATATTATTGTATTAATTGCCTGAGACAGGCTTTTCATTTTTATTTCGGCATTCAAATATCAAAGATACCAAATTTTCGCGACTATTACCGGCAAGGGAAACGCTCAGCCTTAACCATCTTATGATCTATTTAATAACCTAAGGTTTAATTAATACCGAATATTAATTGCTAATAAACAACGGTAATGGCCCCTGTTTTTTGGCCGGTATCCTTGCCTATAAGAACATAATAATAAACACCTTCAGGTACCTTGATGCCATTATAAAATCCATTCCAGCTGAAACTGTTTCCTTTCGAATGATAAAATTCCTGTCCCCAGCGGTTATATATGGCAAAATCATATTCATTACAAGGGTTTAACCCGATAACATCGAAAGTATTATTATATGCATCGCCATTGGGCGTGAATATGTTGGGGATATACAAAACCTGCCTGGAATTCTCAATACTGATAACCTGAGTTATAGAATCTATACACCCTGAAGATGATGCGGCAACAAGTTTCACAGGGTATTTTCCTTTCGTAATATAAGTGAATGTCGGATTTGTAAATGTACTTGAATCTTTTGGATCAAATTTCCAGAATGATGCGTTGGTTCCGAGGGAAGTGTTAATAAACACAACCTCCCCGGTACAGGTATCAATAGCAAACTTATATCCGGCTTTTGGGTAATTAATTGAGACCGTTTTAACAAGAGTATCCGAGCAAGACGACCCTGAATCTGTTATCATCTTTATGGAAACGATTGAATCTCTTGGAAATAAGTGAACAATACTGTCAGACGTAGAAGTCGCACCGTCACTGAAAAACAATTTAAAACTATTGATTCCTGTACTTTTATTCTGAACCAGGACTTTTGAAGAACAAGGAAAAAGCGAATCAGTAAAAGCCGCGGTTGGTGATTTATAGAAGGTGATAGATTTGGTTACCGAATCTTTACATCCAGTTGAATCCATTACAACAAGGGTTACAGGATAGGTGCCTGTCATATTTCCTACATTAATGAAAGTATTTTTTGAAGTATCATAAGAGGCAAGAGGCAATTGCCACATATATGTTAAATCTGCTCCTGCCGATAAATTTTTAAAATACACTGCGGATGGCTGACACGTCGCCAGGCTGTCGCTGAAATCAGCATGAATCCCTGTTACATTTACCGTTTGAATCATACTATCCACGCAGCTTGTTCCGGAATCAACCAATAATTTTACCTGAAATATTCCTGGCTTCCTGTATGTATGGAATCCATTTAATGAATCGCTTTGGCTGCCATCCCCAAAATACCACCTTGTAGTATTGCTCTCTCCGGTCTGTATAAATTTAATAGCAGTGGAACATTTGGTTTTCTGAACATTAAATGCTGCTTTGGAATGCTTGTAAACAGTTATGCTCTGCAATACAGTATCTCTTTGCTGGCAACTGTTGAGGTTTGTAACGATAAGCGTAACTTTATAAGTTCCAGGAACAGAATAAGAATGATTTGGAATAGAATCAGTAGATGTAGGGGATCCATCCCCAAAATCCCAGAGATAGGTTTGTGCTCCAAAACTCGCATTTGAAATTTTCAAAGTCACATTGAGACAACTATAGATCGGTGTAATAAATGCAGCTTTGAGTGTTGAAATTTTTAGATCGACTTTGAAAAGAAGGTTATTACAACCGTTGCTGCAACCATTGGCCCTGCTCCAGGCCCCTGGAGTTGTCGGAAAGTCCGAATTGCCCTCACATCCTCCACAAACCGATTGATACATGATACCATTTTTATCAAAACGACTGGTACCGCCATCTACATGTTCCCCGGAAAATTTGCCTCCGAAATAAGAACTGTAAAGAAGGGTATCCATATTTTTTTCAAAAACAGCAGCATAAAAATCAGCGGAATCGAGGGTCACTTTCTGAAAAGCATCACGCGTAATAGGCATGCCAAATACCAGTCCTAATTTATTGAGTGTTGGATGATAAATATCAAGTAACCCTCCCCATCCTGAGATGTACACTTTCTCGCATTTATCGATCAGAAAAGCAGTCGGTGAAATATCCGGTGCACCTTTGCCTGATCCAAAAACACTCGAATAAATAATAGTCTTCAGGCTGTCGTCAAATTTGGTAATGAAATTTCCGCTCTTCGGGTTCGAATATTTCACATTAAATACCGGGAAAGTCTTACTCTCTGTTTGCCCATACAGGTACACATTGTTACTGTTATCAAGCCGCACAAAGTAAGCCTGCTCATAGCTTGGCGTGCCAAGGTATGTTGCTTTTAGTATTTTTGAACCGTCAGATTTTATGCGGCAGACATAAGCATCCGAACTTCCTTTGAGTGTATCCTGATAGGTGCTGTCATGTTTGAAAAAATAGGGGCTTAATGTTCCTCCACAAACAACTATTTCATTTTTATTATTGATGTCGAGCGAATATGCCCCATCATCTTTTGTGCCACCCAGGAATGAACTCCATATAAGCTTGTGCAAATTACTGTCCATTTTAAAGACACAGCCATCTTGTTTTCCGCCTCCGAATTTTGGCTGAAAACACCCGCTTGTTACTGGGAAATCAGTTGACATAGTGCATGTAGCTATATAAATATTGTCATTGTTATCAGAAATAATTTCTCCTCGGAACTGGTCACCATAATTATAACAAATAGGTGTGCCGGCATCCAAAACGACATAGCCCTTTGAATCATGCCAGGAGTTCACACCGTTGAGTCCGTCAAAACCCGTTCCGCCCATAAATGTACTGGCCAGAAGTCTCTTACCATCCGCAGAAAAACGTGAAATAAACAAGTCTGTTTTACCACCAAGGGAAGATTTAAAGGCAGTTGATGTCACTGGAAAATCAGATGAAGCAGTGGTCCCGAAAACAATAAGATCGCCGCTTTTGTCAACCACCATGCTATGGGGTTGTTCATTACCTTTTTTCCCACCAAGATAAGTGGCATATACCAAGCCTTTCCCATCAGGTGTATATTTTAATATGGCCACATCCCTGGGGCTGAAACCCAGAACCTGGATCTCAATATAGCCAGGGTCTCCCGGGTTTAATGAATAGTCCTGACCTCCCTGAAATGCCTGCATGTAAGCACCGGGCGTTGTTGGATACCCGGCACCATAAACATCTCCGCCTGAATAACCATATCCAAGTGTATCATAGGTCCCTGTAAAACCAAAATTATCAGCTTTGGAACCTGAATAAGATGCAAAAATCACCACGGGATCAATGATAAGAGGCTGGTTTTTATTGTATCCTTTAGGGAAAACAAAAGTTTCAATATTGCCGTCAATCAAAATAAAACCACAAGGGACTGCAACTTTAAACCCCTCAATCATCTGATAGGCATAAGGGCTTTTTTCAATGATCTGAACCATCCGGCTATCTATATGGAGATCATTGTCTTTTACATATACATTTTGCGCGCCTTCTACTTTTATTTTGATTGATGAAGGATCCGTTCCCGGCATTACGGTATAGGTGTATTCCAGGTCCGGGCCTTCTGCATTTATAGCAAGGTTTATCCCATTGTAAAGATTGGTATAACTGACATCAGAAAACGCATGAACACCTGATTTCCATTGGGATGGATCATTACCAATAAAATAATTATAATATTCAGGGTATTCGTTTGCCGAACTGATTTCAGGATTCGCATTCGCATTCAGCCAATCCATGAAAAATGCCTGTCCATGAACACTGCACGTATCCGTATGATAAGGGTCGGCATGGAGCAGGCGGTAATCCCGCATGTCTATGAAATTATACCGAAGCTGGTTTTTGCACAGATATATCGCCCCGCCGCTTATTTCAGCGCGGGAAGCAATATTGGGATCCCATTGCCCCATATTCTCGATAAATTTCCCTTGTCCACTTGATTCAGGGCCATAGATCAGGGCAACGAAAGCAAGCAGCAATATTTTAACATAAAGTGCCCAGTATCTGGTATTCATGAGTATTTTAACGGAAAACTATCAAAACTAACAAACATTTCCTTACAAAAGTGGCAATACGGAAATCCTTTTGCTATATTTTTGCATCAAATTAACAAATTTTCACATGCTTACCCTCTCCTATATACGAGAAAACAGAGATGATGTAGTAAAACGCCTTCAACTTAAGAACTTTAAAGGTGTTGAACTCGTGGATAATATCATTGCCCTCGATTCCCTCAGGCGCAAACTGCAAAAGGAAATGGATGATAACCTGGCAGAATCCAATCGCCTGTCAAAAGAAATCGGGATTCTCTTTAAGGAAGGCAAAAAAGAGGCTGCAGATATACTTAAACAAGAAACGGTTACACTGAAAGACAATATCAGGATCTTGCAGGAAAAATTCGATCTGGCGGAAAAAGAGCAAAATGATATGCTCGTTTTGCTCCCGAATCTTCCGAATGCTTCCGTAAAACCTGGCTATGCCGCCGAGGATAATGAAATCATCCATACTTCGGGAGATCTGGATATTGTAGGAGAAAGTGCACTGCCCCATTGGGACCTCGCCAAAAAATATGACCTCATCGATTTTGAATTGGGCAATAAAATTTCCGGGGCAGGTTTCCCGGTCTATAAAGGCAAAGGAGCCAAACTGCAGCGAGCGCTTATCAATTTTTTCCTTGATGAAGCCGGGAAACAAGGATACCTGGAGATTGAACCACCAATTATGATCAACGAAGCGAGTGGATTCGGAACCGGACAGTTGCCTGACAAAGAAGGACAGATGTATTTCGTTGAAAAAGACGGACTGTACCTCATACCGACAGCTGAAGTTCCTCTCACAAATATCTATCGCGATGTAATGGTAAAAGAAGATGAACTTCCGATCAAACTCACGGCTTACACACCATGTTTCCGTCGTGAAGCAGGTTCATATGGCAAAGATGTAAGAGGCCTGAACAGACTACATCAGTTTGATAAAGTTGAAATTGTGCAGATTGTAAATCCTGATAAATCTTATGCCATCCTGGAAGATATGAAGGATTATGTTTCCGGGTTGATTGAAAAACTGGGACTCCCTTATCGCATCCTCAAATTATGCGGCGGCGATATGAGTTTTACCTCTGCTCTTACCTATGATATGGAAGTATATTCGGCTGCTCAAAAACGCTGGCTTGAAGTAAGTTCTGTTTCAAATTTTGAAAACTTCCAGGCCAATCGCGCCAAAATCAGGTTCAAAGATAAGGAAGGCAGGTCCGTCCTTGCCCATACGCTCAACGGTAGCGCCTTAGCCTTACCACGTATCGTAGCAGCCATACTCGAAAACAACCAGGATGAAGATGGCATCAATATCCCGAAAGTACTGGTGCCTTATACGGGGTTTGAGAGGATTTGAGGGGATGAAATTTGTGATTTGAAATTGGGAATTTGCACCCCTGATAAATAGTTGATCAAGACACCATATCCTGATGTTCAACCCCTTCAGGGTTGTAAAATTCAGCCATTGACCTAACCGCGGGTTTCACCCACGGTTATTATAATTGAAGCCCTTCAGGCTTCCAAGTTACCAAACAATTGCCAGATATATACACTATATCTGTAACCCTGAAAGGGTTAAACAATAATAACCGCGGGTGCAACCCGCAGATTGAGATAACAGATTCCTCCAACCCTGAAGGGGTTGAACGTTTATTCTATAAGCCCTAATAATAAATCGACTCTACCTGTATGATCTTCCTTACATACAGCGTCCCATCTATTTCGAATAATACAAAATAAACGCCCGGGCGGGTTTTCCAGGATGCGCCGCTGTACTCCGTATTGTATTCTCCGGGTGCAAGTTGTGCGTCTTTCAAAACTCCTATTTGTCTTCCGATGGCATCGGTCACTGATATGCGGATGTGGGCAGGATTTGCAAGGGTATAATTTATGTTTGTCTGAAGGCTGAAAGCATTGGGGTAAATTTTCAAAGAAAAGTTAAGATTGATAACAATAGTATCTGTAGAAATCACCGTGCAAAAACCCTGGATATCAGCCGTAAGTGTAATGATATATTTCCCGTTTCGGGGATAGGTATGCGTAACAGAATATCCGGAAGCGGTATCATTAAGGTAATTTGTTGAATCACCAAAATCCCAGCGATATTCCCATGGTCTGTAATTAGGATTTTGTACTGTGAACTGATATTCGTAACCATTGATGTTTTTTGAAATAAAACCAACAACAGGCTTTGGTACCACATAGATTATAACACTATCAGAATCAGCACAACCGGTAGCTTTATTTGTTTCTTTCAGATCATATTTTGTCGTGGTTTTTGGCGTATCAACAGGGTTGCTTAAGGTTGAACTGAAACCTGTTGGATTGGATGTCCATGAATAGACATGTCCGTTTATCGGTGCTATACCAAGCTGTACTGCCGTACCTTCACAAATATTTTGCGAGGCTCCTGTTTTGGGGGAAGGCAATGGGTTGACGGTAATGGTGACCGAATCGAAATTGGTGCAGCCTATGGAACTGGTAACGGTTAAAAGATAAGATGTGGTCTGAACTGGTGTTACTATAAGTTTGGCTTTTGAGGATACAAAACCTATTGGGTTGGAAACCCATGAATAAGAATCGCCCGCCAAAGAATCGGAGCCGATCTGCGCTGAAAATCCGGCGCAAACTGCCTGGTTTTTACCCACATCAATAACAGGGGCATGGGCAATACCAACAAATACATTCGTGGAATTTTTATTGGTACAGCCCGTAGTAGTATCTGTGATCGAAAGAGAATAAACAGTATTGTTAAGCGGATCCACGACAGGATCGGCAAGACTTGAACTAAAACCAGATGGCGTAGATGACCATGCATAAATATAATTCGGTTTTGCATTCGCCCCTATTTTGATATGCGTGCCAATGCAAATGTTGTAGGTGGATGGAGAGGAGTTGGGAATTGGAAGGGAATTTACTGTAATTATTACAGAATCAAAAGTTTCACAGCCCGTATTTTTATTAATTAACCGCAAATAGTATTCGGTTGTAAATGTTGGTTTCACAACTGGATTCGCAGGAAATGAATTGGTACCTTGGGATGTAGCATAAAAAATATTATAGCTATTATAATTACTATCTACTAACGAGATGCTATCGCCGATACAAATGGATGAACTTTTAATAAAGATATCAGGAGGTCTTGGATTTACTGTTATTAAAACAGAATCCGTTTTGCTACAACCGCCATTGATAACAATTTCAGTAAGATAATAAGTAGTGGTTTTTAAGGGCTTTATAGTTGGGTTGGAAACCGTAGAATTGAATCCTAGCGGCTTAGATGTCCAGGAATATTCATCTCCAGGAACTGCCAAATCGCCAATGGTGATATTACTATCGGAACAGATAGTTTGTGATGGACCAGTAATTGCTTCGGGTAAATGTATGTAAAGGGCTACTATTGAAGTGTCATTACTCGGAATAGAATCAGCAACCTGATTTGGATTTGTTGTCCATGCTTTTAACGTGAATTTGCCAGGGGGTAGTGTTGCTGATCCTATAGTTAACACAATTGAACTATCTGGAAATAAAGTTCCGCCCCAATCATAATTAAAAATTGTATTTCCACTTATGAAACATTGAATTGTAAGACATCCAATATTATAATTCCCAAAATTCTTTACTCGCACTTTGACAACTTGTTTACCTGGGCAAGCATTTGCTAATGGTGAGATAACTGAAATAACCCCTGCATCAGTAATCAGGCTACCATAGAACTTAGCAATAAAAGCATCTCCATATGGGCCGTTTCCCATACTGGGTCCAGCAAAGGAAGTCTGATAGGCCCCTTTCGTTGCAATACCAGTATTACTAATAGTACCTCCTACCATATAAACATATCCGGAATCATCGGCAGCAACACCACTTACCCAGGTTCCAAGACTGTCTCCAAAATAAGTAGCCCATTCTCTTATTCCTATACTATTGAATTTTACAAGGAAGGCATCTGGGTTTTCTTCAATTGGTTGAGAAATAGTTAAAGGTACTGGATTGAACGAAGTTTGATAAGTACCACATGACGCTATCCCATAAGTACTTACAGTTTCACCTATTGCATAAACATTCTCATTCTCATCAGTAGTAACAGCGAACATTTCATCCCCGGAATTTTCTTCACCACCATAATAAGTTGCCCATTTAATCTGACCGGCACTGGTAAATTTGGCAAGGTAACCATCAGTTGCCCTGGTAATATTAGGAGACATGTAATCTGTTTGATATGTCCCGGAAGTAGCAATGCCTTGGGAACTTTCTGTAGCTCCGGATATAAAAATATTCCCAGATTTGTCCGCAGTAACGCATGTGGCATATTCATATTCATAACCACCGTAATAAGTGCTCCAAACTAATAAGCCACTTGTACTAAATTTTGCTAAAAAAGCATCCACTCCTCCTGCGTAAGAAGATTGATAACTACCTTTTGTCGCAATGCCAGTATCACTTTCGGTAATACCTGTAATAAATACATTACCAGATTTATCCGTAGCGACTGAGGTAGCATAATCGCCAGCACGACCCCCATAATAAGTTGCCCATATTAATGAACCTGAATTGCTAAATTTAGCTAAAAATCCATCCGATTGTCCACCAAACATTATAGAACTTCCAGATAATGATGTTTGATAAGCGCCTTGTGTAGCAATATCAGATAAACTAGTTGTCTCACCGGCTATAAACAAATCCGAATTGGCATCAATTGCAATTCCATAGGATTCATTTTGCTCATCACCTCCAAAATATGTGGCCCATTGACGTTTACCATTACTATTAAATTTAGCCAGAAACGCGTCTTCATTTCCTTTAAGATTAGTTTGATAAGACCCTGATGAGGCTATTCCTGATGTACTAACAGTTGATCCTGTAACATATATATTTCCTGAATTATCTGTAGCTAATCCTGAAAAGTTATCAATACTTGGTCCCCCATAGTAAGTTGCCCATAATCTTAAACCCTTATTGCTGAATTTTGCAATAAAAACATCACCACCATAAAGGCTATTATTTGTTCCTGCGTAAGAGGTCTGATAAGCACCTAAGGTTGCGATGTCATTTGTACTCTCAGTTTCACCCCCAATATATACATTGCCAGAACTATCTAATACTACAGTGCCTGCTCCATCACCACCACTTCCACCAAAATACGTCCCCCAGATTAGCATAGGATCAATAATTAATGGCTCGGTTTTGTCAAAATCCCCTATGTTAAAAGCAATCATACTACCATTCCTAATAAAATCACTTTCAACACAATTAACGCCTTGAAACGAAACTGGTTGCGATTCTTCCATCTTACCAAGAGCACAGGAATATTCAATTTTTGAATCTTTTAATTTTTTAATGCTTTCAATTCCTCCCCATTGCATCTGGATATCACTCACTTTTCCGCCGGGATAAACCACAAATTCGTATTTCATTCCATTGGGTTTGGCCATGAGAACCATGTCGATATAGGGATAGATATTCTTGTAGGTTATGGTTTTGAACGTGTGGACATTGGTGATGCCTGAATCTGCGTTTCCCTGAGTATAGTAGTTTTCGTAATATTCCTGTTGGTCTGAGGCGAGAATGGTGGCGGAGGGGTTGGAATTTAATAATACGAAATCTGTGCGATTAATTGTTGTTTTCGTGAGCTCCGACATTTTGCTTTTTGAAGGATCAAATCCCCCTCCCGAATAAGTCGGGACAAGTGCCCCCTTTGTAAAGGGGGATTCCCTTCTACCTAGAGATTCGGAAATTTGGTCATTGGTCTCTTTTTCAACCTTTGTAAAAACAAAACTAATTTTTCCGGGCTTGCAATAGAGGTATATACCCCCCTGATGACCGGAATATCTAATTTGGGCATCAGGCAATTGACCTTTGTTTTCTACAAAACTCCAGTCGGTGTGATTGATAAATTGCCTGACTAACTTAGGGTTGCCCGCATAAGAATTCGTCCATGTCAAGGCAATTACAAAAAATAATATGAGCGCCTTTGGTTTCATTGGTATGATAAGGACGTAAATATAAAGGAATAGGTTGGAATTGAGAAAGGAACTTCGATCCTATAACAGCAACTGAAAAATTGTAATAACTTTGTATTGAAATGACAGACAGGCATCTTAAATATCTCAAAACCAAACTTGTGAAGGGATTATTGGCTATAATCTTATTTGTAAGTTTATGGACTGTTCCCGGAAATGGGCAGAAAACCTGTCTTCGTGAGTATGCTAAGAGCCGGAATGAACTGATCCTTACAAACAGGAAGGTTTCACACAAATCAGTATTAGCTTATCGAGCGAATTTCAAGGCCATCTGTTTCAAATCAGTCAGGGCTGATCTGTATAAAACGAGGTTTGAGCGAAGGATTCAAATTCATAATACCCTTGCAAAAAACATAATAAAACAGATATCAGATAAGCTTTGTTGCGTAGAATCTTTTGATGGATTCCTATGCCTTAAAACCATTCCCCAGGGTTCTGAAAAGTCCGATTCCAATTATTTTCCAAGAGGATAATTCTATTCTTCTTTTGATGCCAGTGATATAATCTGAAAACATCAGGCTATTTTACCTGGTTCGTAAACTCCTGTTTATCAATTATTAATTCAATCTATTAATGGAAAAGATAAGACGCGCCCTGCGTTTGATATTTTTAATATTTCTCATGGTACTGGCTTCTGTTGGTCTAAGCATCACCGGAGCCGCGCCAACCTTGCCCAAAGAAAAAGAAACATATATCGAAGATGAATCCAGAAGTAAAAAAAATAAGAAAAAAGAGATCAGAAATCTGGAAATGAAATCTGAAACGAATAAATCAGGGTAAATAATTTAGATAAAAATTGAAATGCATTCACAGCCCTAAAAGGTTGAAATATATCAGCGAGGGGTGCAGCCCCTCGCATGGTTGCAAACACATAGATAAGTCCTGAAAGGGCGAGACAAATTATTCCGCCCATTCAGGGCTTATATTCGGATAAATTGATTTTGCACAGGGCTATACCCTGTGCTGATATATTTCACCCCGTTAGGACTTTAAGATATTGACAAATAGATAATTAGCTATCTAAATCTTAAATTTTCATTCTTTTAATCTTCAATTTATTACCAAATCACCACCCTGTCTTTTTCTTCACGCCAAAGTGGTTCGCCTTTTTTGATATTGAAGGCTTCATAAAAGTCTGGTATATTGCTCAGCGGGCCATTTGTTCGCAGGTTTGCGGGGGCATGCACATCTGTCAATATCTGCTGAGCCAGTTTTTCTGGACGTTGTTGCACCATCCATCCTAAAGCATAACCAAGGAAATAGCGCTGCAACGGCGTCAATCCGGCAACTTTTTTTCCGCTTTTGTATTCTTCCGTTTGTTTAAATGCATCCAATCCAATGACGATTCCGCCCAGGTCCGCGAGGTTTTCACCCAATGATGCCTTACCGTTTACATGCATGGTATCAAGTACCACATATTTGTTGAACTGATCCACGTATTTCTGGGTGCGGTCCTTAAATTTTTGCTCATCGTCTTTGGTCCACCAGTTTTTCAGGTTTCCTTTTTCATCATATTGATGTCCTTCATCATCAAAACCATGCGTTATTTCATGCCCGATGGTCGACCCTCCTGCATATCCATAAACAAGGGCGTCATCCAGTTCATTATCTTTATAACCAGGCACTGCAAAGCAGGCTGCCGGAAGTACGATCTCATTATTAGAAGGATTGTAATAGGCATTGTATTCCTGGGGATTCATGTCCCATTCGGTACGGTCAACCGGTTTGCTGAGTTTTTTGATGCTATAAGCAAACCAGAAATGGTCTACATTTATGGCATTCCTGCAAAAAGGCTGGCGTTCGATATCCATCCCCGTAAAATCTTTCCACTTATCAGGATAGCCGATTTTTTTAGTGACTGAAGCTAATTTTTTTACCGCCCTCGCTTTGGTTGAATCGCTCATCCAGCCCACATTCAATATGTGTTCTTTATAGGCAGCAAGTATGGCATCCACAAGTTTTACGTAGCGTTGTTTGGCCTCCGGGCCGAAGTATTCTTTTACAAAACTCTGGCCGAGAAGTTCCCCAATGGCCTGGTTTTCATAGTCTATGGCACGTTTCCAGCGGGGTTTCATTTTGGTAGCGCCTGAAAGAACTGTTCCATAAAAATCAAAATGCGCCTGATCATATTGTTTGCTGAGTTTATCAGAATAGCCAAGAATCAACTGCCATTTTAAATAGTTTTTCAAGGTCTCTACAGATGTTGATTTTAAAATCATCTCCATTCCTGTAAAAAACTCAGGTTGGCCGACTACTACGCTGTCTTGTTTCGGTATATTTATTTTTGCGAAGAAATTTTCCCAGTTGATAGATGGGGTTAGTTTATCGAAATCAGCAACAGACATTTTGTGGTAATTGGCATAAGGGTCGCGAAGGTCTTCGAGTTTCCGGGAAATTTTGGCCAGTTCCGTTTCAAGCACCATGATTTCTTTAGCTCTTGATGGGGCCATATCTCTGTTTTCATCCTGCATCGGACCGCTGGTTTTGTGAATGATTTCAGTCATATACTTTTCATATGCATCCCTGATCTTTTTGGTGCGAGGATCATTGTTTAAATAATAATCCCTGTTCGGCATGCCCAATCCACCCTGGCTGAAATGCAAATCCTCTATAGAGCTGTTTTTTTCATCCTGACCAACCCCCATGCCAAAGGCAGGGCCTGCACTATAAGTCTGAAGGATGGCAATCATATCCACCACACCTTGCAAATCCTTAATATCATCAATCGTCGTAAGTTCTGGTTTTAATGGATCAATACCGGCTTTATCAATGGCAATTGAATCCATTGCCGAAGCATAGAGGTCTCCAATACGCTGAGTTGTGCTGTTTTTAGGAGCGTCTTTTGTATTTGCGGCATCCTCACTGATCTTTTTCAGTTTGGTATATATTTCATCCTTCACCAGGTTACCGATACCCCAGCGGCTTTCTGTAGCGGGAATGGGATTATTTTTCAGCCATGTACCATTGGCATAAAGATAAAAATCCTTGCCCGGATCAACGGTGGTATCCATATCTGCGCGAAGGATATCCGGTTTCTGGATTTCTTTGGTTTTTGGCTGACATGAGCCAAACATTGCGATTACAGCTAAAATGCTTACTGATCTAATAATTGTTTTCATGGTATTCATTTATCATTTCAAACATAATGCAAATTCTTCATCTGGCATAACATGAGTCGTAAAAATAGACCTCGCATAAATTAAAAGGCCTTTCAGGATTTAGTTTGACGCATGAGCAGACATTTATTCAAAATCCCTTCAGATCATCTATTTTTGCCGGAATATGAATTTAAAAACCGGGGTTAATCAAAATGAAGCCAACTGGAATGCTTTTTTCAGATATTGCTTTTTTGCCGGTCTTGCCATCCACTTATTGACTGCATGGTTTAGTGTTGGTTTTCAATACCAGGACGAGCAGTCGCAGATCATGGATTTCGCGGGCTATAAAATGGGGATGGTACCGCTCGATAGGCTTTCATGGGAATATAAAGACCAGATAAGGCAGGGTATTCAGCCTTTCGTCGTGGTATGCCTGTATAGAGATCTCCAATTCTTTCATATTGCCAATCCCTTTCTATGCACCCTTATTCTTCGCATTTTTTCAACCATAGTTGGGTGGCTGTCAGTACTTTTTCTTACCAGAGAATTATGTTATAAAATTAAATCGGAATACTGGAGACGTTTCCTGGTATTACTCTCATGCTTTATGTGGCCTATTGCTTTCGTACAGTCGCATTTTTCCTGCGAAAGCATTTCAGGGTCGACTTTTTTTTTAGGAACTGCGGCAATATTGGCCTTTATCCGAAAACGTGAAACGGGAAATAACCGGAACGGATTGTTAGTAGCCGCAGGAGTTCTGATTGGTATTGCTTTTATCGTCAGAATTCAAACGGTATTTATGGTCTTGGGTCTTGGATCGTGGTGCATCCTTATCGGCAGGTTCAGTTTTAAAAACATGATCATTATGGCCATCCCTGGCTTTATGGTCATTGGCCTGGGGGCAATCCTCGATCACTGGCTATATGGGGAATGGGTATTTACGATATATAAATATTTCTATGTAAACCTGGTACAAGGCAAAGCAAATGCTTTCGGCACTTCTCCATTTTATTTCTATTTCTATCTTTATTATATCGCATTGATACCTATCATCAGTATATTCATCATGGGATGTATCGTTTTCTCATGGTTCAGATACCCAAGGCATCTTTTCACATGGATATGTGTACCATTTTTTGTTGGACACTCCCTCATTGCCCATAAAGAAGTCCGTTTTTTATGGCCTATGATGGATGCGATTCCATACCTGATCATTCTGCCATTTGTCAACATCGATTATGAAAAAATCAAAAACCAGTTTACGCGTTGGTCGCTTGGGGCTCTGTGGGGAATGAATATTATTTTACTGATCTTTTTTTCCATAAAACCCGGATATAATGCCTTTGGCTTATATGAATACCTCTATCGTTATATGGATCATAATGGAAAAACGCTCATTATTTCAAACGTGAACAACCCTTACGATATGGACGGTGCAACCATCAGTTTCCAGAGACATGACAGTGCCGTTTATCTTAAAACGCCAGACATTGAATCCATAAAATTAAAAGCAAATCCATCCGGGCCAAAAAACATCCTGATTGCCATTAATAATAATG
>JABDBQ010000055.1 GCA_013288555.1 Bacteroidota bacterium | reverse complement strand
CTACAGCACCCTGACCGCTAACGGTTATGGAAGTAATGCCTATTGCAAATTTTTGAGCATTAATAAGAGATGCACAACTCATCAAAACAAACAGGAGGATTGATATTTTTTTCATTGCTTTCTGAAATATATCTGTAAAGATACGTCAAGTTTTTCAAAATTTGCACTACATTTAGCAAAATTCTTACGCATTCAAACTTAACAATTTCACATGGATTCTCTGATTGAAATCATAAAAAACCTGAAGAAGGAAGAAATTCGGAATTTTAAAATATTCGCGAAACGGTTTCACAGACAGGAAGATATAAAGATCACAACCTTATTTGACCTGATCCGGGCGGGCGACTACGAAACTGACGAAAAAGCGATGATTTCGAAGCTTTTTCCACAGGACAAAGATGTGTCAAATGCGTATTACCGACTGAAAAACCGGTTGAAAACGGAACTGGAAAAAAGCCTTCTCAATCTGCATCATAACCTTGATGAAAAGATTGAAACCATTAACCTGATTACGCTTTCCAGTATATTTTCGTACAAAGCTCAATATGACCTGTCAATTTATTACCTGAAAAAAGCAGAGAAAACTGCCATTCAAAACGAATACTACGATTTGCTGGATTTTATTTACAGTCAGATCATTGAATTGAGTTATAATTTTATTTTTGACGAAATTAATCCTTTGGAATACATAGAAAAAAGGAAAGAGAATTCAGGAAAAAACAATGTACTCATGGAGGCGAATAATGCTATTGCGGCAGTTAGCTATAGTCTTAGAAAATCAAATCTTAGTAAGGCGTCGGATGTAGGTCATGCACTTCAAGGCACACTTGAAGAATTGAATATCGCGAGTGAAATTTATAAGATACCCTATGTAAAAGTAAAAATCTCACATTGCATTCGAGGAATTTTGTTTCAAAACAAAGACTTTGTCAGGCTTGAAAGCTATCTTATTGATACTTATAATGATTTTGAAGAAGAAAAGATATTTACTAAAAGTACACATTTAAGTAAAATAACGCAGTTAACCTGGATTGTGAACACTTTGATGGTAAACAAAAAATGGGATGAATCTACCAAATATACAGAGAAGCTTTACGATGAACTCCATAAGTTCAATAAGCTTTATTACGATAATTTTATCTGGACATATTATCAGAGCCTGATTACAAATTATATTTCATCCAACAGGCTTGATGCTGCTATTCTACTTCTTAATCAGATTGTTGAGCTGCCGGCACATAAAGGAATGAAATCATTATATGAATATGCCATATATGGTAATCTTGCCCTCTGCCACTATTTTAAAGGCAATACATCCGAGGCAATTAAAGTTTTGGCGAGATTGTTTTTAAAAGATATCTATCCAAAATTATCAACTGAAAATCAATTCTCTATTTCTATTATTGAAATCATACTCCATTATGAAAACAAGAATCCGGATTATGTTACCTATAGGATTGGAGAAATCAGACGACAATTCAGAACATTGTTAAAAAACGACACTTTTCAAGATGAAAAAGCATTTTTGAAACTTCTGCTCAATATCTGCAACAAAGCGGATGCTTTGCATGATAAACCGATGCTGATACAAATGGAACATTTTGCATCGAGCGCCCCCAAAGTACAGATTGGGTCCGGTAAATACATCGAACTAGGATTATGGGTGCGGTCGAAGCTGGATAAGAGGCATTATTATGATTATCTCTATGAGGCATTACAGGCGTAAAGATTTCTGAATCAGGATTTACAGGATTGTAAGATTATCAGGATTAACTCAACAATTTTCAATCATAAACTTGTTTCAAAATCCTGTTTATCCTTGAATCTTGAAAATCCTGATTCAGAAAAGAATCACATCATAATTCCTTAGTCCTCAAAAACCCCTACATTAGCAGTAATCATTATAGTGTCATAAAATGCAAGATCAAGAAAATGAAATCCTGGCACCCGCCGAAGCCCTGGTATATCCGCCGGATTATATTGTAAATGAAGCATATATTAATCGTGAAATCTATGCAAAAATGTACCGCGATTCTATCGAAAATCCTGAGGGGTTCTGGCACGGCATCGCAGAAAAGGAATTGCACTGGTTTGAAAAATGGAAAGACACTTTTGAGTGGAATTATCCGGATTACAAATGGTTTGTAGGAGGCAAAATCAATATTACCTATAATTGTCTCGACAGGCATATCATAGCTGGCCATTTCCATAAATGTGCTTATATCTATACTAATGAAGCTAGTACAGAACAGCGTATTACTTATGGAGAATTGTTTGATAAAGTCTGTCGGTTTTCGAACGGTTTATTAAGCCTTGGAATAAACCCCGGCGATCGTGTTGGCATTTATATGCCTTTGTGTATTGAGCAGATAGTGGCCATCCTGGGTTGTGCACGTATTGGTGCTGTACATTCTGTGATATATGCAGGATTCAGTGCCAAAGCTTTAAAATTACGCCTGGATGATGCCAAAGCAAGGGTACTTGTAGCCAGCACCTATACCAAACGCCGTGGTAAAATGGTAGACCTGAAAGCGATTGCGGATGAAGCAACAGAAGGACTTGAATGCATGGAACATATCATCATTCACCAAAGAGAGGAGCCCATGCTTCTCGACGAACTTGAAATAGATTTTGATCAATTTATTGCAACCCAATCACCTGTATGCGAAGCTATACCTTTCGATTCGGAACATCCGCTATTTATTTTATATACTTCAGGTACAACAGGGAAACCAAAAGGAGTGGTTCATGCTACTGCCGGATACAATCTCTTTACGCATTATACCACCAAAATCGTTTTTGACCTAAAGACGGATGATATCTTCTGGTGCACCGCTGATACCGGTTGGATAACAGGACATAGTTATATTGTTTATGGACCTTTATCTAATGGTGCTACTACTTTGATATATGAAGGTGCGCCCGATTTTCCGGATCCGGCAAGCTGGTGGGCTGTAATTGAAAAATACAGGGTCACTAAATTTTATACGGCTCCGACTGCTGTCAGGCTTTTTATGAAATACGGCGATGAGTGGCCTGCGAAATACGATCTTTCCTCACTCAAAATTATAGGAAGTGTCGGCGAGCCCATAAATCCCGAGGCATGGCACTGGTATGATAAGAATATCGGAAGAAATAATTGTGCAGTTGTAGATACCTGGTGGCAAACTGAAACGGGAGGTCATATGATTGTTACCTTACCATCTTTGCCTCAGAAACCGGGCAGGGCAGGCTTGCCTTTTTTAGGCATTGAGGCCATAGTTGTAAACAGGCAGGGGACACCTGTGCCACCTCATACAGTTGGGATGTTGATCATTAAAAAACCCTGGCCATCAGCATTTCGGACATGTTTCGGAGAACCTGAAAGATTTCAGAAATACTGGAATGAAATAGAAGGCGTCTATTTTGCCGGGGACCTGGCTACGATGGATGAAGATGGATATATCATGATCCTGGGAAGATCTGACGATGTGTTGAATGTATCTGGTCACAGGATAGGAACAGCAGAAGTGGAGAGCGCCTTGGTGTCGCATCCATCTGTGGCAGAAGCTGCTGTGATAGGGAAACCTCACGATATTAAAGGACAGAGCATTAAAGCTTTTGTAATCTTAAAACAGGGAATTGAGAAGACAGAAGATTTGAAAAAACATATCAATCACCAGGTAAAACACGAACTGGGAGCTATTGGTGTCCCCGATGAAATAGAATTCGTTGACAAACTCCCCAAAACCCGAAGCGGCAAAATCATGCGCCGTGTGCTCAAAGCAAAAGAAATGGGCACGGAAGCAGGGGATACAAGTACGTTGGAAGATTAAGAGAAGTATGTGAATTGGTGAGTTAGTAAATTACTAAGCAATCCGGCAAGTTCTTTTGCCGATTATTTTCCCATTGTGTGAATTATGCAACTTATTACAAAAGTTGTGTAATAATGGGCTGTATAATGGTTCCCACCTTTGCAGTGCAATCTGAAAATCAATTTCAATTTAAAAATTACTAACATACTTTACAACCATTATTATTGGGGAATGCACTACATCTGGTGGTTTCTTTGGGTTATCATGCTCTTCTGGATTTTTGCTTTACCATATAATATTCCGGGACAAAGAATGATGAAAAATTCTCCGCTTGACATACTGCAGAAACGTTTTGCTTCCGGGGAAATTTCAAAGGAAGAATATGACGAATCAAAGAAAATTCTTCAGGGGGATTTAAAGTAGTCCTGTTAGTCAGGCAAATTACACTTTATCAATTTTTTGCATCATTTTACATCAGCTAAATCAAATTATTTATTATGAAAAAAATTGCGATCATTTTCGCCATCATTATATCTTCCTTATTAACTGGCAGAACAGAAGCTTTTGCCCAGGTAGGTGTAGGTGTAGACATTCAGGTTGCACCACCTGAAATTCCGGACTATGTACAACCTGAATGTCCGTATGACGGATATCTCTGGACACCAGGCTACTGGGGTTATGGAGATGATGGATATTATTGGATCCCAGGTTTATGGGTACGTCCTGCCCGGGTTGGTATTCTCTGGACTCCCGGATACTGGGGTTATGGTGGCGGGTATTACCGGTGGAATGGCGGTTATTGGGGTCCTCATGTGGGCTTTTATGGCGGTGTCAATTATGGCTTTGGTTATGGGGGTGAAGGATATGGTGGTGGCAGATGGGATCATGGACATTTCAGGTATAACACGGCATATTCACATGTAAATGGGCACAATGTTCATAATACATATAATGACAGAGCATCATCGGGTGGTCATGGCAGTCGTTCCAGTTTCAACGGTCCAGGGGGTAATACCTCTCGTCCGAGTGCCAGTGAGCAGGCAGCCGCGAGAGATCATCACAGTCCGCAAACAAAATCTCAGCAATCACACAGAGCTGCAGCTGGCAAAAACATGAATAATCGCGCTTCGGTAAATAAAGGTCATCCTACCGGACATACTGCTAATAAAGCCACATCTGCACACGCTGCATCGCATCCGGCAAACAAAGCCGCATCACAGCATTCTGCAGCGAGACCCGCAAATAAAGGGGGAGCACAACATAGCGCCTCACATCCGGCAAATAAGTCAGCGTCCCAACACGCTACAAACACAAGTCATTCAACGCGTAATGCGGGTCAGCAACATCAGTCCCAACCACGTCAACAACAACACCAGGCACAGCAACGTCAGCAGCCACAAAGAGCGCAACAACACCAGGCACAACGTCAACAGCCACAAAGACAACAAAGCCAGCCGCAACATCAGCAGCAGAGGCAACCGCAACAACAGCATCAGACACAGCAACGTCAGCAGCCTCAAAGACAACAACAAAGCAGGCAGGCTCCGCAGCAAAGAGGAAATCCATCACAGGGTCAAGGTGGTGGCGAACATCATGGAAGATAATTCACATAAAATCACGTACAAATTAACCGTCTAAACTTTTAAAATTAAAAAATGAAAAATGTAAACAGAAAAATCGGGGTACTGGCCCTGGCCATAACAATGGCCACATTATTAAGCTCATGCAGCAAACAAATGATGTCAATTAATCATGCAAATAAACTGGACAATGTTCAGACATTGGCAAATAGCAATGCTTTGCCTGCACAAAAAGAGTCTGAAATTCCGGCTCGGACAAGCACTCCTACTTTGGCTACCGAAAACAGTGCCATAATCCTTCCAAACAATAGGAATATAGATATAAGTAGCATACCTGTTAAAAAAGCGGTACAACATTCATTAGTTCAGACCCTTTCAAAAAAGACAGGGAAAGAAATTATGAAACAAGCTAATGTCATTAAAAATCTTGCCGGTCAAAATCATAGTATCGCATCTGTATCAAAGAAAATGGATGGAGGTGGTCTATTAGGACTGGCCATTACATTATTGATCATTGGAATTGTCCTGTTTTTTCTTGGATTTTCAAGTCTCGGAGCATTGTTCTGGACTATCGGTATTGTATTGTTGGTTATAGCACTTGTCTTCTTCATCCTTTGGATGATTGGAAGAGCTGTTTCAAATTGAGAATTTATAGATTATAAAAAAAAATATTCTATTCAAACAATAAAACCCCCTTGAAAAAGGGGGTTTTATTGTTTGACAAGGCCATAGTTTTGTTTATATTTACAATGATGACAGGATATGCTGCAAATTGACTTATGAAATTAAAACTTTGTATGTTTTGTTATCTGCGTATCTTTGTCATTCCCATTCATAAATAATTAATGTCAACACTCACGTTCAGTAATCAGAAAAACCTATTTTTCAGGGCTCTAAAGGAAAAAGTAGATAACTATTTCATAAACAATAATATAAGCCGCTCTGGTGACCGGAAGCTTTTTATAAAAGGAGCCCTTCAGATTGCTTCAGCAGCAATATTGTATGTAGTATTGGTTTTTTTTACGCCTATCCTGCCCGTTAGCATTGTTTTGTGTGCATTGCTTGGTTTCAACCTGGCTGTGATTGGTTTTAATGTCATGCATGAAGGTGGTCATGCAAGTTTTTCCAAATACAAATGGCTTAATAAGGCCAGTGCCTATTTTTTAAATGTGATGGGAGGTAACACTTATTACTGGAAAATAAAACATAATCTGGCCCATCACACTTTTACAAATATGGAAGGGTTGGATTCTGATATTAATATCGAGCCTTTTATGCGTATCCATCCTGAACAGCCCAAACGTTGGATACACAGATTTCAACATATTTATTTTTTCATTTTTTACAGCCTTTCTTACTTCAGCTGGATATTTCTGGATGATTTTGTTAAATATTTTTCGGGAAGGATATCTGAGGGCTATATCAACCAGAAACTCAGTTTCAAGGAGCATTTTATATTCTGGATTACGAAAGCATTTTATGTCATGATCTATGTTATTCTCCCGATATTGATGGTTGGATTTCTGAAGGCGGTTGTTGGTTACCTTATTCTTGGCATCGTTTGTGGACTTGCCATCGCTATTGTGTTTCAACTGGCCCATGTAGTTAATGAAACTGAATTTCCACTTACCCCGGCGGAGGGGGCTACGAAAATAGAGCAACAATGGGCTATTCACCAGGTAAATACGACCTCGAACTTTGCTACCAAAAGCAAATGGTTGTCATGGCTGCTTGGTGGACTGAATTTCCAGGTGGAGCATCATTTGTTTCCAAAAATCAGCCATATTCATTATGCCAAGATCAACCAGTTTGTAAAAGAGACCTGCATTGAGTATAATATTAATTATCACGAGCATAAAACGATGCTTAAAGCAGTATATTCACATATCAAGTATATCCGGAAAATGGGCAGGCCTAATTTAAAGGCAATTTGATAATGTGCTAATGTAATTGTGAGGCACGGTGCTTCCGAAGAAGTCAGGACATGTGAGTTTGTCGAATTCCGGTCTGATGCGTTCCGAATTGAATTAATTGCCTTTAGCCACAAGAGAGTAAACTGCAATATCCTTAAATTCTTCATTGAAATATAGCGCATCTTTAAAATGCGCTTCTTTTTGAAAGCCAAGTTGTTCCAGTATATAAATGGCGCCGCGGTTTGAGGGCCAAACTCTTGCTTCAATGCTATGAAGCCCCATAGTATTTAATCCAAATTCAACAATAGCTTTTACGGCTTCCTGCGCGATTCCTTTACCCCAGTATTGCGTTGACATTTCCCCGCCTATTTCTGCCCTTAAATTCTGATGTTCGATCCGGTTGAGACCACAGGTCCCAATGGTCGTTTTTCCATCTCTTAAAAAGGCAGACCATCCAATTGCTTCCTTATTGGCAAAGTTGTTTTTAACTCTTTCAACCAATGCATTTGCTTCGGTCATCGTTTGAATTTCAGGTCTGGCAATGAATTGAGCTATTCGTTTGCTATTCCTCATTTCGCAAATGGCATTAGCGTCTTCATCTGTTATTTCCCGTAGCAACAGTCTATTTGTTTTCAGAACAGGAAATTTATTGAATATGTCTTCGTTTAGATGCAAAGTTTTAATATCGTCCTTGAAGCGAATTTAATTATTTGTTTTATAGATGTTCCAATTTTTTAAAAGTGGAGCATCAATAAACTTATCTATCCTAAAAAATATTTTAGTTCATTTGTTTCTGAACTAAAAAAACTTTTATACCTTTGCCTCGGTTTACTAAGTTATGAACGAACTGAACAAAGAACAAAAAGCGCTTATTGAAAGGTTTGGAGCCATGCTTAAGAGCATGGGTTCAACTGCTGCCATAGGAAAAGTGCTTGGTTATCTCACCATTGCAGAACCACCGCATAGAAGTTTTGAAGATATCCAGTCTAATATAAAACTAAGCAAGGGCGCCGTAAGCAATACCCTTAAAATAATGGAACTGCAAGGGCTTATCGAATATTTCACAGTACCCGGTGATCGAAAAAGATATTTCAGACTGGCATTAAAAAACCAGGAATATGTTTTGATGAGACAAATTACTGAAACGGATAGAATGATATCAATAATGCAGGATGCAATGCTATTAAGACCTGCAGGGAATACTGAATTTGAAGGTGAGCTCCAGAAATTCATTGATCTTTATAAACTTTTGCAGAAAAAAATACTGGAAGTGATTAAGGAGATGAAGTAAAAGCCAATGTGTTAATGTGATGATGTGTTAATGTGAAAATTAAAAATAACGATGCTAAAGACTCTTAAAATACCAATCCTGTTCATTTGTGTCATTTCTCTCATCTCCATGAGATTACCAGGTGGTCCGACCGCAGATGAAATCATTGCCAAAGCCAATGAAAAAATGAGGGGCAATACTTCGCAGTCACAGGTAACAGTTCAGATCATAAGACCGACATGGAACCGAGAGCTTACGATGAAAACATGGAGCAAAGGGCTGGATATGAGTATCGCATTAGTTACGTCCCCGGCTAAAGACAAAGGAACTGTGTTTCTGAAACACAAAAAAGAAGCCTGGAATTGGGTTCCATCTATTGAAAGAACCATTAAGTTGCCTCCATCTATGATGTCGCAATCATGGATGGGAACGGATTTAACGAATGATGACCTGATCAACTCTTCTTCCATTGTAAATGACTATACCCATAAAATTATTGGGGAAGAAACCATAGCCGGCCGTAGTTGCTGGAAAATTGAACTTACCCCGAAAGCTTCCGCAGCTGTGGTTTGGGGTAAAATTGTAACCTGGATAGATAAAGCAGATTATATACAGATGCGGAGTCAGTTTTATGATGAGGACGGTAGTGTCGTGAATACTATGAATTTTACCAACATAAAAAGCATTGGCGGCCGCACCATACCTACTCATTTTGAAGTGATCCCGGCAGATAAGCCCGGAAATAAAACGATCATGATCTATGACAATATGATCTTTGATAAGCCGATCGCAGATGATTTTTTCAGTACCAATAACATGAAAACCTTAAAGTAATTTAAAGATATGATATTGAAAGTACTATATGGAGCAGCAATTCATCCATTCATTCATTCATTCATTCAATAATTCCGGTTATATATGTACCTGAAACTAGCCTGGCTCAATTTGTGGCGGAACAAAAGGCGCACCATCATTGCGATCACTTCTGTTTTCTATGCCGTAGTACTTTCTGTATTTATGACATCTCTGCAAATGGGTACCATGAATCAAATGGTTGCCAATGTTGCCGGTGCCTATTCGGGGTATATACAAGTCCACCAGAAAGGATATTGGGATGATCAGAGCCTGGATAACAGCATGGTTACTAACGATGCCCTTGCCAATACCATCAAACAAGCCCCCGACGTTGATGAATCTGTCCCGAGACTGCAGTCTTTTGCATTGGCCTCATCTGGTAATGCCACAAAAGGAGTGATGATCACAGGAATAGATCCCATAAAAGAGCGGAAGCTTGTTAATTTAGAACCCAAGATTATCCGGGGAAAATATTTTGGTTCTGATAGCGAACAGAGTGTCATACTTGCATCGGGATTGGCTGATTATTTAAAACTTAAAATAAACGATACCATCGTTTTTCTCGGGCAAGGTTATCATGGTTCCAGCGCAGCAGGAAAATACAGCATAAAAGGGATCATCAAACTCGTATCCCCTGATCTGAATAAGAGTATGGCCTTCATGCCTTTGAAAACTGCTCAGGCGCTTTTCAGCACACCGGCGATGCTTAGTTCTTATGCTATTGTCATAAAAGATGTTGATGGAATTGACCGCACGCTTGCCTACCTGAAAAAAAATATGGATACCAGCAAATACGAGGTGATGGACTGGAAACAAATGTCACCTGAGCTGGACCAGGCGGTTAAAGGAAAAATGGCCAGCGGGTCAATTATCGAAGGTGTTCTATATATGATCGTTGCCTTTGGCATATTCGGTACCATATTGATGATGACTACGGAAAGGACGTATGAGTTCGGCGTGCTGGTTGCAATTGGCATGAACCGTCGACGCCTGGCTCTCGTCACAGCACTGGAAAGTCTGTTTATGTCATTCCTGGGTGTTTTGATTGGCTATGTTGCCAGCATGGCCCTGGTACTCTATTTTGTACACTACCCTATTCACATGACGGGTGCCCTGGCAAAATCTTACGAGCAATTCGGTCTGGCTCCTTATATTTATACGGCTTTTCAATTTAGTATTTTTTATAACCAGGCCATTATTGTCTTCGTGATTTCCGTGCTTATTTGCCTGTATCCCTTGTCAAAAATATTAAAGCTGAAACCGGTGGAAGCGATGCACGGGGAGTAGAAAATTGAAAATTGAAATTTGGGCTTTACAGAAAATGAATAATATGCAAAAACTAATGAGAATTGATTCAATAATGATGGACATCAAACAAAGCGATAAATATTCGGATTCGACCTCGTCGGTTACAACCAAATTTCAAATTTCAAATTTCAAATCCTCAAATTTCAAATTTCAAATCACATGTTGCTAAAAATCGCCTGGCGCAATATTTGGAGAAAAAGGAACCGAAGCCTGATTATTATTTTCGCGGTAACATTGGGTATTTGGGCGGGTCTTTTTATATGCTCCTTTATGGGAGGATTCATAAACGAAATGATGGATGAGTCCATAAATCATACTTTCTCTCACATCCAGATACATAATCCTGCATTTAAGGGAAATAATGAGATACAGTATACTATAAGGGAGCCGCAGAAAGTTCTTGCCGCTATTGAGAGCAACCCCGATGTAAAAGCAGTGACACTGAGAAATGTTGCTTTTGGAATGACCGCCTCACCCTCAACGGCTTCAGGAACCAAAATTATTGGTATCAATCCTGTAGTGGAAAGAAAAGTTACGGGCTTTAATATATTCGTCAAACAAGGAACATATTTTGATGGGAAAACAAAAAATGGTGTTCTAGTAGGACAGAAACTGGTTGACAAACTCCACATAAAAATGCACTCTAAAATAGTGCTCACTTTTGCCGGAGGCGATGGCAATATTGTTTCCGGGGCTTTCAGGGTTATTGGCATTTATAAAACAAGTAATGCACAATCAGATTTGGCAACTGTATTCGTGAATTCTGATGATTTCAATGCAGTTCTTGGTAACGATACCACTTTTCATGAAATAGCTATGGTTTTAAAGGATGCTGACAAAGTAGATACCGTGAATGCAGCCATAAAAAAACAGTTCCCGACTTTAAAAGTTGAATCCTGGAAAGAATTATCCCCCGAGACGGTTACCCTCAATGACTATATTGCCTTCATTTTATGGATACTCATGGGTGTATTTATGCTGGGTTTAGGATTTGCTATTGTCAATACGATGCTTATGGCTGTAATGGAACGCACCAGGGAACTGGGTATGCTCATGGCTATTGGTTTGAATAAATCCAGAACATTTGGCATGATCATGATTGAAACCATTTCCCTCACTTTTGTAGGCTGTCCTTTTGGAATTGGTTTGTCTTATCTTACCGTCACGTATTTCGGGAAACACGGTATCAGCCTCGCCGCATTTGCCAAAGGCATGGAGAATTTCGGGATGAGTTCTATGGTATACCCTTTCCTTAGAGAAAACGTGTACTGGGAAATAGCCATAATGGTATTTTGCACTGCTTTATTGGCAGCCGTTTATCCATCTATCCGGGCCATAAGATTGAAACCGGCAGAAGCGATCCATAAAATATAATTTAAAAGAATATTAAAGCTAAAGATATGAATGTAATTGATATCAATAATGTTTCGAAAGTCTATCATGACAATGCGATACCGGTACCTGCGGTTACAGATGTAACACTTCATTTTACAGAGGGCGAATTTGCTGCCTTGGTAGGCCCGTCAGGTTCCGGTAAAACAACCCTGCTGAATATTATCGGTGGACTGGATAAACCTACAAAAGGTGAGGTCATTATTGAAGGGCAAAACGTGACGTCATTAAGCGATAGCAAAATGATTGATTTCCGCTTGCAGAATATTGGATTTGTTTTCCAGGCCTATAACCTGATACCCGTATTAACTGCAAGGGAAAATGTGGAATTTATTATGCTCCTGCAAAAGCGCCCAAAGGCTGAAAGAGAAAAAAGAGTCGCTGAATTGTTGAAAGAAGTCGGCTTACAAGACAAGATGGATACCCGTCCAAATGAAATGAGTGGGGGTCAGCAACAACGTGTTGCGGTAGCCAGGGCGTTGGCATCCAAACCCAAATTTATACTTGCAGATGAACCTACAGCGAACCTTGATTCAAAATCTGCTGCAAACCTCCTGGATATCATGTCAGAAATGAACAAAAATGAGAATATAACTTTCATTTTTTCTACGCATGATTCAAGGGTTATCGAAAGAGCCCACAGGGTTATTACTTTGACAGATGGAGTAGTAAGTTCTGATGTTTTGCAGAAGTAAACTCTTAATTATGAAAACCACCTCATTAGGTTTGTCTATTTTATTTGTTGGACGATGAAATTATTTAACTTCTTTCGTAAAATGAATTTTGCCGATAATGCACCTGAAGAAATAATCAACGATGTAATAGACGATGTTCCTGAATTTTACAAAACACAAGAACAATTCATCAATTGTAAAAAGCATTTAGACAATCTTGAGCCTGATTTAGCGCTTCAGTGCTTAATTAATATGGCGAACGAAAGTGGACACTTCTTTGCAAACAATTTTTGGAATATGCTCGCTAAGGCAGCTGACAAAATGAAATTAGTTGCCGAGGGTAATCTTTGTCGTGCACAGATAATTAAGAATCAAAAAAGCATTAGTTGGATTATTTCTAAGGGCTCCACGGTTTGTAAAATTGATGACACCCATTATAACCATTACTATTCTCAAAAAACATTAGACAATTGGGATAACGAACGAAGAATAAAAGATAAGCTTCAAAGTTTTATAAATATCGATGGATTTCACTTTGTAAATAATGGTAGAGATGGAATGCTTTACTATATTTTGAAAGGAAAGGTTTGTGAAATATATTGGGAAATGTCTGGTGTACCCCAATACGATATCATAATTAGTTTAGACTTAATTGATTCATGGGCTTTGCCAGTTAAGCAACTCCTATCGGAAAGTGAAAAGAAAAGTATAGAAAAGGATCTTTTGATATGGCTCTCCGAACATAAAGTTAATGCTGAAATATATCCCAAGCGAATTGGCGCTACTCAATGATAAATCTAAACAATTTAAGGACATACTGTTAATGTGCTACACAAAAATAATTATCAGAAGAGCTTGTCTTGGACAATTGAAGTTTGTTCTTCTTTTTTTTGCTATTTGCCTTCCAGCCTTAAAAGCAAATGCTCAAAGCGATAGCGCCTCTTCAGATACATCCTCCTCAACTGAAAAACCAAAACATTTCCTTTTTACCGGCTATATCAAAGACCTGCAATCAGCTTCATTTATTAACAACGCAAACCAGATCGCTACACAAAATCTCATTCATAACCGATTAATTTTCAAATACTACGCTCCTGCGGGTATTACTTTTGATGCGGAACTTAGAAACAGGCTATATTATGGCGAAGAAATATCCTCAAATCCATTGGCGTTTTCTCAATCTCTCGGCACAGATAATGGCTATTTCGATCTGTCGAAAAAGATCATCAATGCCAATTCGATGGTATTGTATTCCCAGATTGACCGCCTCAATTTAAACTGGCACAGCGATCAATGGGATGTGACTGTAGGAAGACAGCGCATCAACTGGGGTGTAGCTATGGCCTGGAACCCGAATGATGTCTTTAACGCTTATAACCTGCTGGATTTCGATTATGAAGAAAGACCGGGAAATGATGCGGTTCGGATTCAGCATTATTTCAGCAATACTTCGAGTATTGAATTGGCTGCAAAACCCGGCCGCACCGATGACGAAAACATCGTGAATGCCTTATACAAATTCAATACCCATGGGTATGATATCCAGTTCCTGGGCGGACTATATAACAAAGACTTTGATATTGGAACAGGTTGGGCAGGCAATATTGCGAATGCTGGTTTCAAGGGAGAAATAAGTTATTTTCACAGCAAGAATAAACTTACTGACACCACGGGGACAGTTGAAGTATCAGTATCGGTTGACCAGAGTTGGGATCCGGGATGGTATGCAACATTTTCAGCGTTATATAACAGCACAGGGCAAACAACCGTTTTCAACCTAACAGCGCTTAGAAATACAACCCTCGATGCCAGCAATCTTTTGCCATTTAAATATTCATTTTTGCCGGGCATTCAAAAGACTTTCAATCCGATAGCAACAGGAAATTTAAGTGTTTTATATGCACCGGGCTTGAATGCAGTTGTGTTCCTTCCAGACTTCACCTATTCAATTAGTAATAGCTGGACACTGGATTTTATCGGGCAATCCTTTTTCGCGACGCTGAATAATAAGTTTCAGACGGCGGGGAATGCGGTGTATCTGAGGACAAGATGGAGTTTTTGAGTTTTTACTTAAATTCTTTTTTATTCAATCGTTTCCACTTCATGAATTCCCGCCGGGTATAATATGTTTTTTGACTCGTTCGCCAAATTTTCTGATTCAGAGCATTGACTTCATTTTCCATTATTAATTCAAGGATATTTGAGCTTGATGTAAAATTCCTGATATAGAAAAGATCCGGCACATCTAAACCAATCTCACATCTCCAAACCCCAACTTGTGATTCCTGGGCTCCAATATAGATTTGCCCAGAATTTTGTCGAGCATCAGTAGTGAAACAAGTTGCTTCCCAATGTTGATTATTCCTATCAGTTCCGCTGTCAGTAATGAACGTTTCACATAATATTTTGTCCCAATGGTTAATAGCATACGTAAATATTGCTGTGTTCGGGCATTCGATAGAGTCATAAACAGCGAAACAATCAACTTTCCTGCAAAACATCTTATGCTTTTTAAGCCAAAAAATGTATGTATCATAGAAATCTGGATTGTAGATAAAGTATGGGTTTTTGCACCCTTTATAGTAAAGATAATAACTCTCATGAGGAACCCTACAATAAACCGCGATGGTATCTATTTTCTCGCTTTTTAATTGACCAACTATACTATCAGTCGTCTTATTGAGGTTTATAGATGGAATCTTATAACCATCATCATTTTGTGCTTGGGAAATAGCACAAATAAACAGGAGCAAAAGGGAAAGAATATTTTTTAGTCTAATCATTTTCCTTTTCCCTTGTTATTCTTTTGGGAATCTTTTAGTACTTTTTTTCCATCGTTATCCAACCTCCTTTTTACATTGGATAAATCTTCGGCGGGAGGCAACGTCTCTGGTCTTACACCTCTTTCCAACAAAATTTTTCTAACAGCTGCATTATTGTCAACATGTTCAGCAGAAATACTTCTTTCTCCTTTCAGGTCCTTCTCGACTACATTATGGCTTGTTAATTCGGTTGCAAAATCTTTTGCTTTAATAGTCAAGGTTGGTAAAAAATCAGCAAGTGGTTTGGCATCAGGGATACCAAATTTTTTCTTCATTTGCCCGGTTGAGAAGCCACCAAAAAGCGCAGTGTCGCCCTTTGATCTTATGATGCCGAATCCTTGTTGGTCAACTCCTCTTTCAAAGATAATTCCCGACAGCTTTTTTTCTGATTTGCTAAGTTTTTCTCTTGCAAATACTCTTTCAACATCTAATAATCTTTGTTCTATGATTTCCTGTTTACGGGTTTGAACTGCAAAATAAGTTTGGGCAAATGCAACAGGAGCTTTTTGCACATCTCCATTTTGGGCAATTAAATAACAAGCATACCTTGTGAGGGCAATATCATTTACTTCCCTTTGTGAACCACTACCCAATATGACCATTTTCGTGACGTCACGAAAATGGTCTGAAATAGGTTCCTGAGCGGTTTCGCACGCCAATTTTGCTTTTTCAATAGCATTCACAAAGTTTTCCCAACGGGCATAACCAAGTATTTCCTGTAGTTCTCTGGCACTCCAACATTCAATATCATTTATTGTATAGCAGGCATTTTCAAATTTCTCAAGAAGTTCTATGATCAGTTCCCGTTTCATGCAATCTCACTTTCTACAAACTTAATAAATATAGGCTATTCCATTTCTCTTAGATTTGACAACTTTTTGAAAGTTGTCAAATCTTGACGTTTCTATCATTGCAAGCTAATTGTCATTTCGACGCAGAAGAAATCTGATAGAGACTTAACAATTACTTGGAGTTCACATTCAGTGAATTTATTTTCTTAGATATCCATCTCAACATATTTTCAGGATAGAAATGCAGCAATGAAAAGGTTGTCAGAAACCATCCAGCCAAAACCATATCTTGATTAGGTATTTGCTTTGTTTTATTGACATTCTTAATTACTATATTGACATTCTCTTTAAAATCTGGGAAATATGAAAGCACAAGTAATATGACTCCGATTGTTGCTCCAACAAAAACTATTATGGGTCTTCTAATCCACCACCTCTTTATCACAGGCACCAGTCGAATAGGAAGACCAATAATTGCACATGCTATTACAATCAGCAGAGAAATAACAAAAGCCATTATTGGCATAATAACTAGAAAAGGGAACCCAAATTTATCTTCCTGTAATAGAGCAAAAATTATATAAATGAAGAATGTCGCCACAAATGCTATTGCCACCTGGAAGAGAATGGTTAATGCGTTAATGGTTTTTTGTTTCAACATTTATAAGAAATATTTCTCAAGAGATTGTTTTTCAGGCTTGACAAAGATAAATTTTATATTATTATTAGATTTGACAACTTTTCAAAAGTTGTCAAATCTCGATGTTTATTGGTTTGTCTTTACACAATTATCCGCCCATCTTGCAAGGTTCACACTTTTTTATTGGTGTCCTCAAAAACCCGTACCTTTGCGGCTAAATTAAAATTACCGTTATGAATATGAAAAATGTATCTTCTAAAATTATGATGGCCAGCGCCATTGTGTTGGGCTCACTTGTTACTTCATGTAACAGCGGCACAACCTCAACTACTTCTACCAGCACAACCGATTCAACCACAAAAACTACGACTGACACTAGCAAAACTGCTGCTGCAGTTGGAAAGGTTGCGACAGGGACAGACATTACCATCCATGCTGTAGGTAATGACATGAGCGTGATGCACTATGATGTAAGTGAAATTGATGTACCGGCTAACACCAAAATGAAAATCACTTTGATCAACGATGCTACTGACCCATCTATGCAACACAATGTGGTCATCACCAGGGCTAGTGATATGGATTCTGTAGCTATGCATGGTATTTCTGCAGGTCTTGCCAAAGGCTTTGTACCTGATGATAAAACAGTAATTGCTTCTTCAGCATTGGCTGCCCCGGGCAAATCA
>JABDBQ010000054.1 GCA_013288555.1 Bacteroidota bacterium | reverse complement strand
AAAAAGCAAAAGAGTTTTACGAAAATAAACTCGGGTTGAAAGTTACTGAAGATAATGGGATGATGCGTCTCAATGTCAATGGTGGCAATTCCATAATGGTTTATCCAAAACCGGATCATACACCAGCCAGTTTTACAGTGTTGAATTTTCCGGTTTCTGATGTAGAAAAGACTGTGGATGAACTTACAGCAAAAGGAGTAAAATTTGAGCAGTATCCGTCTTTCGGCACAAATGCAAAAGGCATTATAGATGACCCGAAGATGGGGCCGAAAATTGCCTGGTTCAAGGATCCGGCTGGGAATGTTATGTCGGTTTTACAGGATAAGTAGATTCAATTAAAGCGGTGGCTGAGCTTGTCGAAGCCACATGGAACATTGTTCGTCATTCATCACCCTTCGACAAGCTCAGGGACCGCTCTTTTCAGCGGCGATTAATCCACTACACCATCTTTTCAAGGACGGAAGGGAGTTTTCTGCCCAGTTGTTTTTTCCAACCCATGCCCATTACAAAGCTCACGATAACCATTTTAAGGCCTTTGTATCCGGATTGCTCCATTTTCAATATGGTGCCGCCACAGGTTGGTTCCAGACTGAATTCAAGCAACGTGTCGAGTTCGGCAAAAATTCCTTTCGCAGCCGAGTCCGCAAGTTCTGAATGGATGCCGGCACAGGCAAGTGTCTTTTCGCCACTTGCATAGCCCTGGTAAGTGTATGCGATCTTTTTGTTTTCATCAATATCTGTAATGGTGCAGTATGTAATACCATCCCAGCCTTTCTGTGGCTCCATTCTGAAAGTAAATTCATGTCCAACAACCGGCTGGATATCATTTTCCATAAACCATTTGCCAAGCATATTGTGATCGGTAAGTGCCTCCCAGACCTGTGCAGTAGGGTAGGGTAGAAATTGTTTGCGGTGTATGGTTCGTTTCATTTTGGAACAAATTTACGAACTGCCTTCACAATCTTCTGAACTTTTTAAATTTGCTGCAAATCAATTTAGAAGATGAAACAGCGCTTTTATTCCAAAAAAGACCCGGGTATGGGATTTTTTTTCGTCATATTGATACTTTTCCTTTTAATAGCCTTCTTTGGTCTGCCCTATCTTCCTCATACCAAGCCAACCCCAATTATCGGGCAATCAATCTTTGGCATTATTACTATGGCCACATTTCTTCTGATGGCATCATTATGGTATGGAACCTATTATGAAATCGACAACGACACATTGATCTGCCGCAGCGGGCCTTTTTTTAGAAAAATTCCAATTTCAGCCATCCGTTCTGTTTCCAAACCAAAGAAAATATTCCTGAATCAATCCTATATGTCTTTTGGATTGTCTTTTACAAAATCCATTATCTCGTACAATGCCTATGACGACATATCCATATCTCCGGGTGATTTTGATGCATTCGTAGCGGCTTTGAAGCTGAGAAATCCAGAGATTGAAGTCGTGTAAGTAGCTGTAGATATTGTACAAACCTGGTCGAAAACAATGCTTCTTTTAACTACCATCAGCAAGCTGATGAACCGCGCTTCTTTGCGTTTTTTTAACCTTTCTAAAAAAGTGTCTATAAGTATATTTTAAAAACACTGAACAATTTAACCACACACCCGTTTTTACTATAAATAAAAATTATAATACTATGGCTACCACTAAGAAAGCTAAAACAAAATCGGCATCTTCCGGTCGAAAAAATTCATCTAAATCCAATGCCATTGCTACTGCAAAATCAAAATCAAAAACTGTAACAACTTCGAAAGCTGCAAAGCCTTCTAAAGCAAATCGCAAAACGATATCTGCCTCAAGGTCTGCCTCAAAGCCTAAAGAGTCGGTATCTTTTTTTGAAACGATCATAGAAATATTTACACTGCACAACCATCACGAAGAAGCTGCCAAACATCACATGGAAGCTGCACGTCACCACACCGAAGCACATAAGGCCCATATGAATGGAAACACAGCCCAGGCGGCTGACCATTCGCAACTCGCACGTGCTTATGCGTCGCATGCCAGAAGCCAGGCAGACAAGGCGGATAAAAAAAGAATTATGCCTAAAAAATAATCGGGGCTTAAGAAATCTCATGAGTAAAGACAGGCGGAATTTGATTCCGCCTTTTTTGTTTTGACTGCAATTGACGAAACGCTGTGGCTCCTGAAGAAGTCGGGACAAGTGAGCTTGTCGAAGCCTGATAACCGACCACTAAAAGTCCCTTGCACCGCGCCCTAAAACAAAAAATCCCTTCCTGCAAATCCCATTCATTTCGAAACATCGTATATTCGGCAGTATGGATATGTATCATTTCGTAAGCAAATGGACTTTTAAGGCGCCTTTACCCGCAGTATGGGATGCCATTTTTGATTCAGACCAATGGCCGGAATGGTGGAAATATGTAGAGAAAGTGACTACTGTAGAAAAGGGTGATGCCCAGGAAATTGGCACCGTGAAAATATTCGAGTGGAGTACCAAATTCTTCTACACCATCCACTTCCATTCCAGATTGATAGAAAATGAATATGGCAAGCGACTGAAAGGGGAAGCATGGGGCGAGCTGGAAGGAACAGGCCTCTGGACTTTTGAAGAACATGATGGCCTTACAACGGCCACATATCATTGGGATGTAAGCACCACCAAACCCTGGATGAACTTCATGGCCCCCATTCTGAAACCGCTTTTCAAATTCAACCACGATATCGTTATGAAAGACGGCGAAGTCGGATTAAGGAAGAGATTGGGTTTGGATTGAGGACATTGTCGGCTGAGAAAGCCACTTCTTTTCAATCATCTCCGTCCTTCGCCGCTAATGCAGAAATAAAGGCAGCGTGTTTTGGAGCAGGCATGGGTATCTTTTCACCTTTTACCGAAATCCATATCACCTGGTTAAGTTGCTGATCAGGAGCCCGGTCTTCCGCTGTAAAATCAAACTGATCACTCATATTACTCCATTTGCTTTTGACCATGCTCAGCTCTTTGAGGTTTACTTTTTCTTCCCTCGCAGCAAAAGGTTTGTGTGTGGCAGATTCCGAAAAACATCTCCACATCGGCGTGGCTGCAGCATCATACTGGCTCATCGGTGGGAGGCCGAGGATCAGCTCCATTGTCCGAAGCATCGATGAGGTAGAATACATCGTATGATCTACATAACTGCTTTTGACAAAACCTCCTGCGACATAGGCTGTTGTACGGTGTGCATCCACATGGTCGGGGCCATTCTGAGCATCATCTTCCACAATAAATACCACACTCTGATTCCATATCGCACTGTGACTAAGGTGCTCCACAAACATTCCGACCGCAAGGTCGTTATCTGCAACCTGTGCAAAAGGTGTAGGTTTACCGGTTCGCACTCCCATAGTATGATCGTTAATGAAATGAAGAGAATTAAATTGAGGCAAAGCATTTACTGCAAGAAGCGAGTCAAAATCCTTTTTCCATTGCCCGAATCGCGTGGTATCATATACAGACTGATCCCAGCTAGTAAAGCCGTAGCAAAAATGCTTTTGAAGGGCCGGGATGCTTGCCTTATGGTCTTCAATAAACTCGCCATAACTCCGGTAACTCACTCCTTTTTTCTGACAGATATCCCATAAAAATCCAGCCCTATTATTCGCGATTTTCAATCCGCCTTCAGCACTGTAAGTCCCTCCCCTGCCGCCATAGATCGTTGGCCACGTCTTCTCCAGATAGTCATCAGCGTAAGCGCCCATACTCCAGTTGTGTCCATCGGCACTTACTTCCCCATCGCAATAAAAGTTATCGAGCAGCACAAATTCTTTTGCCAGTGCGTGCAGGTTGGGCGTTATTTTATTCCCAAACAAAACCAGGCCTGTATCTCCATTGCCTCCGGGGATATCCCCGAGGACCTGATCATAAGTCCTGTTTTCTTTGATAATATAAAACACATATTTGATCGGGGAAGCAGCGCCTACCACAGATGGGATGGGATTGCCTGCACTACCTTTGGCAATCAGCTCAGAATCTTTGGTATAGGGCGTATTATGATATACGACCTGCGAATAAATGCTTAACCGTTTGGGATCAGGTTCAGGAATAATACTTAAAATTCCACGAAACATGCTCGCTATATATTGTTCTTTCACAGGCTTTTTGGTGTCGCCTTTCTGATAATTGACCTGCTCTCTTTTCCGTGCCGGGTTAGGACCATTCGGATCGGGAAAAGATGAAAAACCCTTGCCATTAGATACAAATAAATTGCCATGCACTACCCTGACACAGGTTGGATACCATCCAGTAGGGACATACCCTTTGCTTTTGCTTGAACCGGGATTGCTGATATCGAATACCGCAAGGCAATTGTTATCTGCATTGGCAATGTACAATGTTTTTTCATCCTCGCTTAAAGCCACACTATTTGAAGTAGAACCCTCTAATGCATTCGGATATAAGGCTGCATTGAGGGTTTCTACCGCCTTATTTTCCTTTATACTGATAACAGAGACAGAATTATCATTTGAATTGGCCACATAAAGCCAGTTTCCGCTTTTTGAAATGCACATATCATTCGGATTGCTTCCGACAGGAATTGAGGTTTGAAGTTCCTGTTTTATCGTATTGTATACCAAAACTTTGGCACATCCCCAGCAACTAATATATAAACTGCTTTGATCAGGCGATAAAAGGCAAGTATATCCTTCACCTTCAAGCGGTATTTGCTTTTTGATCTTTTTTGCCTGAATGTCAATCACATACAAAGCATTATTCTCTTTGGTCACCACATAGAGATATTTCATCTCCCGATCCACCGCCAAACCTGCCGGTGCAATTTTTTCAGGCCAGGGTTTACCAAGCCTGAAAGTATCGTTTGGAATAATTTTGTTATGATCAATCCGGTATCTCATGATCCAGTTATCATTCCCACCCGAAGCGAACAAATAATTATTATCGGCGCTAAAGCATAACCCCTCCCATGATTTGGACGTCACTATTGTATCGAGCACTTTATGATGAATTGCATCAATCAGATCAATGGTTTGATCGCTTTGACCGTTATTTGTAACAGCCAATAATTTTTTATCAGGAGATACTGCCATATTCAAGGGCAGATCGCCAATTGGAAGAGATTTACCAACAGGCGTAATATTCCATCCGTTTGGTAGATGAATCCTGCCTGTTTCAATTTTTTCGAGTGACTGACCAAAAACCGGTACGATGAAAACTGAAACCAAAATCAAACAAAAGAAATATTTAATCCTTCTCATATAAGTTTGAGTCTATTAATAAAACGTCTGTAAAATTAAATTGTTAATGCGGGATAGAGGATATTGGATTGTTAAATAAATATTATTTCAGCGAAAGTATTTAATGAATTTGCGCATCCACATCCGGATTAAAAAGAAAACCATAAAAAAGGGACGTCCGGAAAAAATCCAAACGCCCCTTTTACAAGTTAAAAATCTGTGGGCCCACCTGGGCTTGAACCAGGGACCACCTGATTATGAGTCAGGTGCTCTAACCAGCTGAGCTATAGGCCCCGCTAAAAAGCGAAGGGCAAAATTACTACTTTTGCAGAAAAATTCACCCTATATGCCCCAAAAATATAATGCAATCATATTCGACCTCGGCGGTGTCCTCTACGATATTGATACTCAAAGAACAAAAGATGCCTTTGCCCGTATCGGACTGGATGATTTCAATCAATTCTATACCCTGGAGCAACAGATTCACCTCTTTGATTCATTGGAAAAGGGGTTAATTGATGAGGCTGCCTTCGTGGAAGGGATTAATAAGATAAGTGGCAAAGCGCTCAATGCAGAACAGGTGAAGCAAGCCTGGAATGCCCTGCTTATCGGTATGCCCGGTGAAAACATAGACCTGCTGAAAGAATTGAAAAATGAGGACTATGCCTTATATCTTCTCAGCAATACCAATATCTATCATTATTCAGCCATCCAACAAGAATTAAAAAGGAATTTCGGGCTGAATGCCCTGGATGATTTATTTGACAAAGCCTATTATTCATTTCAGATTGGGATGCGAAAACCGGATGCTGAAATATTCCAGTTTGTCATGAAATCGAGTGCACTTGATCCCGATAAGACTGTTTTTATTGATGATAATGAAGATAATATTAAAGCATCTTTAAGCGTAGGATTACCTGCTATTCATAAACAAAAACACATATCCCTACCAGAACTGCTCGACAGATTTGTGTTTTGATGATATGCAGAATCCACCCCCTACCCCGCCAGCGGGGGATAGCAATTATCACCACTTTGTGTACCTGAAAGATTTTAATCTTCTCTCTTCTTACCTCTCACTTCTTACCAACCATTCTGGTTATATTTGTTGCAACAAATACTTTATCTCATGAAAAACCATCTTAAAACAACATTACTTTTCTTTGGTTTTATATTCTTCTTCAATCTTTTAACCATTGCCCAACAGAAAGATACTGCTCTGAAAGTACTTGTCGTCATTGCACACCCCGATGACGAGTCCGGTTTTGCATGCACCATTTATAAAATAACACATGACCTTAAAGGACAGGTTGACATCTGCCTGATAACCAATGGTGAAGGAGGTTACAAATATTCGACGTTGGCAGAGGATTATTATGGCATGGAACTGACCGATGAAAAAATCGGGCGCAAAAACCTGCCAACCATCCGGAAACGTGAGTTAATGAATGCCGGTAAAATCCTGGGTATTACCAGTTTTTATATGCTGGATCAAATGGATAACAAATATACACTCAATGAAAAAGACCCTCTTGATACCACCTGGGATGTAGAATTTGTGAAACGCCGCCTTAATCAGATCATGACCAAAACACACTATGACTATGTTCTGACGCTCTTGCCGACTCCTGGTACCCATGGCGGACATAAAGCTGCAACCATCCTGGCGCTTGAAACGGTAAAAAAATTAAAACCCGAAGAAAGGCCGATTATTTTAAGCGGATCAATGGGCATTAAAGGTGATACTTCAAGGTTAAGATTCTCAGAACTGAAAGGATATCCAAACACAAAAATGAAAGTGGATTCAGCAATATTCAGTTTTAACAGGTTGACTCCATTCGGATATATGAACAGGCTGAATTATAAACTCATTGCAAGCTGGGAACTGGCAGAACATAAATCTCAGGGAGCTACCCAAATGTATATCAATCAGGGAGATTATGAAAATTTTTGGTATTATGCAATCAATGATGATGCGGGTATTGCCAAAACAAAAGCACTGTTTGAAAGATTGAAAATTGTGCCATATAAGCCTAAGAAATATTAGAAAGACTAAAACAAATCGCAGAGGGCACCAAGGTATCGCAGAGTAGCAAAGAAACTAAAGTTAATAAAGCATTTTTAATCTCTGCGGGTTTTGCGGAAAACTTTGCGTTCTTTGCGAGAAACTTCTTAGCAACCTGTTCTAATACATGGCTTCAGAAACCCCCAAATTAGTTCGCGGATTAGGCCTTTGGCAGGCTTCGGCGATCAATATGCTGGACATGGTAGGCATCGGGCCTTTTGTGGTCATATCCTCCGTAGTCGCAGTTATGAATGGGCCTCAATGCATTATTGCCTGGATATTTGGTGCTGTACTGGCTGTAATGGATGGCAGTGTTTGGGCTGAACTAGGTGCTGCCATGCCGGAAGCCGGTGGCAGTTATGTATTTCTGAACGAGATTTATGGCCCGAAGAAATTAGGGAGTATGTTTTCTTTCCTTTTTATCTGGCAAACTGTGATCCAGGCGCCATTGGTTATCGCTTCAGGATGTATTGGTTTTGCTGCTTATCTAAAATATTTGATTCCAATGGATGCTATGGGACAAAAAATGGTTTCGGGTGGATTGGTTATCCTCTTGAGCATCATTTTATACCGGAAAATAACTTCAGTTGGAAAAATTTCTATCTTTCTGTGGATCATCGTTTTGGGAACCATATTATGGATCATATATGCCGGGATGACGCATTTTAATGCTCATCTTGCCTTTGATTATCCTCCTCATAGACTGGAGCTAAGTCCACTCTTTTTCACCGGTCTCGGAATGGCTTCGGTGAGCACTGTCTATTCTTATCTGGGTTACTATAATGTATGCCATCTCGGGGCTGAAATTAAGAACCCTGAAAAGAATATTCCCAGAAGTATTTACATTTCAATTGGCGGAATAACATTGCTCTATTTGGCCATGCAAATGAGTGTATTAGGGGTGGTGCCCTGGCAGAAAATTGTAGCCTTGAAACAATTGCAACAATCTGATTTTGTGATCTCCATTTTTATGGAACAACTGTATGGCACAACTGCGGCTAAGCTGGTTACGATCTGTATTCTATGCGTGGCCGTTGGATCACTGTTTGCCGTCATTCTTGGCTATTCAAGAATACCCTATGCAGCTGCAAAGGATGGCAAGTTTTTCAGCATTTTTGCAAAGATCCACCCCACTAAAAATTTCCCATACATTTCGCAGCTTATTCTTTGCGCCACGGCCTTTGTTTTCAGCCTGATATTTAAACTTACTGATGTGATCAAGGCCATCATCGTCATGCGCATTTTAGTGCAGTTTGTGGGGCAGGCAGTCGGACTTATCTTATTGAGAATGAAAGATAAAAAACGATACTGGCCCTTTAAAATGAAGCTGTTCCCAATCCCTGCTTTATTGTCAATTGCTGGTTGGATGTTTATGTTTCTCAGGCCAGTTTTTTTGCCGGTTGCCGATTCAGCCCAGAGCGCTAAGGACTTGTGGTACATTACCGGGGCAGTTGTGATTATTGCATTGGGCGCGGTCGTCTTTTTTATCCGGGCAAGGAGCAAAAGGGAATGGCCGTTTGAGATAATTCCGTGATCAATAAATAATTTAAAATTAGAATCTTATGAGTTTATTTAGTAAGTTGTTTGGAACTAATGGAGATAAAGTCAATAGGAAATTAGATAAGAAGAAAATTGCTGAGGACGAATTTTTTGAAGAGGAATATATCAAGGCTCTTATCAAAAAGTATAAGAGAACCGCTACGTTATTACGTCCGCAAAAATCTGAAACCCCTCTCGAACAAGCCAAAAGCAAATTTGGAGGCATTCCGAACTTTGAGAATTTTGAATCTTATCCAACTTGCACAAGTTGTGATTCGCCTTTAAATTTTGTTCTGCAATTTTACAAAAAGGATTTTCCCACGTTTTATTTCCCGGACGATAAAAATTTATTTCAGCTATTTCGTTGTCCTAATAATGATTGCCCAGATCAAAACACTCAGCATAGTGACAGAAAAATGTCGCATTATTATTCAAATGCAGTCAAAGAAAACAATAAAATCTTAGATAAGCCAACATACATTTTGAAGGATGCCGAAAAGGAAGTTCCAGATTGCAATTTAACCCCAAAAATAATTGAGGATTTCCCAAATTTTGATGATTTCGAAGATTCGGATTTTGCAAACATTGAAGAAGACTTTGGAAATGACATGTCTGAAGCATTTATGGATAAGTATGCCGCAGTTAATGGTCCTAAATTTAATGGCTATCCAAGTTATACTCAGTCGCCTGTTTATCCTCAATGCCTTTGTGGGAAAACAAAGGAGTTCTTTTTCCAACTTAGTAGTGATGATCGTGAAGAAGGTATCAATTATCAGCCACCATCGGACATATGGTCAGCACATGGAATTATGATAGGAGATCTTGGAAATATCTATTATTATGTTTGCAAATCTTGTGGTGAGAAAAGCATAGAAAGCAATTGGGATTGCTATTAACTTTTCTATGCCTCCAAAATAATAGATATTTGAGGCTAATCCCAAAATATACTAACATTTAAGGATTATAATCCGTAAATTATATATACATTTGCGGATTAGAGTCAAATTCTATCATAAAAATGATACCCCGGATTATAACAAGTCAAATTACGTCCGACCTTAATAAAGGGAAGGCTATTATAATACTAGGTCCCAGAAGGGTTGGTAAAACAACACTAATAAAATCAATTGAATCTCATTCAGGAACACCATCCTTATTCTTAAATTGTGATGAGCCGGATATTCGCCCATTGCTTGAAAATGTAACGTCTTCTCAATTAAAATTTTTAATCGGCAACAATAAACTTGTACTCATTGACGAAGCCCAAAGGATAAAAAACATTGGGATAACCTTAAAACTACTGGTAGATAACTTTAAAGATATCCAGGTCATTGCAAGCGGGTCTTCGGCACTTGAACTTGCAAATGAAATTAATGAACCGCTGACGGGCCGCAAAAAAGAATACCACTTATTTCCAATTTCAACCGGAGAAATGGTGAAAAACTCGTCAGTATTAGAAGAAAAAAGAATGCTTGAACAAAGATTGATTTATGGATTTTATCCGGACATTATTAATAATCCTGACGATGCCACAGAATCTCTTTTAGAATTGAGTTCCAATTATTTATATAAAGATATTTTATCATTGGAAAGCATTCGAAAACCTGCATTGCTTGAAAAACTTCTTATCGCCCTTGCTTTACAGATCGGTAACGAAGTATCTTATAACGAACTCGGACAATTATTAAATTCCGATCCTAAAACAGTAGAAAATTATATCAACCTTCTTGAAAAATGTTTTGTAATTTTTCAACTGAGTTCCTTTAGCCGAAACCTTAGAAATGAAATAAAAAAAGGCAAAAAAATTTACTTTTACGACAATGGTATCAGAAACGCCATTATCAAGAATTTCAACCCGATACAGTTGAGGCAGGATATTGGAGCGCTTTGGGAAAATTTCCTCATGGCAGAACGTATTAAATCAGATTACTATAAAAAAAGACTTGTCAACAGGTATTTCTGGCGCACGCGGCTGCAACACGAAATTGACCTCGTAGAAGAAACAGGAGGGAAATTACTTGCATGGGAATTCAAATGGAGTGAAAAATCAAAATCAAAGGTATCTCCCTCTTTTTTATTGACTTATCCTGAAGCGTCCGGTCATATAATTAATAAGGAGAATTATCTTAATTTCCTGACTTAGATGATCCATGAGGATCAAAAAGTATCATGCTCCTTACTTCGTATCAATCATCAATGGCATCTTCCCACTTCCTCCAATTACAATTACCTTCGCATTTGACGAACTTGCTAATGCAAGGTTTGCCTTTATCTGCTCGTACTGCAATTGCTTGTCGGTGAGGTTGGTGGCAATGATACGCTGATAGTCGGCAATGCCTTGTGCTTCAATACGTTTACGCTCTGCCTCCTGTGATTCTTTCTGCAAAACAAACTGCATTTTTTGTGCTTCCTGTTCTGCGTTGATTTTTGATTCGATACTTGCTTTTACAGATGTCGGCAGGTTGATATTCCGGATCAGGATCTGCTCTAAAAACAATCCTCTTTTTTTAAAATCAGATTCAATATCCTTAAATATCCGCGAATAAAATTCGGTACGTTTGGTAGAATACAAAGACACAGCATCATAATAAACCGCATTATCTCTTATTTTTGTGCGAGTTATAGGTCTTACAACCACGTTTTTATAATCCTCCCCTATTTCCCGGTATATATTAGGAGCCTGATCAGGCAGTACACGATACAAAACCGTAAGATCAATAATAACTTCCAATCCATCTGAACTTAAAACCCTTATGGCGTCATCACCTACCTTATCTCCTTCATCACGAATGGCACTCATTGTATAGTTCTGCGTTTTTATAACAAATGGATGGACTTCAACCAATGGGTCAACAATATTTAATCCGCTACCCAGTACCTGAGACTGAACTTTACCAAACAATGTCTGCACTCCTACTTCACCGGCGTCAATCTGCTTGATAGAAGATGAAACGACACCCACAACCAGCAAAAGCGCTCCGCCGTATCTTAAAAAAGGTCTGGCCTTTATAAGTACCGGATCGTTAGAACTGTTACTCACAACAGCAAGGATAAGGGCAAGAATTCCAATAACAATAAGTGTCATTTTTTGAAATATTTATTTAGGTCAAAGGTAATCTAAATGACTGGTTATAAAATAAAAAGATAAGAACTGTTATTAATCAGTCAATCATTTCGCGGTCTTTGTTCAGGAGACTTTTTGCAAACTGGATAAACCGGTAAACGTCTTTGAAATTGGTAACATAACCGAGGGAAATCCTGACGGCGCCCCTCTTCTGTCCGATATATTCAATGAGGTCGAAATAGTCTTTAGGTCCTTGTTTTGCGAAGTAAGACTTCAGGTTATCTGGATTCAAGGCGTGATTCGTTTCATCAATTCCTGGATTGCAGAAACAACCCGTGCGGAGTGAGATCATTTGCTTGTTTGCCAATGCTTCTACTTCCATAAAGTTGAACAACGCGCCGTTTTTATCAAAGAAATTTAATGCCAGGGTACCGCCACGCATAAAAGTATTCTTTGGACCGTATATTTTTATCAATGGCAACCCATTGTCATGTCGCAATTGCCAAAGTGAATCCATCGTCCAGCCAGTGAGAGACTCTATTCTTTTGCTTATCGTATTTATACCAACACTTTCAATATGTTTCAACCCGATTTCAATGGCGGGAATATCGAGATAATTTATTGTGCCGTCCTCAAACTTAGCATTGTTCTTGTCATAATAATAACCATCACCCTGCACAGAAACAATGGTTATTGTCCCTCCTGCAAACCAAGGACGTACCAACTCATCAAACGCTGATTTTTTTACGAGCAGGCATCCAAGTCCTGTTGGGTATCCGAAAATTTTATAGAAAGAAACCGTCACAAATTCAGGTTTATATATGGAAAGATCAAGCTTATTGGTGGGTACAAATGCGGCTGCATCTAATAAGACGTCCCAGCCTTTTTCCTGTGCAATACCAATCCATTTCAGGTCATGTTTCACCCCTGACACATTGCTCTGGGCTGGGAATCCAAATAATTTATGTTTGCCGGTTACCTTTTGTTCAAGGTTCGCCATTAGCTTTTCTTCATCCAGCCTTAGGTCTTCTTTATGTATTGGTGAATAATTAAAAGAAGCCTTTTTTTGCCTCGCAAACTCCCTGATCCCGTTTACGGAATTATGATTATCGAAAGTAAGCAAAAGATGATCCCCTTCTTCAAATGGATATGCTTCGCCCAAAAGCTTCAATGCGCCACTTGCATTCTGGGTAAAAATGCATACATATTCATCAGAACTGGTGTTAAAATATTTTAGCACATAATTCCTTGCACTTTCAGTATATTCTGTTGCGAGCTGCGAAGTTGGATTTGAAGAGTGCGGATTACCATAAACATTTTCCCTTAGCATCTGCAAATGGGTCTCAACCTGTTTTGCGGCATAAAGTCCTCCTCCTGTATAATCAAGATAAGTATGACCCTTTTTATCTAGTCTTGAAAACTCCTGTTCCCTCATATTATCCAGAATGGCAGTTTCTGTATAGGCAGGATATCTTTCATTAAAATCCCGATAGGCATTTATGAAAGTCTTTCCATCCTTTCCCCTGGGCATGTGTTTTTTAACAGGTTTTTTTGCGGTAAACATCTGACTATTTTATTAATCCCAGCAAAATTAATGGTTTTATTGCAATTCTGGTTCCGATTTGATTTGCTGGCTTGTAAACATAGTCCTCAAATTTTTGGTCACATATAAAAACAATGATACCTTTACCATACAAACCTCCCACCTATATGAAAAAAAATATGCAGATTAAAATAGAGACTTTTACAACAAAACCATTTTATTTTGTTGGTGTCAGAGCATTTATATTTAGCCTTCTTTGGTTATCAGCAAACCATTTGAAAGCTACCCAGCTCAGCGGAACCTATACCATTAATCCGGGAAAAACAGCCACATCCAGTGTTTTCAATGATTTCTCATCTGCTATTACTTATATGACCAGTACAAACTCCCGGGCTGACGGAGGCCCTTCAAATACGGGAACAGTAGGTGTGAGCGGTGCTGTAACCTTCAATGTAGCAGCAGGCACAACCTATTCTTTGAGTGCTGCATTGGTTATCAATGCCATAAGCGGCGTGAGCTCTTCAAATACTATTAGTTTCAAAAAATACGGCTCTGGAGCAGATCCGGTAATAACAGGTTACCAGGGCTCAGGCACCAACGACGGTATGATTATTCTGATTGGTGCAAGTTATATCACCTTTGATGGTATTGACCTCGCGGATGATCCTTCCAATACGACATCTACAACCCAGATGGAATGGGGATATTGTTTATTAAGAACTTCTACACCTGTTGGTTGTCAATATATTACCATCCAGAATTGCACCATTTCTCTAAACAGAACTAATTCTAATACTATTGGCATCTATGGTGATGTTTATACCTGGTCTTCAGGCTCTTTATCCAGTATCTCCTCTCCATCATCTATATCAGGCACCAATTCATATAATGGGTTTTACGGCAATACCATAACAAACTGTTTTACGCCTGTAATGATAAGAGGTTATATTTCCGGATCGAGTGGTGTAGATCTTAACAATGATTTTGGAAGCAAAGGAGGGAATATCATTACTTCTTTCGGATACCAGAGTAATTCATCACCATATGGTAATTTTTACACCGGTTGTTATGTAAACGGGATTTATTTTTTCGAACAAGGAGGAACATATCTTATTGAAAATAACACTGTTACTTTGACTCCAGCAGATGGGGTTTCAACTTTATTAAACGGAATCAGTTCAATAGCCTATAGTGTAGCAGTTACCGGGTCAAATCCCGTCATAAAAAACAATAGCATTAATCTATATACTACAGCATCATCAGGTCTTTGCGTTGGTATTGCCAACAACCAGGGAACCGGCAGTAGTGTAGAGGATGTTGAAAATAATACCATAAGCTTTGTAGATTCAGCCTCAAGTAGTTCTGCAAGCTTTATCGGAATTAATGAACAAAGCACCATTACAAGCGGCAAGTATATCCTTAATGGAAATGAAGTAAAAAACTGCATCCTGTATGGGACAGGATATTTTTACGGAATGAGCACACAAGGAGGTGGGAATGCACAATGTACGTTTAGTTATTCAGGGAATAAAATTCATGACAATATTAAATCAAGTGGCAGTTCAGGAGATATGCGCGTCCTTGATTTTTCTGTTGGTTCCGTTCCAATGACTGAAGCCAATAATCTTATATTTAACAATAAGAACAACACGGGCAACTTGTATGGAATATACCATACTGCCACAACGTCAACTGAATACATTAATAACAATGCAATATATGGCCTCAGTTCAAATACAAGCAACACAGTTGCCGGGATCTACCTCGCCAATTCTAATACCACGAGAAATATATACCTTGACTCGCTAAGTAATTTCACAACCAAAGGAGGTTCTGTCTACGGTATTGAAATAACAACGGGAGCAACGGCAAATGTATACAGGAATAAAATGTATTTTTCTTCAGGAGCTACGGCTGGTATTATGCTGATTAATATATCAAGCCCCGTAGCTACACCAAGTTTGATATCCAATAATTTTATAAGTATAGGCGGCACAAGTAATACATCTTATGGCATATATGAATCAGGGGCAAAAAACCTTTCCTTTTGTTTTAACAGTATCTATATTACAAATACAGTTTTAAACAATGCGGGGTTTTATGTAAATATTTCCGGAAGTTCTTCAAACATTAAAATCTTAGACAACTGCGTATCCAATACAGGAGGTGGATTTGCCATTTGGTGTCCATCAGGCACAGCCGGAGGCGGACTAGCCAGAATGGATTATAACAACTGGTATGTAACAGGCGCATATCTTGGCATCTGGTCTTCAAGTCTTAAAGGACTCCGGCTAAAAAACTGGCAAAGCCTTTGTTTATTGGATTCTCATTCCGTGAGCCTTGATCCTAAATATGTGTCAAATATTGACCTTCATGTCAAATCACAAAGCATAGCGCGCACAGGTATTTATCTGTCAACCGTTACCAATGATATCGATGGCAACCCGAGACACCCTGCACCTACAATAGGAGCCAATGAAATTCCTCCATTTAAAGACGATATAGGTGTCCTTGCACTTTTATCTCCTTACGAAGGTGATTGTGGTGACTCAAATATGTCCATCGTTGTAAATATCAAAAATTTTGGTACGGATACGCAATCAAATATTAAAGTAATTGCAGTACTTTCAGGGCCCACAAGTGCAGGAACCTATTCTCAGACACTTACTCCTAAATTGGCTTATGACAGCACCGAAACAGCCATTCTAACCAATTCGCTAAACACTGCCGCGGGCGGCACTTACACTTTAAAAGTTTACACATCACTCAAAACCGATAATTACCGTGTGAATGATACCATCAATACCGTATTCACCATATTCAGTATTTCGCCTCAGCCGAAAGTTACGGGAGGGTCTGTGTGTCACTATGGAACTACAAAATTGTATGCATACCCTACTTCAAAAAATGACAGTATATACTGGTATTATTATTCAAGCGGAGGAACCTCGATTGGTGAAGGTGATACATTTACCACTCCCCCTATAAACAGCAGTGTGACCTTTTATGCCCAGGAACGATTTCCATTAAAAAAATATCATATTGGCCCTAAAGATTATTATATTGGCAATGCTGCCTATGGAACGGCTCCCGTTGGTTTAAAATTTAATGCGTTAACTGCTTTAACCATTGATTCAGCAACCATTTATCCCTTTCTACCTGGAACAAATACTGTCTATATTAACCTGATTGACAGTACCGGGAAAATGATAAAGTCAATACCGGTAACTGTTTATCAATATCCTTATTCATCTCCAAACCCACCTCCGATCCGGATACCTATTGGACTGAATGTATCAAAAGGGAACGGCTATTATATTTATATGAATGATAGCGCTGTTGCCGGTGTTATTTACAATAGCACAGGTGCTTCCTACCCTTATTCTGTTTCTGGTATCGCTTCTATAACCGGCCCATTACCACTGGCTTCAAGTTCCATGTATTGCGGACTATATAACATTGTACTGCATACCGGTAATTGCGGCAGTGTTTATGTCCCTGTTCAGGCCTCCATGTCTACGCCAAGTCCAACCTTAAAAATAGATCCGGGTTCAGCGGGAAGTGGCGGCACGGGCAACCGTTTTTATCCTGACAAAATATGCGCAGGCAGCAGTCTTGTTTATGACCTGAGTGTATCCAACCTGGATAATGCAACATATGGTTCTAAATGGATAATCAGTTCAAAAAGCCTGACATTCTTAGGGGGTGCCGTTATTCACGATACCAGTTCAATAAGACCTTCATCATTTGGTCCCGGGAAATTCACGTTTAATACTAAGACAAGTTATGGTGATAGTATTTTTATTCTGAAAATGGATATAAAAACACTCGGGAATAATTCATGCGACAGTATCATTGTGAGATATATAACAGTGACCCCAATACCAGTTGTAAAGTATATATTCACCAATGCCTGCCTTGGAACTCCAATCCGATTTACTGACTCCAGCAATATAGCCGGCAATGGGTCTATTACAGGCCAGAACTGGGATTTTGGTGATGGACAAACAAGCGCTCTCACCAATCCCTCCCATTCCTATGCCAAGGCAGGAACTTATGCCGTAACACTCACTTCAACTTCAGACCAGGGCTGTAAAGTTTCGCAGAAACAAACTGTCAACCAATATCCCATCCCTGTTGCAAAATTCGGAGCCGTTACAGGATGTCAGAATTATGCGACAGTTTTTAAGGATTCAAGTACAATTGCTTCAGGAACTATTGCCGCACATCAATGGTATTTTGGTGCTGGTGCAACATCTTCTTTGCAGAACCCAACATATGTTTATCTGAAATCAGGCCCCTATATTGTAAAGATGGTTGTCACTTCTTCTTTTGGATGTAAAGACTCTGTCACCAGTCCCATAAGGGTTGAACCTCAGCCCAAAGCCGCATTCGGATTTAAAAATGCCTGTGTCGGAACTCCGATATATATTGGCAATACCAGTTCAGATTCGACAAGTGGTACCTTATATTTATGGAATTTTGGTGATGGAACAACTTCCATCAAAAACGTGCCTGTGCATACTTATAGCAAAAACGGTTCATACAAAATCAAGCTGACAGCAACATCGAAATCCGGCTGCGTAGATACCGCTGTTCAGATTATTACACCTTATGCAAAACCAGATGTAAACTTTTATTATTCCGGAGCGTGTACAAATAATGCAGCATCATTCGGAGACACTTCAGGCACAGCCGCCGATGTTACGTTTGCATGGAATTTTGGCGACGGCACTTCCGAAGTACTCGACAGCAACACTGCTAATCATATATTTACAAAAGCCAACACTTATTCAGTTTCATTGATCATCCAAAATTCAGGCG
>JABDBQ010000053.1:451-18403 GCA_013288555.1 Bacteroidota bacterium | reverse complement strand
AGGTTAACTTCCTTGTAAAACTAAATGTCTGCGGGCAAATGGAATGGTCCAAAATTTATAGAATCAATCAAAATTCCATCGGTGGTCCCATAACCGAGCTAAAAAATGGCGATTTCATTGTTTCTTCATCAGTTTCCATTAGTTATGATACATTAGGAAATTTTTACAATAGTTGGGTTTTTCGCACGGATAATCATGGCAATATTAAATGGCAAAATTTCGACAACTTGTATCTGGTAAATATGGGTATTGATCAAGATAACAATATATTGACTACCGGATTTGCATATCATCCATATCCTGGGTTTGGCTATATTAAAAGTGCTTTGAATAAAATTGACAGTTCTGGTTCAAAATCATGGTCTTCATTGTTCGGAATAGGCATCAGTACATATACTTATGGAGTTTCGAGTGTTAGAACTTTAGACGACGGATATCTTACATTTTGCGCATTAGAAGGGCAATACCTCGGCCTCTATTTAACAAAAACAAGCCACGATGGTGTTTCTGAATGGGGAAAACAAATCGGCGATTCTACACTGGAGCAAGTACCAATCGACATGGTCAACATATCTGACAGCACATTCCTGATTGCAAATTATACCGGAAAAAAGGGACATGAAAATGGCCAAAGCATTCAATTTGCAATTATCAACGGAAATGGTGATGTTCTAAAACAAAAACTATTCCCTAGTCCTGGGTATAATCTGTCCTTTTGGAAATTCTGTAAAACGAGCGACGGCAAGTTTATGCTTCCAGGGATAGAAACAATTCCTCCTACATCAGACAGTATTTTGGCAATAAAGATTAACAAAAACCTTGAATTAGATAGCTTTTATAAAAGGCAAGCGAATAAATATGACTATTTATGCACCTCTAATATCGCTAAAAACGGGGTAGTAAACTTTTCACAGGATTCAGTACCAATCACAATAAAGTTCACAGGAATTGATCCTGTTAAACATGATAAAAGTTTTACAATTTATCCTAATCCGACCTCGGGTATCGTACATATAACCTGCAACCCGAATATTAATACTTTTGATATTAACATTTTTGACCTTGAAGGCAGATTATTAAATTCATATAGCTCAATTTCTGTAGCAAATGGTAGTGCTACAATTGATTTAAGACATTTGTCATCAGGTTGCTATCTAATTCAATTTATGAGCAACGGAAGTAAGTATTTTAACAAAATAATTATTTATTAAAGATTATAATGCAGAAACCATGAAGTCAATCATAAACAGTTTAGCAGTATTTGTAACATTTTTCATTTCATTGAATATCAATGCTCAGAACTATTGCATTCCCATACATCAATATGGCGGTTTCGACAATGCAATTGTAAATTTCGCATTCAATACACTGATCAATATTAATGCACGTCCAGATACAAATGGATACGCATTTTATCCTGAAGCATCCTTCACTACAGATCTTAATATTGGAGAATCTTATCCCTTAACAGCATCAAATGATATTTTAGCTGGAGCGCATGGAGGGTGGAGAGCATGGATAGATTATAATAATGATGGTATCTTTGATAATTCTGAACTAATTCTTGTGGATTCAGTATCTGACGCCAGTTTATACAGAAAAATAACAATACCAAATAATAAAAACTTTATTGGTAAAAGAAGATTGAGAATAGTTAGTTCCGGGGGGCTTTCACCCTGTGATTCTTCTGATTATTCATATACGGCAGACTATGTTGTAAACATAACTCAAAATACCCCACACCCTCTTGTTTATGGTATGCCTTTTGAGCCACAAGATATGGTTGGGGTACTTTATATAGATGTTTTCAAAATCAATACCCTTGTAAATAGCCAATCTGGCTATGATAGTATATCATATTCCTATTATCCTGACAGCCAATTTACCACAAGTATGGAACCCGGTAAAAGCTATACAGCATATATGTCAAATCCTGTTTGGGCAGGTATCACAGGGACATATGTCATTTGGATTGATCTCAATAACGATGGAGAATTTTCGGATTCAGAAATGATGTTCACCAGCGATCCCTGCTATGCATCTTCAGCAACGATAAAAATACCAATGGGTACAACGGCCGGCATTCATAGATTGAGGGTAAGATATGATTGGTGGGGATCATCTGGCCCGTCTGGGTCTTTAAGCCCTTATGGGTTAGGTTCAGCGGGTGAAACTGAAGATTATGATATCAGTATTGGGCATACATCTGGTTTAGAGGATATTATTCAGGCTAATAATCAATTCATGGTTTATCCTAACCCTGTGAAAAACAATTTATATATCAAAACAATTGGATCAGATGAGCAGGAAGTCAAATCAATTTCTGTTTATAATGAAGTTGGCCAACTCATACATACTTATTTACCCGGTACAAGTAATTTGTCATCTCTTTATATTAGCTATTATCCTTCAGGCATTTATCTGCTAAATATCATTTCTCAAGATAATAAAAAAACGGAGTACAAAATAATAAAAGAATGACCAGATATCAGGGCTTTCTGATCATTTTCATTGTCCCCTCTCGATCTATCTTCCCCGTCTTAGTCAAAACAATTTTATCAATAAACAGAATTTCCTTAGGCACCTCGTATTTCCCCAGTTTTATTGATAATTGATCATTGAAATTATTAATCATTTCTTTGCTCCATGAAGCGCCTTCAACAACCAGAACCAGTTTCTGTCCCAGTTTTTCATCCTTGATTCCTGAAGCAAAAAAGGAAAGATTTATTCCAAGTTCAGAGAAAATTTCGCCGCAAACGGATTCGATTTTTTCAAGTTGTATTTTAACACCGCCGGAATTGATGACATTATCTGCCCTGCCCATTAATTTGAAAGAACCATCCTGTAAAATTTCTCCAATATCATTAGTTATCAAAGGCTTATGATCAGTCAAAAAAGAGTTTATTACAAGGCATCCTCGTGTGTCAAGTGAAATACTAACTCCCGGCATGGGATAGTACGAATCCTGTTTAGTTTGCCCATTCATATGTCTTAAAGCCACATGCGTATAGGTTTCAGTCATGGAATACGTGTGAAAGACAGCCACTTGCAACGTTTGAATTTGCTTTTCCAATGCATCAGAAACGGCTGCACCTCCAATCAGGATCGCCTTCATCTGGTTCATTTTTTTAACAGCATTAGCATCGTCCATCATCATTTCCATCTGGATAGGAACAAATGAGGCGAAATCTATTTTTATTCCAGAGCTAAGCCCATCAATTGGGTTGGATTTCTGTTCTGTGATCAGGAGGTTGCAATCATTCACAATAGCCCGCATTACCATCATAAATCCTGCAATATAATGAAGCCCGAGGCAGCATAATAAAGTGTCGCCCGGCATTAAATTGAATGCATTAGCAGTTTGTTGGGCGCTGAATTCTATTTTCTCCCGGTTTAGCATAATTCTTTTCGGCACCCCTGTTGATCCTGAGGTGTTCAACTCAAAAAATGGCTTTCCGTATTCCCATTCCGAAATCAATCTGGCTGCAGCACGTATTTCCTCAGGCAATTCGTTGATTTTATCGGGATCAATAGAACCAAATGAAACCGAAAATCCTTTTTGAGTGATAATTAATGGCATTCTTCAAAACTAAATAGGCTCAAATATCGTATTTAAATACTTACGCCTTATGCCTAACGCCTAACGCCTTATTTTTTTTGAACGGGATTCTTGTTTATGTTTACCTTTGTATGTTAATATCGTTAAATTAAAAATATATAGATTCTGAATGTCTTTTAATATAAAACCCGGCAAACTGCTCGGAAATATAAATTCTCCAGACGATCTCAAAAAGCTATCTATTGAGCAATTACCACAGGTTTGCCAGGAATTAAGGCAATATATCATTGATGTTGTTTCGGTATATGGCGGACATTTTGGTGCCAGCCTCGGTGTGGTGGAAATGACGGTGGCCATGCATTATGTCTTTAACACCCCTTATGATCAACTCGTTTGGGATGTAGGGCACCAGGCATACGGGCATAAGATATTGACCGGCAGGCGCGATGAATTTTATACCAACCGTAAATACAAAGGCATAGCAGGATTTCCCAAAAGGGAAGAAAGTGAATATGATACATTTGGTGTGGGTCATTCTTCTACTTCTATTTCCGCGGCATTGGGTATGGCGCAGGCATCATTGATGAAAGGCGAAAAAGACCGCCAGCATGTTGCCATTATTGGTGATGGTGCCATGACGGCGGGTATTGCCTTTGAAGGATTGAATAATGCCGGTGCATCAAAAACCAACCTAATCGTGGTGCTAAATGACAATTGCATGTCAATTGACCCAAATGTGGGTGCCTTAAAAGATTATCTGATAGATATTACCACTTCGGCCAGTTATAACCGCTTCAGGGACGAATGCTGGAAAGCACTTGGGAAAATAGGAAAGATCGGTAATAATGGTCAGAAACTCGCGTCCAAAATTGAACATAGCATCAAATCTTTATTCCTTACTCAAAGCAACTTGTTTGAAAGCCTTAATTTCAGATATTTTGGCCCAACTGATGGCCATGATGTCATCAGGCTGGTGGGGATATTTGAAGATTTAAAAAACATACCCGGCCCAAAACTGCTCCATTGCCGCACCGTAAAAGGCAAAGGATTTAAACAAGCCGAAGAAGACCAGACCAAATGGCATTCACCAGGGCTTTTTGATAAGATAACCGGCGAAATTTATAAAAAAGCTAATGCGGCACCCAAACCACCTAAATACCAGGACGTTTTCGGCCAAACCATCGTGGAACTGGCCAAAGAAAACCCAAAAATATTAGGCATTACACCTGCTATGCCTTCCGGATCATCATTAAATATCATGATGAAAGAAATGCCTGACAGGGCTTTTGATGTTGGGATTGCGGAGCAGCATGCAGTCACCTTTTCTGCCGGATTGGCCACACAAGGATTTATTCCTTTCTGCAACATCTATTCGACATTCATGCAGCGTGCCTATGACCAGGTAATCCATGATGTATGCATCCAGAACCTGAATGTCGTATTTACCTTAGATCGCGGTGGCCTCGTAGGAGCAGACGGACCCACGCATCAGGGCTCATTTGACCTTGCTTATATGCGCTGCCTGCCAAACATGATCGTATCCGCCCCGATGGATGAAGAGGAATTGCGTAACCTGATGTTTACAGCTCAGCAGGATGATATGGGTCCATTTTCAATCAGATACCCTCGTGGAGAAGGTGTGATGGTAGACTGGAAACGCCCGATGAAGGCTTTAGAGATCGGCAAAGGCAGAATGATCAGCAACGGCAACGATCTGGCCATATTGAGTATCGGAACCATTGGAAACCATGTGGTGAAAGCCAATGAAATCCTGGACCTGAATGAAGTAAGTGTTGCCCACTACGATATGCGGTTTGTCAAGCCGCTAGACGAAGAAATGCTTCACAATGTTTTCAGGAAATTCCAGAAAATCATCACCATAGAAGATGGCTGCCTCATGGGTGGCTTTGGGAGTGCGGTACTGGAATGGGCTATGGATCATGGCTATCAGAATCATGAAATCGTACGGATGGGCATTCCGGATCATTATATTGAGCAAGGCGAACCCAACGAGCAATATCGTGAATGTGGTATTCATCCTGAAGGAATCGTAAATACGGTGCAAAAAATGCTGGGCGTGAAGATCAGGATGGAGATTTGACAATGATCAGTGATCAATGATCAATAATAACGAACTGCTTTAGATTTGACAACTATTAAAAAGTTGCAAATCTTCCAATTCAACATATCTTATCTTAAGGATTGGTGATTGTATATTTTAAATCAAAGGTTGCATTTCCCCATTGGTCAATGCTTTTTATATAACCAACGCCATAACCACGATCAACATTAAAAAAGAAAAAGGAACCTTGAAGATAAGCAAAGGCATTATCTGAACATTTATCAGTTAGCCCCTTTATCGCCTCAATATGGGTAAGGGTATCAAATGAGGCCTTAGAAATTGTAGCTCCTGAAAAAAAGCCATTATGAGCCACGGCCCAGTTAGAAGGCCCTGTAGCTGTGGATGGATCATAAAATGTACTTGAACTGCCGCCAGGCGTAGTAATATTGCCGCCTGAAATTCCAAAGTCTATATTAGCAGATTTTATATTTACAACATATTGACCATAGCTCTGATTTCCTTCTCTTACATCAATCGGGTCAGCGGTGTATCCGTTGAGTGAGAAAAAACACTGTGTCAAAAAGTTATCTATATTTCCAGGGTCGTAATTGGCCACAATAACCTCATATTTATACATTGGAACAGAATCAGCAGGTTCAATAGTATATTTTTTGCAAGAAACCAACACCAGGATAGAAGCTGCCAAAAAACAAAATTTTCTTATTGTTTTCATAGTAATTGATTAGAATAATAATACTCCGGCTTTTACCAGAACACATATACCACCGGCGCTGCCAAAATTAATAAAGGATGGTCCAAAATTTCTCGTCAAACCACTTGTTTTTTTCACTGTATTAGCATCACCGGTTTCAAAATCATTAATATCGTAACATAAGGCAGCATCCAGCGTAACTCTTTTAAAAAGAAGATATTGCACACCACTGCCAAACTGTACGTTAATATAAGGAACATTAATATAAGAATAAGCTACTGTTGGACCACTATGTGTTCCTGATACCGAAACATTCCCATCAAAAAGCCACGCATCGTATTCTCCTGAAAGACTTGCGGATCCATATCCTGCATTCAAAACCACATATGGGCCGAATGGCGCTTTAATAATTCTGTCCAGATATTTCCGCACACCTACACGGTAATAGGTACAGTTGATAATCCCTTTGTCCGCCAATGTGATTTTCGGATTCGCGAAAACAACTTGCGTTTGCGCTGCATAATCAGAATACAAATATGACTGCGGGTACTGCTGGCTTCCTGTATAATATCCTGCTGTAAGGGTAAAACTTTTATTAAGCTTGTATTCGATTTCCGCGTTGATAGCATTACCTGTAAGCCAATAAACCAGGTCGGTTTTTAAAATAATTTTATTGGAAAGGCCCGAACTGAATTGTTGCGCCCAAACAGTTGACGCACTTAAAAATAACAAGGCCATCAAAAAAAGTATCTTTTTCATGCGTGTGTTAATATGTCATTAAAAATATTGAACATCATCAGGTTTATGACGGGCGCACGCGGAGAACCTCCTACCACCATTATTTCCCGGTACACTATTTTACCAATGGACACATCTGCTAATACATTAAGGGCGATGAGCCTGTGATGGGAATTGACAAACATGGTATAAAAGAAGTACGGGGTACCGTATACCTTTTCAAGTTTTTGAAGGTCGGGAGACAGGATCAGATTCGCAGAAAGCGGCTCCGTATTTGGATAGTTAATCTTAACGTCCATTTTATCAAAATTATACAGCAGCCCCACATTTGAAAGTTCTCTTTTAAGTCTTTCAACATCATTAAAATAAACGGCTCCTGTTTTTTCATCTATCCCCGCCCGGGTTACTGGCAGGCCAAAGCTCAAAGAGGCACTTTTCGCTGATTTTAATACCATTTCTTCAAATTTAAGTGCCTTTTCGTTTTTAAATACATCCGTTTCCTTCTCCTTGCTGTAATAAAAGTCTACAGGTAGTATAACAATGCTGCGCATAGTACTATGGTCCGGTTTAAAGTTATCTGCCCTTTCTGTCAGTTCTATATTCCTGCAACTGCCCAGTAAGAGAGCTAAACATATGACACCCAAGGGGACAACCAACTGCTTATTGTAATTTTTTCTCTGCATAGCCCGTATATTTACCTCCCGGATATTCTTTTAAGTATTGATTGAAATAGAACCTGGAAACCCCGGAACCCAGATAGAAATCTGAAGCATATGCGAGATAAAAACACAATTCTTCATTTTTGCCTGAAGTATTGTAATTGTGTTTAATATAACTGTATGACAACTTTTTAATATCATTTGGCGATAATTTTTTCAAAAAAGATTCCACTTCTGAAAAATAGCGCCCATAATATTGGTTTGATTCGTTGAAAGCTTCATCGAATACATCATTGTTCTTATAATTGGCAAGCCAGATCAGGTTTTTCGCCAGCATAAGTTTAAGATATCTGTTGCCGGCATCTTCTTTTAAACTTCTCAGGGATAAATAAATGCTCCCGCTATAGTTGCCTGATTCAAAATCGGCCCGTATATTTTCCATTCTCGCGGTGTATTCTACTTTGGCATAATCCGCTGAATCACCCGGGAGCGGTTTTACATTTATACCCGGCATATTAGCCAGGAGTTCCTTTATTGCAATAAAACGTTTTTCATCGTCAGGATGTGTTGACAAACGGTCATCACCATCTTTTGACGTATTATTGCCGTAATTTCCAGAAGCCGACTTTGACATAATGCTGTCGATGCTAAAATCTTCATTTTGAAAATTCTTTCTGATATCAATTTTATGATACATAAACTGTGTATCCTCAGGACTTATATATTTTATTGCTTTGGCAGCTTCATTGGCATCAAAGCCGGCAGTGCTCACCAACTCGATACCAATGGCATCGGCTTCCATTTCAAATTCTCTGCTGTAATGAAGCAGCACTTCCAACGTATTTTCATTGTTGGATGATGAAAACTTAAAATCCTTTTTCAGGTTAAGTTCCTTATCAAACGCCTGTTCGCCATGCTTTTTTATAAGATGGCCAAATTCATGCCCGAGAACAAAAGCCACCTGAGACTTTGAATGCAATTTAGCAAGCAAACCGGTTGTTACAAAAATCACCCCATTGGGAAAAGTAAAAGCATTACAGGAAGAACTGCGCAGTGTATATATTTTATATGTCCCCTGCAATGAAGGCCTGGTTGCAGCCAACTGGGCACCTATGGCTGCAAGATACCGGCTCAATGTATCGTCATATAAAACAAAACCCTGTTTTACTTTTTCTTTTATTTCAATATCAACCGCTTCGTAAAGGCTGGCTTTACCGGAACCGGCACGTTTGGCAGCAGCAGAAGGTGACATTTGAAGCATCGAAGTCAATTCTGTGGCGCCAGCATCAGAAACCTGTAAAGGGGTGTAATCACTGTGCTGCTGTGCCCAAACAATTTGAATTGATAAAATAGCAACAGCAAACCAGAGAATGATTTTTTTGGTGTGCATTATACAAAGATATAAAAGCGTTTTGTTTTACTGCCTGAAAATAAATTTATTGCAATATTAAATGTTATTTATAGCCATTCAATAAGGCATTATATTTCACAAATACAGTTGGATTTATTTCAAACAACCTTGTCCATCCTTGCAAATACAGGAAATTGCTACTCCTTCACCAGTTTCGTCCTGAAAACCTGGTCCTTAGAAAAAATTTCAAGCAAATAAACCCCTTGAGGTAATGCTGAAATATCTATCGGCATTAAATTGTTAGTCAGCATGATATTGTTGAAATAAACCTGTTTTCCATTCATATCAGAAATACAAATCCTGCCCTCAATTTGATTATTTACTGGAATAGAAATATTGACGGTTTCATTTGCCGGATTCGGGAATATACGGATATGATCATTTATCGAAGTTTTTATATCCGGTATTCCTGCATAAATGTCGCAATCATATTGATGTATATTCATGAAAGACCCAATCCCCAACTGCCCATAATCATTTTCACCTGTAACACATAAAGTACTGCTATCGCCCCTAATGCCAAGAGAAAACAATCCCCGAAGGACATTGCTCGAAATTGAATATCCCTTTGCCCCTGAAACCATTCGCCAATCATTTTCTGAGCCAATCATTTTTGGAAAATCATATTGATTGGTAGTTCCATCACCTAGTTCTCCGATATAATTGGATCCCCAGGCCCAGAGTGTTCCATTTCGCTTTATCCCGTATCCGTACAAACATCCTGTTGAGATTCTGACCCAGTCTGAGTCTGAAGAAATCATTTTCGGTTTGCTTAGCGGAGAAATATTTCCCTGGCCCAATTGTCCATTACCATTATAGCCCCAACTCCATATTGTTCCGTTTTTCTTAAGTGCAATGGTAAAATTCCAACCGGAAGAAATATCAATCCAGTCATTGTCCGTATTGACCTGAACAAGTACCAACGAATTCTTTAATGTGCCATTTCCCAAATCTCCATCTCCGTTAAAACCTGAAGCCCAAAGGGTTCCATCGGCCCTTAAAGCCATTGAAAACGGCTTGCCGGCACATATTTTTCTCCATTTATAGGTCCCATCTATTTTTACGGGTACGGCCTGGTTTACCCTGTTGCTATCTCCCAGATTCCCATCAAAATTTAACCCCCATCCCCAAATGCTGCCGTCTTTTTTTATGGCGTATGAAGCATAACTTGAAGCCGAAATATATACCCAATCAAAATCAGAATTGATCTGTTCGGGATATTTACGACTGATACTATCTCCAACACCAAGTTCGCCGTTACCATTATTCCCCCATGCCCAGAGGCTTCCGTTTCTTTTTAAGGCCAGGATATGGTCTTCTCCGCATGAAATATCGACCCAATCGGTATCTGTACCTGTTTGAGCGAAGTTGTACACTTGAGTTGTATCTGCTCCATTCCCTAATTGACCCTGTGCGGCACGACCACATTCCCATATCGTACCATCAGACCGCAAGGCAGCTGAAAAACGTCCTCCGGCGCTCACTTTCATCCATTTTTGGGCAAATATAGAGGAAGGAATAAAAGCGATAATGCTAACAATTAAAACCAGAGGTATGAAATGCTTTTTCATGAAACAATAATTTTAATTTACATCAGAAACGAGGTCTACAAAACAAAACTACAAAACTTAAATAAAAACGCTTTTTATTAACAATAAAAAAGAATTAAAACAAAGAACCCGGCTTTTTGCAAAGCCGGGTTCTTATATTAAAACAGATTATGAGCTGTGTGTTTACCAGGTTGTGTGCTGGTTACCAGAACCGTTAGACTGGTAGCATCCGATATCACTGCCAGGCATGGTGTATTCCGTTACGCCAACAGGATTTTTTGCGGTTGCCATAGGAACAAGTTTCAAAGGACTAAAGCCTGTAAATCCTTTGCCAATACAAGGTGAACTTGATTGCAAGTGGAAATCAAAGCCTTCAGGGCAAGTGGTTTCGATATAAGATTTGTTAGGAAGGGGATAATTTACAAACATAGGATTATTTTTGCCTACAAGGCTTGTACCATCATATTTGCCGCCTATTTTATATCCTGAAGGAAGGAAACCTGGATTAGGAATATCAGTTGATTTTGGCACTGTAATATATGCTACAGGGTAAAACTCATTCGTAATGGAGGTATCATCTCCATATTGAAAGGTATAACCATATTTCATATTGGCTGTGTCAGCAGTAGGGTTAATCACAACACGTGGTCCGAATTTGCAATCCACACAAAGGTTGTTGTAGTAGAATCCTTTTGCACCTTGTTCATAATCAATGGCGCCGCTACGTCCGGTTTGTGTTTGTCTGTAACCACCGTTGATATATGTATTGTTATACATAGAGATATTTGTCTGTTGACCTCCGGCGCCTTTATTGGAAGCTTTGGTTCCATTGGTACAGGTACCGATAAAGAAGTTGTAAGCCATATCACCAACTGATCCATTTTTAGCATTCAGACAGTCGCCGCTGATTGCACTGTTTTTGATGAATGTATTACGATAAGCCGCAACAATACCGCTTTGAATTCTGAAGAAATCATCAACACCACCATAAAACCAGTCATCTTCCAGGACGATATATCCATTTGGATTTACGAAATACATGCTATAAGCATCACCTGCTGATGAACCCTGAACGGCAGGGTTTACAACGGCGCCGCCGGCAAATTCAATATGTGTCCATTTCAGCACAAGAGCTTTACAAGAACTATCGCAATAAATACCACCCCATAGACCGGCATAAGCAGGATCTGATTGTTGAGGTGTCGTTAAATCGCAGATATATTTACCTGTTGGTGAGGTAATATAGTTTGGATTGTCTTTAGTACCCAATGAAATCAAAGTACCTTTTACATTGATAAAAGTACCAGGTCCCATTTCTACTTTTACATTAGACTGGATCAATAATGTATCACCACGGTTGATAGTTAAATCTCCAGTAATGGTATAGGTATTTCCACTGGTCATGGTACCTTTTACTGTACCTGAATGTGTGGAAGTGCTGATGGTTTGTCCGATTTGTAAAGGTGGTGTAGATACATTCGTGCTTTCACTGCCGGGCTTGCTGCAGGAAAACGTGAATGCCATACCGGTTAGTAATAAACCGAATAATAAAATCTTTTTCATTTGTTTGTTGTTTTTGTTTATTAAATTGTTTTAGTTGAAAATGAATTAATTACGTTAAAATGTGTACCTAACGCCTCCCAGGTAAGATGGTCCATAAATATCCTGTTGCGCTTTAATATTATTGTTACTATCCTGGGCCGGGAGATAAAATGGGAAAGGTGCATTTCTGAAAACATTGGGTCGGTCTATTTCATAAACCACCGGTGTGTTTAGAAGATTAGCAAGTTTTATGTAGACCGAAAAATGCTTGTTAATGCTTTTCTCTGCGGAGAAATCAAGCTGCAGGTTTGCTCTTTGCCAGTAATCGAGACCGTAATAGGGTGATACAATGGCGATATGCTTACCTGTATATATAAATGCGACTTCAGCATCCAGTCCCTGTTTCGTATTTTTATAAATCAGGGATAAATTTCCTATGTGCTCAGCCTGTCCCTGAAGCGGTGTTTTTGCCATAACTGTATCAAATGGAGGTGTATACGGTTTCCCATCAGGTCCCGTAATCTGATAGTAGAATGCCTTTTTGGATATGATGCTTGAGTTGGTATACGTATAATTTGCGCTTACACCAAACACTCCGAAAAACTTGGTAAATACTGCTTCAACACCATAATTTGTGGCGTTACTAAAATTCTGTGGTTGAAGGGCCTGTGATGATGTTCCTTCTCTTACAAAAGCATACTGAATCGGGTCATAAAGATTCTTGTAAAATACACCAACTGATATCTGGTCAATACCTTTTGGGTACAATTCATATCTTAGATCGTAATTATCTGCTGTAGTGTGTTTTAAATATGGATTCCCGACTTCATCATAATAATCACCGGGAAGTTTATATGGCGTATTTTCAAAAAAGCCGGGTCTTGTTATAGATTGATAATATGACAATCTCAGGTTCTGTAAATTATCAATCATGTATTTTAAATGTATCCCTGGTAGTACATCATAATAGGTACCCGATCCATGTTGGGCAGGTGTTGTCACAGGAATGTTTATCTGATCATAACTATGTGAAGTATTTTCAACCCTTACGCCCGTTAGTACTTGCAGTTTACTGAAGAAAGTATATTTGACCTGACCATAACCTGCAGTTACGTCCTCAGTTGCGGTATAAGTATTGGGATTATCCTGAGCACCGGTTGCTGCTGAAGCGGGGCTCCAGTAAAATATGGCATTATTGAAGGTTGTAAATTCCTGCTGGTTGTTAGATGTGGAAGGAGGTAATGGAGAAAGCTTATAATCAGCATAATAGTTGTTCCGGTTCTTATGCCTGTCCATCTCCCCTACTTTCAGTTCCAAATCACTCCCGGCGAGGTTATAGTTATAGGTAAGATTCAGATATTCTGCAATATCCTGATCGGTGTTACTGATCCATTTGTTTGAAAGTGAGAGTATATATGAGTATGGTGGTGTATTTGTATAGTAATTATTCTCAGTTGTTAAAGTAGAATAGTCGGGCTGATTGTTTGAAGCAATTGCATAAACTGCTGACCAATCAAGTTTTAATCCCGGTAGTAATATGTGATTACCCTGCAATGTTGCATTGTAAATGGATTGGACTGTTAAAACTGATCTTTGTTCATGATCTAAAAGGCCTAAATTCACGGCGGTAGCCGTATCCTCAGAATACCGTACCTGCTGCGATCTACTCTGAACATAAAGGGTGTAAAAACTCAGGGAATTCAGATTATTGATCTGGTAATCCAATTTTGCATGCACAGCGTAAGTAGTAAGCTGAGTACTGATCGTACGTGTATGTACAAAATCAAATGACGGAACATTTCCTCTGTTAAGTCCTGTACTGATATAAGATCCATCCGGGTTAGTTGCAACAGGTTGGGAGGCAGCCTCAAAGAAACTTTCACTGGTACCCTTATATACATTCTGGTAGCTTGCAGCTATTAAAACACCAAGCTTGTGATTGAAAAACCGGTCTCCTATGATAAGATTAGCGGTTGAATTAATCGGTACTTTTATAGTTGAATAGTTATTTGTCGATTTTGGGAAATCAGTAACTAAAGCGTTATATGTTGTTCCGTTTATCTGGTTTGGTGATTTAAAATTTATCGGATTCGCGTTGTAGGTCTGGAAGGGTTGTTGACTATTTATCTGGCTATAACCTCCTGCAACAGTTCCTTTTATCATTAAATAATCAGGAGCATTACGCAATTGAAGGTTCACTGCGCCTCCTATGGCATCAGCCTCCATACAAGGCAACAGGGTTTTGTTCACCTCAATACGCTCAACGATATCGGATGGAAAGATATTTAAGGGAACATACCTGTTTTTGTTATCGGGACTTGGAATCTTTATACCGTTGATAGTGGTATAGTTATACCTTTTATCCATCCCGCGAACGATTGCGAACTGGCCGTCACCGGTACTGTTACGTTCGACCGTGACTCCTGAGATGCGTTGCAGCGTATTGGCAATCGTAATATCAGGCAGCAACTGAATGGATTGAGCAGATAATATATTTGTTTCATAATCAGCCTGGTGTTCTGATTTACGGGCATTCAGGTCCGTTTCATTGTTCTGATGGCCAACTACATTGACTTCCATAATGGTACTTGCACTCTCCATAGCAAAATCCATAGTTGTAAAAGCGTTGCCATCTGACACGGTTACATTTTTCGAGATCGATCTCAGCCCAAGAAATTTACATTCCAGTGAATAAGTACCTGGAGCTAAATTTTTAAAAGAATAAATACCTTCCAGATTTGTAACGGCTGAAATATTTAGTTCTTTTATATGCACCATTGCACCAATAACCTGTTCCTTAGTCGATGCATCTACAACAACGCCCTTAAGCGTTCCTGCATAGGAAAGGTTATTGAAGGAAATGAAAAAAAACTGAACTAATAAGCTGATAAATAGAATTTTGTAATGCGTGTAAATCTGTCTCAAGCGTAATCTTTTTTAATTATTGCGCAAAGTAAGTTACACGAATCCGAACTGAACAGCCACTATAGCTATAATAACAATAATATAAAACATCCGAAATATTTTAGTATCATTTTCATAAATATTTCATAACATTTTATATACTTTTACGTAACATTAGACGCAACCTCTTAACGATCACCAGACTGAATATTCAGAGCTATTGAGACTTAACTTTTTTTCAGTTTTGTATTGCTTTTACTCAGTTATATTTGCGTGGTTAAACATTAACGAATACGATATATGATTATGGAAATGAGCCCCGTTGCATTCGTAAAAAACACAAGGGAAAACCTGTCTGATGATTTTTGGGGGAATATTGTTTCGGTCATTGAACTTGTTGACGATATTCCATCTGAATCTCTTAAAGGTATTGAAGCTTTTTCTCATATTGAAATCATTTTTCATTTTCATCAGGCATCTGATTCTGTTCTATTCAGCCGGCATCCACGCGGAAATGCAGACTGGCCGGAAGTTGGTGTTTTTGCGCAACGCAATAAAGACAGGCCTAACAGGCTCGGCATAACTGTTGCCCGGCTGATCAAAAAAGAAGGAAGGAAACTTTTTGTGATTCATTTTGACGCCATAAACGGCACACCTGTACTGGACATAAAACCGGTCATGAAAGAATTTATGATTGATAAATCTGAAATCAGCCAGCCAAAATGGGCAGATGAAATGCTAACAGATTACTGGAAACAATAAGAGAAATAAGAATCTCCCAGGATTCTTATTTCTTCTGATTCTTTTCCAAACAACGCACATTATCTTTCATATATTTGCAGCACCTTTTAACTGATAAACATTGCTGGCAATAATACATATCAAATTCCTCGAGCAACCATTGTTCAATTATTTCCTGGGATCATTTACCTCATTATTTTCTGTGGTAAATCCTTTGGGAATGATGCCCGTTTTTCTTGCGCTTACGTCAGAACACCCCATTGAGTACCGCCAGCTTATGGCCCGGAAAGCCAGCCTTTACGTTATTGCCATTCTTGGGTTTTTCCTGTTTGCAGGTACCTTCATTATGTCATTTTTTGGTTTCAGCCTGATAAGTTTACGTATTGCGGGGGGGCTTATAGTTATGCGCTCCGGTTTCAATCTCCTAAATGGAACCGACAAATCTGTCAATCTTAGTGATCAGGGAAAGCTTGAAGCGAAAGTAAAGGCCGATATTTCGTTAACACCGTTAGCATTACCGCTGTTATCCGGACCAGGTAGTATCGCAACCGTAATATCTCTATCTACGCATACCAATGGCATAGGATTGCATACTTTATTCATATTGCTTGCTGTAATAGCAATCGGGGTTATCAGCTTCATTATCCTTAGCGTATCTCAGAAACTCCTCCCAATCCTGGGCAGAGCCGGCCTTGAGGCTGTTACCAAAATCATGGGCTTTATTGCAATGACTGTTGGTGTGCAATTTATCATTACAGGGGTTGAATTGCTCTTCCAGGAAATGAGCTAGATTCAACTACGAATCGCACTTCGCTCTTTCGCTATCCGCACTTCGCTTTACCATATCTCCTGCCCTTCTCTGCATGCCTTAGTGGCTTTCATGGCCGCAGGGTCCTGATCCTGTAGCTTTACGTAATATACATAATGCTCGTCGCTCAAAGCATCGCGCATGGCAGAATCCCTTTTTTTATCAAGTTTAGTCATGATCTTCTTTTTAGCAGAATAGTCCTTCACATTTTCATGACTGATAATATCGTTAATTTCATTTGTGGTTTGTTCTTCATTCGAAAACTTGTGATTTGTGATTCTTGATTTGGTTTTCTTGTCTCTGTGCTCTCTGCGCATGTTTCCTTTGCGTATTCTGCGGTAGCCAATTCACGCAAAGAGCGCAAAGTGTTTCGCAAAGGGCTGTTATGTTGTGTATTGTCTTTCAATTCTTAATTCCTAATTCTTCGTACCTCTTACATGAGGGAAATGATCGAACAGATCCATAAGCAGGAGGCCGATCCCTGGAAGAAAGTGGATTCTATGATAGATGTGTTTTCTGAGAAAATTCTCCGAAATACCAGCTTTCATAAAATCATGTACCGGGAAATGTCTTTGGATGTACGTTCCACCCTTAGTGCTGTGATCTGTGATATTCTTTCCCGGAATGCCCTTGAGTTTTCAAAGATCATTGAAGACGGGATTGCTAAAAAAGTATTCCGCAAGGTGGATGTCCCGCTCACTGTCGGTTCTATTCTAGGTACCATCAACCAATCGACCATGTCAAAAAACCTGGTATGCAAAGTATTGGGTGTCGATCCTGCCACCTATGAAATTCGCAGCCAGGAACATATCACTCGTGTCAGGAAACATTTAAAACAGATGATGCGGGCATATCTTTCGATACCGGAGAATATGTTCTTTTTTATCTACTGCTGGAGCCATTTGATCGCCTTTTCTTTTTGTCTGACATCTTCATTAGGCTGTTTTTTTTACTTACGCCTTAATCCTTATGCCTTACGCCTAATTATGCTGCAAAGTTAAACAAACGTTTGATTTAAACAAGCGTTTGATTAATTTTTTTTTACAAACGATGATTATTTGGTTCCTCTGAATAAAATGTTAAATTTGGAAGCCAGAACATTCGGCCATTTCAATGGTTTATGGATTTGAACTTTAATTATAAAAATACAATACAATGAAAACACCCCTGTTTATTTTTGGAATCATGACGGTTATCACAATGTCATGCAACAATGCTTCAACGACAAACTCGAATGCAACCAAAACCGATTCCACAGCAGCTAAA
>JABDBQ010000053.1:0-441 GCA_013288555.1 Bacteroidota bacterium | reverse complement strand
GCTCCTGCAAGTGATGCACAACCGGCAGTACCGGCGGGTGCTAAAGTGTTTTTTGTAAACCTGAAAGATGGACAGAGCGTTACTTCCCCATTCAAAGTTGAGATGGGTGTTTCAGGTATGACCGTAGATACCGCCGGAGCAGTAAAAGCAGGATCGGGGCATCATCATTTGCTTATCGATGCAAGTGATTCATTGTCAAAAGGGACCATGGTTCCTAAAGATGCTACACACCTTCATTTTGGAAAAGCACAGACCGAAACGGAACTTACTCTTACTCCCGGAAAGCACAAGCTCACTCTTCAGTTTGCTGATGGCATGCACCGGTCATATGGCGGCCCATTGTCAGCTACGATTACAGTAGATGTGAAATAGGTATTACCTGTTATCCCTTTTCAGGGTATTCATCCTTTCGTCATATTCTTCTTTGGATATATCTCCAGA
>JABDBQ010000052.1 GCA_013288555.1 Bacteroidota bacterium | reverse complement strand
AAGAAAAAATGGGATGCTATCGCTCCTGAATTCTTTGCGAGAATAAAATCAAGGCTTGATAATCTTTCTGATTTCAGGCATGAAAATATTCAGAAAGAATATGAAGAAACGGCAGCAGAACTGAATGTGAAACCTGGTCAGTATTTGCAGTTATTCAGGGTGTTGCTGGTAGGAGAGTCTATCGGGCCGGCACTATGGGACACCGCCGAACTGCTTGGGAAAAATGAAGTTGTGGATCGTCTTGAAAATGCGCTGGAAGCTGTAAAGACTATATCGTTGACCTGATGGTTTTAACTTTGCGTTCTTTGCGAAGCCTTTGCGTTCTTTGCGTGAAATGTTTTAGCGAACTCCAAAAATTCATTTTCACGTCCCGTCATTTCACGCATAGTTTCCAGGCATTGATCCAGTATATTGCAGTGCCAAACCATTTTTTGATTTATGGTTCTACTTCAAAATAATGTGAAATATGGGGCAGTCCGTCGTCCTGTTGTATTTCATTTTCCCATTGATGTTTTTTGGGCTTGGGTCCTTTATGCCGAAAGATAAATGCAGCAATGATCCCGGTGCAGGCGCCAAACAAATGCCCTTCCCAACTAATGTGAGGATCAATTGGAAATACGCCCCAGAATATTCCACCGTAATATATTAATATAATGAGGGACAAGGCCCTGAGCCGGTTGTCTTTCCTGAAGATTCCACCAAAAAACAAAAAAGCCGCGAGTCCATATATAATACCACTGGCGCCAATATGGTCACTCTGGCGTGCAAAAAGCCAGACAAGAATACCGGTTCCGAGGTAAATGATTGCCCAGGTTTTACCTGCTACTTCCGGGTAAAAATAATTGACCCCTGCACCCAGGATAATAAGTGGAAAAGTATTGGACCACAGGTGCATATAGCCGGCATGGATCAACGGCATAGTAATGATGCCCCTAAGTCCGATAAGCGTGTGAGGAACAACACCCCAGTCCAAAAAACTGACCCCGCTTGCCACCTGGAAAATCATGATGATCCAGAGCAGACTCACAAAAATAAACGGGTAGGTAAAGCTATATATGAGGCGCAGCATGTGTTACGAAAGTAAGAATTAATTTTTTAATGATTGTGAAGCGGGTTGGGTTGAGTGTTTTCTTAACCTCATAAACACTATTCCTTATGAATTCATTTCGTATCTCAGGATGCAGGGTTCATAGGAATCAAAAAAATATAATATTAAACACATAAGTTGTTGAAAATCAAATTCTATTTTGATTTAATAATAATATTAGCCAGACATTACCTCATCTTTTACTATTTCTGTCGTCTTATATTTAATTAAGAAATCCATTTATGAATTTAATAAAAAGAAAAATCCGCTTTATTTTTATTTGGTCGATTGCGATAGCCCTTCCAATAATGCATGCATCAGCCCAGATGAAAGTAAAAAAACACTGGTATATAAGTTGGGGTTACAATTCTGAAATGTGGATGCCGAGCAATATCCTGATAAGCGAGAATGCGTTAGGCAATAATTTTACGGTACATAATGTGTCAGCTCATGATGAACCAGGATGGACGAGCGGCATTTTTAATCAACAGATCACCATTCCACAATTCAGTGCAAGAGTTGGTTTCTTTTTTGATGATGCGCAAACCAATGGTTTTGAGCTTAGCCTTGATCATACAAAATATACAACCACGGCAAACCAGTCATCCATAATTACGGGAGTAGTAAGTGGGACTGTAGTAAATGAAAATGTAATTTTATCGCCGGAATATTTTAGTTATATGTTACATAACGGCGCCAACCACCTGATGGTCAATTATGTTAAGAAAACACCGATTTTCAGGAGAATGGATCAGAATGTTTCCATACAAGGCATATTGAAAGTAGGTGGAGGTGTGATGCTGCCGCATGCAGAGAATACGATTATGGGATTTTCAAACGATGTTGGACCAAAAGTAATAAATAATTTTTTCGGGATAGGTAAAGGCTGGTGGCGCTATGGAGGATATACCGCCGGACTTGAATATGGCATCCGGTTGGCACCTGTGAAATGGGTTTTTGTAGAATTGACTAATAAGATCGCCTATTCAAACCTGAGTGATATTCCTGTTTATAAGGGTATTGCCCGGCAGGAGCTCTGGATGATGGAAGGGATATTAAGTGTTGGTGTTCAATTGTGAGATATATTGGATCTGTGGCATATATGAGATTTAAATTCTTCATATTTGATAATTATTATATAATATGAAATGGTTCATAAGTTTATTGATTACATTTTTACTTGTTTCATGCGCATCTTTCCCGATAATGCATTATGCCACGGCACAGAATGTGCCTCTTTTTTCGCAGAAGAATGATTTCAGGGTTTCAGTTGCCACTGGGAGTGAAAAGTTTGGCATTCAGGGCGCTTATGCATTCTCCAATTCTTTAGCGGTATTAGGGAGTTATTCTTATGGTATGAATGACGTTTTTTTGTATACTGATAATTTAAATATAAATAACGGGAATCGATGGAATAGTGAATTTGCTTTTGGTTATTTCTATGCAATTGACCCTTATGTTAGTCTGGAGTTATATGGCGGAGCAGAAAGATATCATAGAGATTATTCTGTAGAAAATTTGTCAGGTTATGAGGTACCGAATAGTATATTCAGTACTAATTTTACCAAACTATTTGTGCAATTTGATCTTGGTTTTCCAAATGAAGGGAATCATTGTTTAGGAATTTCAGCAAAATTCGGATATCTGATTTATGATCACTATTCCCTTATGGTAAATACCGGCCAAAATTATTGGATTCCATATACTAATTACGTTAACAATGCAACCATCTTTGAGCCTTGCATTACTTATAGACTAGGTGGGCGAAGGCTTAGTTTTCAAGCCCAGATAGGTTATTCGTTCACAAAATCGGAAAAATATGCACTTTATGTGGGGGGAAATTCTTCTGATTATCCTTTTTTTGTTAATGTCGGATTGACATTGAGGCTTTTCAATCATAAAGAAGAATAAAAGTTGATAATATGAAATGGCTCCTTATCCTTATACTAATCCTTTCTCTTAGTCCACATGCAGATTGTCAGTATATGCATTATACTGTTGCGCAAAATGTGCCTCTTTTTACACAAAAAAATGAACTCAGGCTATCAGCTTCAACAGGAACTGAAAATTATGGATTTCAGGCTGCCTATGCTTTTTCAAAGTCATTTGCCATAACGGGGAGCTATTCTTATGGTTCGACTTTCGATAACAGCAATAGAAACAGCTGGGAGTTTGAAGTTGGTTATTTTAAAAAATTTAAGGATTCAATAATCTTTGAAATTTATGGCGGTGCAGGGAGATATCACAGGGATTTCCAGACCTGGAATGATGCCCTGGCAGGTTCATTACCACCTGATACATTCAGAACGAATTGTACCGAACCGTATGTTCAATTTGATTTAGGCATACCAGGTAATGGACGTCACTGTTTCAGCATTTCCGGTAGATACGGCTATTTGTTTTACGATCATTTTCATTCTTTCCATGCAGGTGTAAATCCAAATGCACCATATGGTCCTGTATACTCAACCACAAATCATGCAAGTACCAAACCGACAACTGCAGTATGCATAACATACAGGTTGGGAGGAAAGAAATTGAGTTTTCAGGCCCAGGCGGGTTTATCAGGAGCTGATCCAGTCAGTTACTATGATACTGGTGGCGATTTTTTTATCAATGTGGGTTTATCTTTAAAGCTATTTGGGGAACAGAAAATAAATTGAATAATTTATTCCATAATATTCCCGGGATAAAAGAGCTCATTGTCTTTATAACAATCCTTTCTATGAGTTCAAATGCAGATGGCCAGGTTATGCAGTACACCGTTGCCCAAAATGTGCCACTTCTCACACAAAAAAATGAAATAAGGTTATCAGCAACAACCGGGTCTGAAACTTATGGTTTTCAAGGCGCTTATGCATTAACAAACGCATTAGCATTGATAGGCGGTTATTCTAATGGTGTGAACGATGTCAGTATTCGAAACAGCTGGGAGTTTGCTATTGGATATTTTGAATCGAATGAAAATTCACCTTTTGAAATCTATTGTGGGGCAGAAAGATATTATAGAAATTTCACAGCTTGGTCAGATCCCCTGGTACACAGTATACCTTCTGAAATCATTCGAACACATTGCACAATACCTTTTGTGCAATTAGACGCAATAACTTATAATGCAAGGAGTCAACGGTTTACAGGTTCATTCAAAATAGGATATGTTATTTACGACCATTTTTCTTCCACAGAATTTAGTGCCAATGGGGCACCTAACACCTCTCAGGCGATTCCAAATAGCGCACCATTCTTTGAACCATGCATTACCTACAGGTTAGGATTGCATAAGGTTAGTTTCCAGGCACAAATGGGGCTCACATTTCAAACTACAATGACAAATTTTGATGCACCTTTAAATTTTTTCATGAATTTTGGTTTATCCCTTAAGCTTTTTGGTCATATTCGTCCCAAAATTACACCTGCAAAAAACTCATAAACCCCAAATATGAAATGGTATATTAGCCTTGTTATTTTTTTGTTTTTTTCTTCGTGTATTTCATACCCGTTAATGCACGATGCGGTTAGTCAGAACGTGCCGCTTTTATCAAAAAAAAATGAAGGCAGAATAAGTGTAGCAACAGGGACAGAAAGTGTTGGTTTTCAGGCAGCTTATTCATTTTCAAAATCTTTTGCTGCTATGGGGAGTTATTCCTGGGGCATGAATGATATTATGGAATATGCTGGGGATGTAAATATTAATAACGGGACCAGGCAGAGCGGAGAGCTTGCTATAGGTTATTTTAACCCGATAGGTACGAAAGGGGTTTTTGAAATTTATGGCGGAGCTGAAAGATACTCCCGTAGTTTTTCAGTTACGGATGATTTCGGATATGTCTATAATGGTATGTTTTCAACAAATGCGACCAAGCCTTTTGTGCAATTGGACCTGGGATTTCACAATACAAGAAAACACAGTATCAGCCTTTCTCTCAAAATGGGTTATCTTTTCTATGACCATTATTCATTTTTGGTTCTCGATGAACAGACCCATAAATGGGGTCCATATCCTCAGAATTATGTGAATAATGATCCTATAATTGAGCCTTGTGTCACCTACAGGGTTGGAGGCAAAAGGCTTAGTTTCCAGGCACAAGCAGGGTTTTCATATTCCAATACAATGTTGTTTTCCGTATATAACAACACATTGGTCACCGATCCGTTTTTTTATAATATCGGATTGAGTTTGAGGTTGTTTAAGGAAGAGTAAATTCTTAAACTTTGATGTGTTTGATTTTTGTGATAAAACATGATTTGTCAAAACATTGCTTTAGTTAATCATGTTGTATCACATATATCATTCCAAATCACAGTTAAAGACTATTCGGCTTCCATTTATGGTTCTCAAGTCGATGAAATCGAAGTTTAACATCTCCGAAATTAATAAGCAATCCAATTTCAAGATTATATGCCTCGAGATAGTTTATTGCCTGCGCTAAATGAACAGGCTCAAGGTTTATCACCGCTTTAATCTCTACACTCAAATTATTTTCAACAAGGAAATCCACTCTACGGGTACCAATACTAATTCCTTTGTAGAAGATTGGCATTTCAAATTCCCTTACAAAGCCAAGTCCCTGAATTTCCAGTTCTAAAGCTAATGCTCTTTGATAGATAACTTCCTGGAATCCATTCCCCAAAATATTATGGACTTCCATTGCGCAGCCAATAATCTTCGATGTTAACTCTGAATATTTGTACTCAGGTTTAATCATCTTTAACTGTGATTTATATGATTATTATGATACAACATGATATAAAAACCTGGATATTTTATTTCCCAAATCATGTCTTATCATACCCATCATTCCCCATCACAGTTAAAGACTATTTTCTCAATTCGCCCCGGTCTTTTCCTTGACTACCGCCCCTATCCATTTGCTCATTGCAAACATAACAGCACTGGCTACACCTGCTGCTATGACCAGGATCAGGAAGTAATTCGTTTTATCGGTAAAGCTGTCCCAGAATGTTCCCATAAGCCCCGCAACTTTTCCTGCAATAGCATTCACAAGGAACCAGCACCCCATCATCAATGCTGTAATGCGGGGTGGTGACAATTTGGAAACCATTGACAATCCAATTGGACTAACCAGCAACTCTCCCAAAGTAAACAATGCATATGTACATATGATCCAATACATTTCAGCTTTGTTGTGATATACATTTGTAGATAGTACAGCAAACAACATCAGCAAAGAAGAAAGACCTGCGATCATCATACCTCCACCGATTTTTGTCGGTGTATTCGGCTCTCGTTTTCGTTTGCTCAACCATGTGAAAAACCCTACGACGATTGGAGTTAAAAATATGATAAAGAATGGGTTGATGGACTGGAATATTTCTGTTGAAATCAGATGTTCATTCCCGTCTTTCGGCCAGTCTGCTTTCGGCAGGTTCTGGAAATAAGGGTTTGTTCCCAATACCTGCTGGGTGTGTCCGTTGGCATCAAGTACCGGACGGAAAAATTCATCAATTTTGGTCACACTGTCGGGTTTGGTAGATATAGTTTGAATCATGCCTAAAGAATTTCCGATACCCTGCATAGATTCAGGCATTTTACGAGCTGTATACTGGTCGGCCCAAATGGTAAGGCCGGTACTGTTCTGGTTATAGATAACCCAAAAAACAATAGAAACAATAAAGAAAGCAAACAGCGCTCCAAGTCCTCTTTTGTCTTCTTTGGTAGCGCGTGTATATATACCGATGTAAAAAATGATGATCGGAACACAGGCACACATAAAGGCATCGTTGGATGGTGTTCCGAAAATGGTATGACCGATCATCTTGTTGAGAAACCAACCGAAAGTTGCTGTGATCATAGCAGGAAGAAATACATATCCGAAGATTTTGCTCATCGGCATATCTTCTTTATGTACCGTTTTTTTAATATCCCCTTCTTTCACATGTTTCATTCCAAAAAGGAACCAGACAAGTGCAATGGTCATACCCACACCGGCAGCGGCAAAAGCATAGCCCCATCCGTAATGGTTGCGCAGGTAGGCTGCGACGAAGTTGCAGACAAATGCACCAATGTTAATCCCCATGTAGAAGATATTATAAGCGACATCTTTTTTCGGCTTGAGATCGGCCCGGTTGTAAATATTCCCTAAAAGTGTACTGATATTGGGCTTAAAGAATCCATTGCCAACAATGATCATTAATAAAGCCACATAGAGTGCTGTATCTCCAGGTATGGCAAGGGTATAATAACCGGCGGCCAGTAAACTGGAACCAATAATGATAGCCTTTCGATACCCAAGGTAACGGTCGGCCATCATACCTCCGATAAAAGGCGCTAAATAAACAAGAGCGATAAAGGACCCTACAAGGTCAGCTGCCATTTTAACTGTAAAACCTTTACCTCCATGAGACATCGGATCAACCAGGTACAAAAAGAAAATACCTACCATGAGGTAATACCCGAAACGTTCCCACATTTCTGTACCAAATAGGATCCATAAACTTCTCGGATGTCCTTTTTTAGGCGGTACGCCGGCCATTTGCATTGCTGATAAATCTACTTCTTGTTCCTGTTCCATTTCTAGGTTATTTAGTTACTGTATGATTTTATTATCTGGAATAATTCTAAACATCACTCTGTTTCAAAGTGCAAACTACAAAATAAACCGCATTACAAATGTTCTAAAATATAATCTGTAATTCTAGTGTACAAATGCAGGCGGGTATAGCCTCCGTAAATACCGTGATTTTTATTGGGATAGAATTCTGAATCGTATTTTTTATTCAGTTCTACCATCTTCTTTACCAGCATGATGGAATTTTGTGGATGCACATTATCATCATAAGTCCCGAATATAACCAGGAAATTTCCTTTCAGTTTCGGCACATAGGTTAGTACAGATGTAGCATCGTAGTTATCCGAATTGTCTTTCGGCAAGCCCATATATCTTTCGGTATAGATATTATCGTAATAGCGCCAGTCAGTTACCGGAGCTACAGCGACGGCCGTGTTAAACACATCAGCACCTTTGGTAATGCACATGGCTGACATATATCCCCCGAAACTCCATCCGTACATACCGATGCGTTTTGGATCGACATAATCCTGTTTGGCTAAATATTTTGCGGCAGCAATCTGGTCATCACTTTCTTTCTGGCCGAGTTTCAGATAGGTGGTGTGTTTAAAATCTCTTCCTTTACCTCCTGTACCCCTGTTATCTACGGACACTATAATATATCCCTTGCGGGCGAGATACTGATACCACATATCCAGAGTCCCACCCCAGGCATCGTTTACGGTCTGGATTCCGGGTCCGCCATAAATGCTGAACAAGACAGGATATTTATGATGTTTTTTGAAATGCGGTGGTTTGATCATCCATATGCTAAGTGATTCAGTGTCTGCAAGGTTGAGATCAAAAAACTCTTTGGGAGAAAACTTTTCATTTTTTATCGTCTGATTTAGTTCTGCATTGTCTTCCACTCCTTTTAGCTTCTTGCCGTTGTTATCATAAACAGCACACACATAAGGTACCATTGCCGAAGATGTCGTCATTAAATAATGCTTATAATCGGAAGCAAATTCAACCGAAGTGGATCCTTTTTCGTCATCATTCAAAGTCTTTTTCCCGGTTCCGTCAAGGTTAACCTGGAAAACGGTAGATGTTCTCGGGTTTGGCTCTTTGGAAGAATAAAAAATGGTTTTGGCAGAATCGTCATAACCCAGGATATTCTCAACATCAAAGCGATAGGGCGTCAGGTTCCGCAATTCCTTCCCGTCACGGTCATACAGATAAATATTATTGAACCCGCTTTTTGATGAACACATCATGAAGGAATTGTCATCGAAAAAATAGAGGTTATCAGTAATTTCAATATAGTCATTATCATGCTCTTTCAGGATGGTTTTCAGTTTCCATCCCGGGCTGCTGGCTTCAATGAGTTCAAGGTTATTCTGCTGCCTGTTCAGCCTTTCAACTGCCACAGTATTATCGTCTTTGGTCCAGGAAATTCTGGGAATATACTGGTCGTTTTCTTCGTGCAGTTCCAGCTTTCTTTTTAAATCGGCATTCAGGTCATATACCCATACGCTTACTTTGGAATTGTCTTCACCGGCAACCGGATATTTGTATTTATAAATAGTAGGGTAGAGGGAGTCGTAATAATCCAGCTGGTACATCTTTACTTTGCTCTCATCAAAACGATAATATATGATTTTATCTCCTTTTGGCGACCATTCATATCCCTGTGACATAGAGAATTCTTCTTCATATACCCAATCAGTTTTCCCATTCAGGACATTATTCAGCAAACCGTCTTTAGTGACCTGAACTGTTGAATCCCCATAAAGGAAATACTGGATATAGAGGTTGTTATCAAATACATAAGCCACTTTAGATTCATCGGGCGAAAAAGTGGCGTAGAAAACTTCCTTATCATGATGCACTTTCTTGATCTTATGGGTACGGATGCTGTAGATATAATAAATTGCTTTTTTGGAATGACGGTAAATGGATTGCGTAGCGGTTTGAAGAAGAATATATTTTTTATTCTCGCTGATCTGGAAATTTTCCAGCGCGAAATTTTTCGGAAGTGCCGTTGTATCAGTTATAAATTTCTGGCTGAAAAGGGTATCGACTACAGAATCTTTGGTAAAGCTGTATTCCAGGATCTCATAAGCTTTATTTGAAGCATCATAGTCTTCCACGCAATAATTGCCATTTTTGAGCATGGTATATCCGCCTTTTGCTTTGGCAGAAAACATTCCCGACCCGAAGATATTCTTTATAGTGAGCACCCCTTCATCTTGTTTAGCATCTTTTTTGTCAGGACGCGGTTCTGGTCCCGATAAAATCCCGGTTCCGGGCCTGTCTTTATTTTTATCTTTGCCTGAAGAAAAGACCAGGACAGGCAGCAGGAAAGCCAATAAAAAGAATGCAGATTTTTTCATTGAAAAAGAATGAATTTTGAAGTTGAAGATGATAATCATAAAGAATCATTCATAAAACGAGGTAACATGAGATTATTTCGGGAAGCAAATATATCTTATTCAATCAGAAGATGAAAACAAACGAAGCCAATTACAAAAAAATAGATGACGATGATATTGATTTTTTTGTCTCGGTACTAGGGGTCGATGCTGTGATAACTGATTCTGAATCAAGGCAACTATATGGGCATGACTATACCGAGGATCTTGAATTTGAACCGGAAGTGGTATTGTTTCCTAACCATACCAGCCAGGTAAGCAAAATACTGACCTGGTGTAATAAAAACAGTATTACAGTGACGCCGAGGGGAGCAGGAACGGGGCTGAGCGGAGGAGCATTACCTGTTTATGGCGGGGTGAGCTTGTCATCAGAAAAAATGAATAGGATACTGGAAATTGATGAGAATAATTTTCAGGCAATATTAGAACCGGGTGTGATCAACCAGGTTTTACAGGATGCTGTGGCGGAGAAAGGATTGTTTTATCCGCCGGATCCGGCATCCAAAGGTTCTTGTTTTATGGGTGGGAATGTGGCACATAGCTCGGGAGGGCCAAGAGCCTTGAAATACGGCACGACCAAAGATTTTATCCTTAATCTTGAAGTGGTTCTGGCTGATGGAACAGTGATCTGGACAGGGGCCAATACGCTCAAATATTCAACGGGTTATCACTTAACTCAACTTATGGTTGGCAGTGAAGGTACGCTGGGATTTGTAACCAAAATTGTCGTTAAACTTATCCCATTGCCCAAACATAACCTATTGATGCTGGCTTCATTCAATGATCCCTATAAAGCATGTGCTTCGGTTGCAAAAATCTTTCAAAAGGGAATCACCCCTTCGGCGCTGGAATTCATGGAACGTGATGCGATTTTGTTCACTATGGCGTATGCATCTATAGCGCATCCGATGTCAGAATATACCCAGGCACAACTCCTTATAGAAGTGGATGGTAATTACATAGATACATTATATAAAGATTGTGAAATAATAAATGGAATACTTGATGAAGCAGGGGCCACTGAAGTTCTGTTTGCTGACAGCGATTTTGAAAAAGACAAACTCTGGAGTCTCAGGCGCAAGATAGGCGAAGCTGTAAAGGCAAAATCAATTTATAAAGAAGAAGATACAGTAGTGCCACGAGCCTCATTGCCGGAATTGCTGACAGGTGTAAAAAAGATCGGCGTAAAATATGGCTTTGCCTCAGCTTGTTATGGCCATGCCGGGGATGGAAACCTGCATGTCAATATTTTAAAAGGTGACCTGAGTGAGGAGATATGGAATAGCACGATTAAAAAGGCCATTATTGAAATATTTGAACTTTGTAAATCTCTTGGCGGCACCATTAGCGGCGAGCATGGCATAGGCCTTGTGCAGCAGGAGTTCATGCCCATAATGTTTGGAGAAAATCAATTGGAGCTGATGCGGGCTATTAAAAAAGTTTTTGACCCGAATGGGATATTAAATCCGGGAAAGATATTTGGTAGATGAGACAGGATATTTTTATAAAGGATTCAACTTATCCATCATCTTCATTATCCGCTTCCATTATATTCAGTTGTGGATTATACTTTGCACCTTCTTCAGCGTGTTCTTCCTGGTGTTGCAAAGTCCAGTGGTGGGTATTGGTGGTATGAATATAAATATTCCCGCTTTTCCTGAAAACATGGGCAAACAATCCCAACTGTTCCCTTAATTTTCGTTCTGTGTCTGTCACAGTTTCATTTGCCGAAAATGTTAATGTTTCTGAAAGTTTTTTGAGTGCAATATCACCTATTAGTGTGTTATTATCAACATGTTGTTTCCCAACAGACAGTTCGCCGTCAGCAAATGGCCGTGCAAAGAATTCCAGCTTAAGATAAGGGAATTTTTTACTAAATACCTTTTGAATGTCTTTAAGTCTAAGGCTGTTGTTAATCTCGATCGTCATTGTCACTATATTAAGTAAGACAAAATTAGATCAGGACTTTCAGGAAAAAAGTGACAAAAGTCACTGAAATTATTGATTTATAACTCCAAACGATTAATTCTTCATGGCTTTCAGCTTATCCGCATTGAGGATCGTAATATTACTGCCGCTGATTTCGACGAGTTTTTCTGATTTAAAGTCGCTGAGCGCCCTGATAACGGACTCAGGTGCTGTCCCCACGATACTGGCAAGGTCGTCCCTCGGAATAGCCATACTGAAGTTGGCAGGCCCGTCTTTTTTGTATCTTTCGTAAAGCATAACCAGTGCATCGGCCACCCTTTTGCGGATAGAATTATAAGCCAGTTTTAAAAGGCGTTCCTGTTTTTCTTTGAGATCATGGGAAAGCAGTTTGATGAATTTATCTGCTACATCCCGGTTTTTATAAATCAGGCTGTTAAAGTCTTCTGCAGGAATGATTGAAAGTTCTGCATCTTCAAGGGCCACTGCAGATTCCGAATAAGTAGCGCCTTGTAATAAAGCTTCATAACCAAGAAAATCGCCTTCATTGTGAAGCCCCGTTATGTATTCTTTGCCTTCTTCGTTTCCTTTCAGGGTTTTAACTTTACCTTTAGTTATAAAATATAATGACCTGGGGTAATCCTGCTCATGAAAGATAGTATCTTTCTTTTTGAAACGTTTTATTTTATTTTCTGTCGACAGTTTTTTTAGTTCTTCAAGGCCCCGGGCACCTGAAAGGAAATCCTGGAGGCCATCACCTGTAGGCTGAAATTCCTTTTTCAGGAATTCACTTTTTTTCAACCTGATTTCAATAGCCTCAAGAAGTTCGGTATCATCAAAAGGTTTGGTAATATAATCATCCGCGCCGAGGCCCATTCCTTTACGAAAATCACCTTTTTCTGCCTTGGCAGTAAGGAAAATAAAAGGTATCATAGACGTTTTGGTGTCATTGCCAAGAATATGAAGCACCCCGTATCCATCCAGTTCCGGCATCATAATATCACAAATTATCAGGTCGGGGTTTGTTTCCTGCGCAAGACGAACACCTTCCTTTCCATTAGGCGCCGTAACCACTTCATACTGGGCAAGTTCCAGTATCTCCGCTATATTCTCACGCATATCATTATTGTCTTCAATGATTAATATTTTTTTCATAATTTTTTTAGTTTTTCAATTGAATACCAAATGTTGTCCCTTTTCCGAATTTGCTTTGGAATTTGATTTCCCCGTCCATGAGTTCTACGTATTTTTTCACAATATGCAATCCCAGACCTGTTCCCTGTATATTGCTTACATTGCTTGCCCTGAAAAAGCGGTCGAATAAATGTTTCTGATCTGCCGGTGGAATACCTATTCCGTTATCTTTTATTTCAATTTCTATGTGGCTGTTTATTGAGGTATTTAAATCAATCTGTGCATTTTCAGGTGAAAATTTGATAGCATTGGAAAGGAGATTAATGATCACATTTCGAATGATTTGCTTATCTCTTATCACCTCGGTTTTTGCTCCGGAATGCTTGTACATTATATGTTGCCCGCTCTTAAGTATTCCATTCATTTCCTCTATAAGTTCTTCACAAAGATGTTTCAGGTCAAATTCCGTCTCTTTGGCACTAACCACCCCTTCTTCCAGTTTGCTGAGCGATAAGAAATCGTTAAGGATTTCCGTCAGGTTTTCTACAGATGATTTTATGCGATTGATATGTTTCAGACGTTTATCGTCATCTTCTGTTTTGTTATATTTCGAGATCAGTGCCGCGGATGAAAGCACTGTAGTAAGCGGGGTCCTGAATTCATGAGAAGCTGTCGTGATAAATTTGGATTTCAATTCATTGAGTTCTTTTTCTTTTTCCAGTGATTTCTGAAGTTCTTCTTTCGATTCATTGAGCTCTTTCATTGTTTTTTCGAGCTCTAATGTTCTTTCTTCAACCCTTGTTTCAAGGTAGCGGTTCAGCTCTTCCACTTCCGCGGCATACCTTCTCAGTCTTTCTTCCGCTTTTTTCTGGTCTGATATATCTCTTACCAGGCCTGTGTAAATAATGCGGTTACGCAATTTTACTTCGCTGATGCTTAGATAGATCTGAAATTTTGTTTTGTTTTTACGCATGGCCACTACTTCACGGCCTATACCAATGATTTTAGCTTCACCGGTTTCCTGGTAGTTCCTTAGATAGCCATCATGTCTGCTGCGGTCGGGTTCCGGCATCAGCATCCTGATATTTTGACCAATGACTTCCTCCTGGGTATAGCCAAATAGATTTGAAGCCGCAGGATTAAAGGATTCGATAGTACCTTGTTTATCAATGGTAATAATCCCTTCAACTGCATTATCAATAATGGCACGAAGTATGTTTTCGCTTTCTTGCAAAGCTTGCGCTGTTATATCCAAACCTGAGTTCATGATTAACGGGGGTTAATTTTGTCCTGCAGGGTCAAATTTAGTTTTTCAATTCAACATATTTACCAACCGATCATTCAATTCTTTCAAATAAGGTTTCTCCCGGGTACAATAATTTTGATCGTGCTAACAAGGCTTTCCAGGATTCAAAACCCCCTTTTGTGAATCTTTTTTGCATTATTTTCTCATACCCGACCGGTTATTTATCTTTTTTAAGATTTTGAGTTTTAATAACCTTATACCTTAATTTAAGACTGGCAAAGATGTGGGCATGCAGTGAAAAAAAAACTGACAATTATCAGTTATTGAGATGATTTTTATCAAATAGAATGACTTGATACAATACACAATGCTATTGGATTCATTCAGGTTTTTAAACTATAAAAAACACAAAGTCAAGCTTATAGCGAAAAGTATTTAATCTTATCAATAGCTTTTTTCCCTGATGTTCTCAGGTGTTGCCGGATACACCAGCCCCGTATCGTCAGCAAGTAGTTTTTCTTTTTTGCCATGATATTTTACCGATTTCAAAAGATGCGTAATGAGAGCGATATGGGCGTCATCCTTTTCCTCGGCATTTACTACAAACCAGGGGGAATGCCTGAAATTTGTTTTCAGGAGCATTTCGTTTCTGGCTTCGCTATAGTCTTTCCAATGGTGCAGGGCTTTGGTATCAATCGGACTTATTTTCCATTGTTTTAATGGGTCTGTTTCCCTGGCTTTTAGGCGCTTTTCCTGTTCTTCCCGGCTGATATCAAGATAATATTTAAGAATGATGAACCCCGCATCAACCAGCATTTTTTCAAATGATTCCACTTCCCCAAAAAAAGATTTATACTCTTTTGGAGTACAGAATCCCATTACTTTTTCTACCCCAGCCCGGTTGTACCAGCTTCTGTTAAATAAGACAAATTCGCCGGAAGCCGGCAAATGGTTGGCATAGCGTTGAAAATACCAAAGATGTTCCTGTCTTTCAGACGGTTTGTTCAGGGCTACAACCCTGGTATCGCGCGGACTGAGATGTTTTATGATCCGCTTAATGGTTCCGTCTTTTCCCGCAGTATCGCGTCCTTCAAGAATAACCAGCAGTTTCAATTCTGACGATATGACTTCCTTTTGCAATTTGACCAGCTCTATATAAAGGTGGTGTAGTATTTTTTTGTTTTCTTTGTTCATCCGGATCTTTTATTTTTCTTCTAATGGTTCAGGAACAATAGTCCGCATTGCAAATGTATTTAATATTGTTACCAACTGTATTATTTGCATTTTAATTGCCATCCTGAGATATTGTCATTTCCGATCCTAAGTCTATTAGTAGTTTCCTGATTAGAACTCGTTTTTTGCCTCCAGGCTATGGAGCAAATAGCTTTTAGACTCCGGATTGGCTTCGTTTTCAAAAAAGCAAAACATTTTCGAAAAAAAATGTGCCTGCAACTATCTGAATAAATATCAGTTAAAAAATATTTTTTCAAAGTACCCACCCACTTTGGCATCTCGCTATATATGTACATAAAAACAGGCATAAGGGATTAGGCGTAAGGCGTAAGTAAAGATGCATCAGATTCCTCCTGCCGTCGGAATGATAACTTACAATATGAAAAAGATAAACCGGCCTTTAAAGGCATTTCCTATTGATATTTTATTGTTATCTATTGATAATCGTCAACGAGTTACGTGTATGTATTTTAAAACCAATGTGTTACAAACAGCAAAAAATAAAAAAACAGAAATATCAGGCCAGTTCGCTGGAAATGGCTTTTTTTTAAATTTATCAAGCCAGAATGCTGGAAACGCGGTTTTTGAATCAGATCAAATCCCCCTCCCGACTTCTTCGGGAGGGGGATTCCTACTTAATACTGCTTTTACATTTCAAATCACTAATCACAAATCACAAATTCACCAACCCTCCAATTCCCCTATCTTCGCAGCCATGAAAATGATAGAAGTGAAAGCGGGTGATGCCAATGCAATCAAATTGTTTTTGTCGGTTCCGCTTTATATATATAAAAGCGATCCGAACTGGATTCGTCCATTGGATAAGGATATAGAATCCGTTTTTGATCCGGCACAAAATCCGGCATTTAAAAACGGGGAACTGATCCGCTGGGTTTTGATAAACGATTCCGGAATGCCTGTCGGACGGGTAGCTGCCTTTATCAACCGCGAGCTTATTGCCAATATGGAGGATCCTGCAGGTGGTATCGGGTTTTTTGAATGTATTAATGATAAGACTGCTGCTTTCATATTGTTTGATGCTTGTGCTGATTGGCTGCAGAGCCGCGATATCCATATTATGGACGGACCTGTGAACTTCGGGGAGCGCGACCGTTTCTGGGGTTTGCTGGTGGAAGGTTTTGGCCCACCGTCTTATATGGAGAATTACAATCCTGAATATTACAGGGAATTATTTGAGCGATATGGATTCCAACTGTATTTCGACCAAAAAACCTACCTGATAGATAAATATAAAGTATATGCCCCACGTCTTGATAAAATAAGCAAATGGGTGGCACGCAAGCCCAATCTTCGTTTTGAACATATAACCAAAAAGGATCTCAGGAAATATATAGACGACTTTGTATATGTCTATAACAAGAGCTGGGATGGGTTCGAAAACTTTAAGCCTGTAACATCAGATGATATCTATGCTGTTTTTAAATCGATGTTGCCCATCATGATCCCTGAGTTTATCTGGTTTGCCTATGTGGATGATGAGCCTGCCGGATTCAATGTTTTTATCCCGGAAGTAAACCAGGTCTTTAAATATGTAAATGGTAAACTGGACTTGTTGGGTAAGCTGAAATTTGCCTGGCACCAGTTGATAGGGTCAAATCATAAAGTAAAAGGACTCGTGTTTGGAATATTGCCCAAATACCAGAACCTGGGCATCGATGCGGTGCTTAGTTATTATTTTTATCTCGAGTTGATGAAGAAAAAGCAGTACCGGGATGTGGGTATTTCCTGGATTGGAGGTTTCAATCCCAAGATGAATTCACTCATCGAAGCCCTGAGTGGAGAAGTGGAAAAAGTACATTATACCTATCGAAAAATGTTGGATGATACAATGACTTTCAAACCTTATAGTATTGGGAAATAAGAAATAACCGCAGAGGATACAAAGGTATCGCAGAGGACACAAAGTATGGAGATGAAAGCGTTGCAAGATCTATTCAGTTTTAAACTTTGCGTTCGCATCCTTTATATTAAGGCTTACTTTGCGATACCTTTGTATTCTTAGAGTTCTTTGCGGTTTTGTTTTTCTACATTTGGATTCAGAGCTATTATTTCAAACTTTTCGTGCAATTTTTTTCTCGCTAAGGCGCAAAGGCGCCAAGTGAAATACAAGGAAATATGTCAAGCCTGATGACTGAGTTGATGATGATTCATGTTTTATTTGCTGATTATTAATGGTTTGACTCTATTTAAAAAAAAGAAGGAGAGCCTTTGGTTCTTTAGAGCGATAGTGATACCTTTGCAGTCGCTTTTTTGAAAGGCGTTGAATGATTCCGTAGCTCAGCTGGTAGAGCAACGCCCTTTTAAGGCGTGGGTCCTGGGTCCGAATCCCAGCGGGATCACATATTAAGAAAGAGAAAGAGAGCGGAGAAAGAGGAAACAAACCGCTCGAGTAGAAAGAGAAACAGGAGGAGAAAGAGAAAGAAATCAGGCCTCTGCTTCTTACCTCGACCACTTAAATCAGCCAAAAAGGGCATTTTACAAAGGTTTGGGTTAAATAATTTGCCTGATATTAAAAAAAAGCGCATCTTTGCGCTCCAAAAAAATTATAAGATCATGTACGCCATTGTAGACATCGCAGGACAACAATACAAAGTAGAAAAAGGCCAGAAACTCTTCGTTCACCGCCTCGAAGGTAATGAAGGAAGTGCTGTGGCTTTTGATAAAGTGCTGCTGATGGCAGGTGATGACAACAAGATCAGCATCAAAAACCTGAAAAGCAGTTCAGTGAAGGCAACCATACTGAGCCACCTGAAAGGAGATAAGAAAATTATTTTCAAAAAGAAACGCAGGAAGGGTTACAGGGTAAAAAACGGACACCGTCAGGCATTAACCCAAATTCAGGTTGAAGAAATTGTAGGATAAATTGTAAAGACGCAATGTTTGCGTCTGATTTGATATATAGACAATAACATTCGAATAATAAAGAAATGGCACACAAAAAAGGAGCCGGTAGTTCCAGGAACGGTAGGGAATCAGAAAGCAAACGGTTAGGTGTTAAAATATATGGCGGCCAGGCTGCGATAGCCGGTAATATTATTGTTCGCCAACGCGGTACAAAACATCACGCAGGCAAAGGCGTAGGCATGGGTAAAGACCATACCCTATTCGCTTTAGTAGATGGTATCGTTAAGTTTCAAAGGAAAAGAGACGACAAGAGTTTCGTATCCATGATTCCATTCCAGAGCGTTGAAGCAGCGGTAGAAGAACTGGTAAAGGCAGCAACACCGGCAAAAAAAGTTAAAGCTGAAACAGCACCGGTTGCCGAAGCAGCATCTGAAACAGAGGTTGCCGAGCCAAAAGCAAAAAA
>JABDBQ010000051.1 GCA_013288555.1 Bacteroidota bacterium | reverse complement strand
AAACTTTAAAATGGCAGCAGAACAGGCCGAAAGGGCTGGGGATTATGGCAAAGTGGCCGAAATACGATACGGTAAAATAAAAGAACACGAAACGCTGCTGCAAAAAGCCGAAGAAAAGCTGAAGGGCATGCAGAGCAAAAGCTCACTCATCAAAGAAGAAGTGGACGCCGAAGATATTGCTTCGATTGTGGCGAAATGGACGGGTATTCCTGTTTTAAAAATGCTTCAAAGTGAGCGTGAAAAACTGCTGAATATGGAAGGGGAACTTCATAATAAAGTTGTAGGACAGGATGAGGCCATCCAGGCCATTGCAGATGCCGTAAGGCGCAACAGATCAGGCCTTTCTGATCCCCAAAAACCGATTGGCTCATTCATATTCCTGGGCACCACAGGTGTTGGTAAAACAGAATTGGCCAAAGCGCTGGCAGAGTTCCTTTTCAATGATGAAAATATGATGACAAGGATCGATATGTCAGAGTACCAGGAAAGCCATTCGGTTTCAAGATTGATCGGCGCGCCTCCGGGATATATAGGCTATGAAGAAGGAGGTCAGTTGACTGAGGCTGTCAGGCGGAAACCTTATTCCGTTGTATTATTGGATGAAATCGAAAAAGCGCATCCTGATGTGTTCAATATTCTGCTGCAAGTACTTGAAGATGGCAGGCTTACTGATAATAAAGGCCGTGTGGTTAATTTCAAGAATACCATCATTGTGATGACCTCAAATATCGGTTCGCATATCATCCGTGAAAATTTTGCGGAAGCAACGGATGAAAATATGTACGGGGTTGTTGAATCTACAAGGGTAGAAGTGATGGAGCTATTGAAGAAAACCATCCGTCCTGAGATACTAAACAGGATCGATGAAATTATCATGTTCAAACCACTGAACCGTAATGAGATTGTTGAAATTGTAAGAATTCAGCTGAACAACCTTGTAAAAATGCTGGAGAAAAATGATCTCCACCTGGAGGCTACGGAAAAGGCCATACAATACCTGGCCAAAGAAGGCTATGAACCAGAATTCGGGGCAAGGCCTTTGAAGAGGGTTCTCCAAAAAGAAATCGTGAATACTTTATCGAAGTACATTTTGGCAGGTAAAATTGACAAAAATGAAAAAATACTCATTGATGCTGACACAGGAGGGATTATATTCAAAAATCAGCCGGTAAGCACAATGAATTAACAGACTATTCTCTCTAAAACGAGATAAAATTCCTATTTTTGAAAGAGGAGTTTTTCGGGTACAGAGTTGGCATAAGTATTGTAGCAGCCAAAAGTTATTATTAATAAGAAGATGAGCAAAAAAAATGCATTTGAAAATTTCGCGATCGAAAACGTCATAGACGATGAAGGTCCTGAATTTATATCCCTGTTATCCACTGAAGAAGAAGAAGAAATGGACAAAGAGCAGATTCCTGCTGAATTGTCTATTTTACCCTTAAAAAATACAGTCCTTTTTCCCGGTGTGGTTATTCCCATCACAGTAGGTAGAGATAAGAGTATCAAGCTGATCAATGATTCCTATAAAAAAGAGCGGATCATCGGTGTGGTATCCCAGAAATCAGAATTGGTAGAAGATCCTGATTTTAATGATCTTAATACCGTTGGTACCATAGCCTACATCTTAAAAGTACTCAGGATGCCTGATGGGAATACCACCGTTATCATCCAGGGTAAGAGGCGTTTTAATATCGTTGAGATCACGCGCCACGAACCTTATCTGAGGGCAAAAGTGGAACCTGTTACAGAAAAACGCGGCGAGGCTGACGATGAATTTAACGCTACAGTGGATGCCCTGAAAGAATTATCGACAGAGATCATTCAAATGTCTCCGAATATTCCATCAGAGGCTTCGGTGGCTATAAAGAATATAGAGAGCCCGAGGTTTCTTGTAAACTTTATATCTTCCAACCTGAGTATCCCGGTTCAGGAAAAACAAAAGATTCTGGAGACACTTGATTTTAAGGAACGTGCGAAACTGGTGCTGATCCATTTATCTAAAGAGCAACAGATGCTGGAACTCAAAAACCAGATCCATTCCAAAGTTAAGGTGGACATAGATAAGCAGCAACGCGACTATTTCCTCAACCAGCAGTTAAAGGCCATACAGGAAGAACTAGGCAGTGATTCGCCTGATAAAGAAATCGAAAATATCAAACAAAGGGCAGCTAAAAAGAAATGGGGAAAAGAAACAGCCGATGCCTTTTATAAAGAGCTGCAGAAAATGGAACGCATGAATCCTATGGCAGCTGAATATTCGGTGGTGCTTAATTACCTGGAACTGATGCTCGATCTGCCCTGGAATGAATATACCAAAGACAACCTTGATCTTACCCGGGCCAAAGCGGTATTAGAAAAAGACCATTACGGACTGGATAAAATAAAGGACAGGATACTGGAATACCTGGCAGTTTTAAAACTTAAGGGGGATATGAAAAGCCCGATCTTATGCCTTTCAGGCCCTCCTGGCGTTGGAAAAACTTCATTGGGCAGATCCATAGCCAAGGCAATGGGCCGCAAATATACCCGTATGTCACTCGGAGGATTGCATGATGAAGCGGAGATTCGCGGCCACCGTAAGACCTATATCGGCGCCATGCCGGGAAGGATAATCCAGGCCATTAAAAAAGCGAATTCATCTAACCCTGTTTTTATATTGGATGAAGTTGATAAAATTGGAAATGATTTCAGAGGTGATCCATCTTCGGCCTTACTTGAGGTACTTGATCCTGAGCAGAATAATTCGTTCTACGACAATTACCTGGAACTGGAATATGACCTGAGCCACGTAATGTTTATTGCCACGGCTAATTCATTAGACAGCATTCATCCGGCTTTGAGGGATCGTATGGAGATCATAGATGTAAGTGGCTATCTGATTGAAGAAAAGGTCGAGATCGCTAAAAATTATCTTCTGCGTAAACAGCGGGAAATGCATGGTTTAAAAACCAAGGACCTTAAAATGAAACCCGAGATCATCGAAAAAATCATCGATGAATATACCCGTGAATCGGGGGTGCGTATGCTTGAGAAAAAGATTGCATCCTTTGCACGTGCCCGTGCCAAACACCTGGTGCTTGGTGAAGATAAAGTTGCCAATATTGACGAAGCAGACATCGCCGAAGTACTCGGCCCTAAGATTTTCGAAAAAGACATCTTCATGAACAACGATATTGCCGGGGTTGTAACAGGATTGGCGTGGACACCCGTTGGCGGAGATGTATTATATATTGAAACGATCCTGAGCCCGGGGAGCGGGAAAATAACCCTTACGGGCAAACTGGGTGAAGTAATGAAGGAATCAGCCCTTACCGCACTTTCTTATCTCAAATCTCAATATTCAGAATTCGGCATTCATCCGAAAGCATTCGACAAATGGGACCTGCACGTGCATGTTCCCGAAGGTGCTGTACCCAAAGAAGGACCTTCTGCTGGTATTACGATGCTTACGGCTTTGGCATCAGCTTATACCCAACGAAAAATAAAACCCGGTATCGCTATGACCGGTGAAATAACATTAAGGGGATCAGTCTTACCAGTGGGCGGTATCAAAGAAAAAATACTGGCAGCCAAGCGCCTGGGTATTAGGGAAATTATCCTCAGCGAGCAAAACCGGAAAGACGTTGAAGATGTCAAAGAAATCTATATTAGAGGATTGTCATTTCATTATGTCAAAACCATGAAAGAAGTGATTGAGGAAGCATTGTTGAAAGAAAAAATTTCACACGCCGTTAATATCAACGAACCTGAGTTCGGCAAAGACGAACAGAAAAACGGGGATGGCAAGACGAAGAAGATGATTGTATGAAATATGGGGATAAGGTGTAAGTAGTAAATAAAAAAATGGGTGCTAAAAATAAAGAGGAACAGAATCCTGAAAATGACCAAACTCAACCTGCTAAACCTCAAAGGCCGAGAATACGAATTTTTAAATCCCATAATGAACAAAGGAAAGAAATGTATGTTTATTGGGCTTCGATAACTCCCGAAAAGAGGATCGAAAATATGATTGACTTGATTATTATGTCTTTTGGACTTGAAAGTGATCCATTGTTTTATAAAAACCTTGAGAAGAAAATTAAAATTTCAAGTTACAAGCAATGAAATTTTTTTCTGATTATCAGCCGCTTAAGGGATAAAGTAGACATAGAATAACTCCAAAAAGTACAGGAAATAAAGCAAGGCAATAATTCAAAGCCTAAATAAAAATAGCATAATTTTTATTTTACCAATTCCACAATAGGTTTCCCTGTGCAGCCACTTGGTTGTTGAATCTTGTTCAAAGAGCATTAATAAGACTGACTGGAGAGTTAGGTTAAAAATTGTGACATTTTGCGATTAATGTGACAAAATGATATGCTAATTGAGAAGTCTGCTGTAATTCTCTATTGAATTTTGTAAAAAAAATGTTATATTTGATTTCCATTCAAATATTTGTGGATTTGATTTGTGCATAACAAACCTTGATTTTATTAATAAATAGGACAATTTTGATAAAAGTTGTTTTTTTATTCCTTCTATTGAGTGCAACTCAAGTGTCTGCACAATCATACTATCCAATGCTTGGGGATAGTAATACCTGGTATGTAGATAATAATATACAATTTCAGAGACCCCATGTCACAGAAAGATTTTATATCGAGTATTCCTCAGTATATTATACAAAAGGTGATAGCACAATAGCTGGGCAAGGCTATAAGAAGTTTTTTATCCATGACCCGTATAGTATATATTCTTTTTCACCAACTGGCCTAATAGGATTTATCCGAGAAGATACTACGTCAAGAAAGGTATATTACAGAGGAATTGATAGTATACATGAAATAATAATCTATGATTTTTCTTTAAAAACCGGCGATAGTATGTACGTAAATGAAGCACATCCCCCATCAAAATTGTTATATAGTGGTTTTCTAACAACGGGAAAATTCAAGGCTTCTGTTTCTTCAATATTTATTAAATCCGGGACAAGAAAATATTTGAAACTTTCTAATCTGGAGAGTTCATTTTATACTTATAATCATCCTGATCTTGATTGGGTGGAAAGTCTTGGTTCTTTGAAAGCGCCATTATATTTTTATGAGCCCATAAATGGCATTTTCCATCCAGATACAAGTTTATATAGTGTATCTGTAATTGTAACTTTGGGCTGTGCATTCAGAAATGGAGTTCAGATATATGGAAGTGATTCGTGCGATTATGATAAGTCTGTTATTCCTCACAGCGGCATTCCAAACAGCGGAATTAAAAACCTCGAGTTGAATCATTTTATTTGCACAGACCAATCATGCACTTTTCAAAGCAATGCCTTTGAAAATACTGGAGCCGTTTTTGAATTAATTGATATGCAAGGCAGAAAATTGCAAAACCTTGTACTTCCTCCACAGCAGGGTGAAATATATCAGTGTAATTTTATAAAGCCTTTAAGCGCTGGAACATATATTGTAAATATTCAGTCAGGGATGAAATATTTCGTTCAAAAGATTTCAGTTTATTAGTTAAAATATTTAATGATACACGAACAATAATCATCAATTTTGAATTGATGGACTTAAACTCTAATCAATAAAATAATCGAATTCAATGCACCAATTCCACGATAGGTTTTCCTGTGCAGCCACTCGGCGGCTGAATCTGTAAAAATGCGGCGAGGGTAGGAGCTATATCTGTAACTGAAACGGCCGCATTTGTAGTGCCTGGTTTGATCTTCCATCCGTAAAATATCAGCGGGATATGAGTATCATAAGGATAACCGCTCCCATGGGTTGTTCCCCTGGGTCCACCGGCAATCCATCCAGGTTTCAGTACAATTGCAACATCACCTGATCTCTGCTCATAAAAGCCTCTTTGAACGAGGCTGAATTGTCCTTCTGTATAAGACTTGGTCCCAAGATCTGAAGAAGATATCGCTGAAGCTACACCCGGATATGTTTTAACAAGGTCTGTTATTCGCATGGAGATTTCCTTCAAAGGGATGTTTTTATCTCTCAGTAATTTTTCATTGAGGTAAACCTGCTGGTTTTCATAATCACTTATGAGGCTGTCGCAATGATATGTTTTTTTTAACGTTTCAGCGAGGGTATCTTTGATATAACTTTCATTAAAAAAACCTCCGGGCAAACCTTTGGATTTGAGATACCCCGGGTTCTGGACTACGCCATGATCAGCAGTCAGAAATACAAGCACTTTATCCTTGCCGATATAGTCATCAAGAAAATCAAGCAATTCTTCAATGTCTTTATCCAGCCTGATATAAGTGTCTTCTATTTCAACAGAATTGGGTCCGAATCTGTGACCGACATAGTCCGTTGATGCGAGGTTCACGGCAATAAAATCCGTAAAATCGCCTTTACCCATCTTTTCCTGTTTGATGGCTTCTTCCATGAAATTTTTGGTATAGGTATCCCCGAAAGGTGTTTCCCGGATCAGGTCATAACCATTTGCACTTATTTTCCATAAATCGTAAGGAAAAACGGGAAGAGTTTCGCCTTTATAAGGTTCTTCAAATTCTGAATTGTCTTTCGTGCTTTCGGTGTATTGATTTAACGGAAGGATGGTTTCCCATTTCTGGTTTAAAAATTTGACAGGTTGGCGTTGGGCGTTAAACTTACTAACCCATGCGGGCAGACTGTCCATATAATAGGTGCTTGTAACCCAGTTTCCAGTTTTACCATCATACCAATAAGCAGCATTGGCACTATGGCCAGCTGGAAGAATGGCTGCACGGTCTTTGAGGGATATTCCAATCACTTTAGAACCGAAATTGTCTGATAGTCTGAGTTCATCGGTGATCGTGGAACTCAGCATATTTTCGGGTGACATCTGGCCTTCTTTTTTGCTCAGGCTTCCGACGGTATTGTATTTTTCATCTGAAACGCAGTAAACTGATTTTCCGGTTTCCCGGTCGAACCATTCATTGGCAACAATCCCATTTACCGAAGGTGTGGTTCCGGTATATATTGCCGTATGTCCGGGGCCGGTATAAGTGGGTACGTAATTGATATTGGTATTGGCACAGAGATAGCCTTCCCGAAGCAGCCTTTTAAAACCGCCTTTGCCATATTTATTCCAGTACCGGTACAGGAAATCATAACGCATCTGATCTACAACAATACCTACAACCAGTTTAGGTTGTTTTTTTCTTTCTCCGGTTTTTTCATGACTTTTGGAAGTACACTCTGCCAGTAATAACCCTACAGCCAGGATTATTGAAAGTGAAAGGATTTTTTTTTGCAATCGCATCCGGAAGATGATTTTATGGATTCAAATTTACACGAACTATCAATGTATTAATGACGGTCTCTTTTATCATTTATAGCCAGAAATATTAACGAATTGTTAAGAAAATTCCAGGTATTAAGAATGATTGGCTGCTTTGTAAAACAGCGGCTAAAAAACTTTAAAAATTTACGGCCTCATCAATAATACATTCCCACTTATAATCTGCTGTGGTGGCGTTCCGGTCGGCGTATTCAGCCTGTAAATAAGCGTCCATTTATAAATTCCTTCAGGGCAGGTTCTTCCTTTAAAGATTGTGTTTCCACCAAATTCATCGGTTCCTCCCCAGCCTTTATTAGGGTCATCGCTGTAAAATACGGCTTCACCCCATCTGTTATAAATGGTGAGCTGATATAACACTGTATTAAGGTTATAAACCCTGAAAGTATCATTAATGTCATCACCGTTAGGGGTAAATGCATTAGGGATATAAATATCATTCGGGGTACAGTCATAAACATGAACACTGTCAGTGTTTGAACAGCCGCCTGAATTAGTCACCTTAACTGTATATTCTCCGGGCCCTGTCACAAATATTGAATTCGTTATTTCACCCGTTGGCTCCCAGTTGTATTTGGCATATCCCGGGTCTGCTATAAGCGTGGCACCCTTGCTCAAAGTGTCGCAGAGATAAACAGAAGCAGGTAAGGTTGTAATGGTAACAGGATTATAATAATAAACTCTGAAGACACTGGTTGCACTGCAGAAACCGTTTGAAATATAGGCATCGTATTCGCGATATGGAGTAGGACTTGTAACGCGATAAACGCTGATTTTTTGTGTTGTCTGATATGGGGGCTTGTTCCACTGTATTTTGTATCCAGGATTTCCAGCATCCAGCGTTATGGTGTCATTATAGCAAACCGTTGTATCAAAAAAGGTAGCAGTCGGTGCAGGTAAGAAGGTAACTTTGATCTTCCCACTGTCAGAGCATGTGCTCTGATAAACAATCGCTTTATATGTGCCTGTTTCCTGTGGGTTAAAGCGTTCGAGTGTAGCTCCCTGGATAGCATTGTTATTTAAATACCATTGGTAAGTCGCATTGTTAATGTTGTTTCCCGCATCCAGCGTGAGCGTGCCACCGGTACACAAACTGGTATCTTTTCCCAACTGCACGATCATATGTGTTAAGCGTACCTTGATGCTGGTATCAACTATACATTTGCCTTTCTGAACCTGAACTTTATAGGTAAATGCGGTATCGGCCGTAATTTTTTCAGTAGTGAGAAAACCTTTTGGCGTAGTCCAGATATAAGATGCTCCAGGGTTTCCGGCATCTAGACTGATGGTAGTTCCGGGGCAAATCAACGTATCATTGGTTCCAAAATCCGGCTTGGAAATCGGAATATAGGTCACAGTTATCGAGTCCGATGCTGAGCAGTTACCAATGTTAACGATCACTTTATATTTTCCCGGCGTATCTACGGTATAGGTTGAATCATTACTTACCGGAATTCCATTCTTATACCATTGGTAATATCTCTGATTTCCAACAGTAGATCCAACGGAAGCCGTTATCGGAAGCGTCTGGCCCTGGCACACTGAAACAGTTGGCGCAAGGTTAAAGGTAACGCTGATAAGATTATACTTGATATGTGCCACATCTGATGAAGAGCACTTGTTATTTGTTCTGTTTTCTACAAGTGCGGTATAATCGCCATCGGATGATACAGTGTATTGCGATGTGGTATCAGATACCGTTATAGCTGCTCCGTTTTTAAACCATAGATGCTTATATGCAGTATTGCCTGAATTGAGAACCCTAATGCCTCCCAGGCACATGGTATCATAATTCGGAGCAAGACTTACCAACGGCACGCTTAAAAAAGTAATATTTACCGTATCTGATCCTGCGCAGTTTCCACTCAAAACAGTGACATAGTATTTCCCTGAAACAGATACTGTATCAGTCCCAAGCGTATCTACCTGCTTCACACCGTCTTTATACCATGAGTACTGACCACCTGGGTTTTGCGCATTGAGAACATATGTCTGGCCTGAGCAAAGAACGGTATCAGGACCCAGATTGGCACTTACATGGTTAAATGAAATGTTTGCCGTATCACTATAAGAGCATGTGGTTTTATGGTTTGTATAACTGACAACCGCAAAATAACCTGCATTAACGGTGCTTTTAATAACGAATTTCATATTTGAATCCAGTTTTAAAAACGGACTGCTAACTTTATACCATGCATGCGTTGCATCAGGATACCCTGCATTCAAAACAGCACTGGCTCCCGGGCAAATGATTTGATCCGGGCCCAGGTTTACCTTGGCACTTTTTACAAATATTACCTGGATAGAGTCAGTTATAGAGCAGGCGCCAATGGTTGCTACGCCCAGATATTTACCCGGGCCTGATGTACTGTCTACAACATATTTTTCTGCATTGGCACCCGGAATTAAAACTCCGTTTTTATACCATGAATAAGATGATCCCTTATTTAACATATCCAACGTTAATTTGCTATAGGAGCAGATGTACGATGTGTCCGGTCCAAAATTTGGCGGCGTAAATAATGGCAGAATATAAGTGGTTCTTTTCACTGTGTCATCATATGGATCAAAATCACCGGGATACAAATGAAAAGCTACAATGGTGTCAGTCCCGGATTTATTTGTTGGTATGCTTATTTTAAAATACATTGTATCAATGGCATTTTGCGCCACAGTTCCATAAAAAGTATCCTGTAATGTAATGGATGTGGCTCCAGTTATATTTGCCTGGAAAGGTATTTTGGAAATAGGACCTGTAGAAAGATTTTGAAATACTACTGCGAGCTTAGCGACTGAATTGGAGCACAGTGTTTCAGCAGGATACAAAATGGTATCAACTTTTACTTCAGGTTTGGCAAAATTAATTTCATAAAATGATCCCTGGCCTGTACCGTAGAGGTAATAGCCAGAATCGTAGGGAGCCCCAATGACAAGTTTCTGAACAGTATTGCTACTTGCTGTGCCATAATCGGTCACGGATAAACCAAAATGGTCAAGGGCCAGGAGGTGGTTATTAGAACTGGAAATAGCCGGGTTAATACCACTGATCTTCTGATTGTATAGGACATTGTTTGCAGAATCGAGGAAAATAAGCCATACGGCACCTGCTCCTGTTCTGTAATCATTATCTCCCGTACAGGAAGCAGTCGCAGTACCAAGGCCTCCGGCACCTACTGCCATTACATTCAATTTCTTATATCCAAAATCGGGCAGGTAGGTTAAGCCACAACCGAAATTTTCATTTTTAGGTAAAATGTTATTCATCCCCGTAGAACTATTGGAGATTTTGCTGACACCGGATGTAATTACTTTGCCTGTATTATCCAGGTTAAGTATATAAAAAGCGCCTGATGAAGCCGTTTTATCGGAAGTATTTATGGCACCAACAGCTACATCCAGGTAGCCGTCTTTATTAAAATCTCCGATACCGGCAACAGCTGAGCCAAATTCGTCAGTAGTTCCAAGGATGCCGGTTGGGAAATTTCCTACCCCCGAAGTTATTTTTTGGGAACCATTAAGTCCGCCTGTATTTGTCAGAAAAACAATGTATGCCGAACCAATGGCTCCTGAAGTTCCGTCTTTATCCCCAATAGCACCCACAATAATATCATTGACACCATCCTGGTTTATATCACCTGTGCCAGCTACACTATAGCCGAATTGAGGCCCGGAAACCGTTTGTGTAGATGACCAGTTGCTCATGCTTGTTCCTGCGATCTGAGTTGTGCTTTTCACAGTCCCATTTGCCTTCATCAGGCATATATATACGCATCCCGAATTAACAAGTCCTGAACTTGAACTGGGATCTCCGCTGGAGCCAACGGCAAGATCAGGAACGCCATCTCCATCAATATCACCGATATTTGCCACTGAAATACCAAAATTTACCGCTGTTTTTGGTGCAGCATTCTTAACATAAGATTTTACGGTACCATTGGCATTCATAAACAGGATGTAAAAAACGCCTGCTCCTGCCCCGCTAACAGATTTGTCAGTATAAGCACCTACTGCAAGGTCCGGAACGCCGTCGCCATTCAAATCGCCCATATTGGTAACACCGGAACCATAGTGATCCTGGTTCAGAATATTTGGAAATCCTCCGAAACTGCTGGATACGTAAACAATACTTTGAACGTATACCTGATTCTGAGCCTTAAGCTTTTGAATGCCAAGTACAATTGTAAGTCCAATAAAAACCGATAAAAATTGTATAAACCTTTTACTCATATATTATTTACCTAACATGCGAATCTAAGAATTTTCTTCCAAAAATAGTTGAGTGAAACTATTTATTTTTTACCTGGATAACGATTCCGATTGCATCATTTACCATACAAACCATAATTTTCCATTTAAAGTTTTTAATGGTATACGATAATTATTGGAAAAAAGACTGCCGGTACCCAAACCCTGTGCCAGGGCAGGAGACTTCTGTGCAACCCATTGGGCTATGGCATTGAGTCCTACATTGGATTCTAAGGCCGAAGTTGCCCACCATCCGGTGCCGTATTTCTCAGCAATAAATATCCAGGCGTCGGTTTCTTTGAATCCCCCCAGGAGAGAAGGTTTGAGAATGATATATTGTGGCTGAATGGCCTCTAATAGCTCAGATTTATGCGTTAATCCATAAATTCCGATCAATTCTTCATCAAGGGCAACCGGTATTGGACTTTCTTTGCAGATCAGGGCCATTAGTTTCCAGTTTCCGGCGCTGATGGGCTGTTCTATGGAATGAATTTGAAATTTTGAAAGCCTGTCAAGATTTGACATGACTTCTCTGTCGCTGAATGCGCCATTTGCATCCAATCTTATTTCGATTTCAGAACCAAAGTGATCCCTCACGGTTTTAATAAGGTTGAGTTCTGATTGAAAATCAATCGCTCCGATTTTAAATTTAAGGGTTCTGTAGCCGTTTTTAAATTTTTCTTCTGCCTGCTTCAGCATGTCATCGGGATGAGCCATCCAAACCAGCCCATTGATAAGGATTCCCTGTTCGCCTCTTGAAAATGGATTGTTAAACAATATTTTTTTTCCACCTCCGGCAAGATCCAGGATTGCCGTTTCTTTAGCGAACTGAATGGCCGGATATTTATGAAGATCCACATCATGGGCTTCAATATCCTGGTTTTCATGGATTGACTTACATAGTTCAGAAAGTTTATCCTCGACATGCTTTTCATCGTCAATGCTTAAGCCGGGAATAATGCTGCACTCACCAATACCCTCCGCGCCGGATTCATTATCCCTGATTTTGAGAAGCCATGAAGGTTTTTCAAGCAAAAATCCTCTTGAGGTTCCTGCGGGTTTTATAAACTTCAACAGGAACGGTTCGAATGATGCTGAGAAGCGCTTCAATGGATAGATTCAGATTAGGAATTTGATGAATAAACAGCTAAAAACCCATAGCAGATTGCAAAAATGAAAATTGATAGCACAAGTTGTTTCAGATACGGTATAAGATCGGCGGGTTTTTTGCTTCTTGAAACTCCTATCCCATTGATGATTAAAAATAATGAAGGGATTGTGAAAATAATCCAGTCAAGGGTAGAATAATTATTCCGGTTGCAGGTAAAAAGTAAAATAGGAACAATCAACAACAACCAATGATATATTTTTGCATTTCTTAGTCCTATTTTTACGGGAATCGTATTTTTCCCCGCCAGCCGGTCTGATTCTATATCCCTGATATTGTTGATATTAAGAACAGAAGTGCATAGCAATCCGATACCTATGGCTGGAATAATAATATTCAAAGGGATATTACCCGTTTGAAGATAATAGCTGCCCGCAACTGCAACAATTCCAAAAAAAATAAATACACTTATATCGCCCAGTCCCCTGTATCCATAAGGATTTTTGGTTGCAGTATATGCTATGGCAGCTGCTATGGAACTGATACCAACCAGAAATAAAACCATAGCCCCGGTGTATCCAATATTCTGTAGACTTTCGAGCAATAAAATGATACCGGATATCAGCGATAAAATAATAACCGATACAATCGCGCCTTTGATCTGCCGATGTGTGATTTCGCCTGTATGAACCATTCTTTCCGGGCCTATTCTATCTGGAGTATCGGCACCATTTTTGGCATCGCCATAATCATTTGCCAGGTTCGACAATATCTGCAGAAGTATGGCAGTCAGAAACGTAAATAAAGCTATTATAGGGCTAAAGCGAATTTTATAACTTAATAGATTTCCCAGGCCGATACATGCCAGGGCAAGTGGGAGCGTATGCAGCCTTAATGTATTGATCCATACCGCAAACCGAGATTTTCTTTTGACTTCCTCTTTCATAAATATTTATCCTTCTCTTGCGCCTCTCTCCCTGGGAGAGGGGCCGGGGGTGAGGCATTCTTACGGAAATTTAGGAAATTTACTGAAATCCGGATCACGTTTTTCTAAAAATGCATTTTTCCCTTCTTTCGCCTCGTCACTCAGATAATATAGGAGTGTCGCATTTCCTGCAAGTTCCTGTATGCCTGCCTGGCCATCGAGCTCTGCATTGAAAGATGATTTTAACATCCTGATGGCCAGAGGACTTCTTTGCTGTATTTTTTTGCACCAGCTTATGGTTGTGGATTCAAGTATTTCGAGAGGAACCACTTTATTTACGAGTCCCATCTGCATCGCCTCTTCTGCATTATATTGGTCACAAAGAAACCAGATTTCACGGGCTTTTTTCTGGCCGACAACTCTTGCAAGATAAGAAGCCCCGAATCCTCCGTCAAATGAACCTACCTTAGGGCCTGTTTGTCCGAATCTGGCATTTTCAGCGGCAATGGTCATATCGCAAATTACATGAAGCACATGTCCGCCGCCAATAGCCCAACCCGCCACCATGGCAATGACAACTTTAGGAATGGAACGGATCTGTTTCTGAAGGTCTAAAACATTGAGTCTTGGTACCGTATCCTCTCCCACATATCCGCCGTGCCCTCTAACACTCTGGTCACCACCGCTGCAAAAGGCTTTGCCACCTTCACCAGTTAAAATGATCACATCTATTTCGGCTTTATCGCGACAGATATTCATGGCATCAATCATTTCTTCAACCGTAAGCGGTGTAAATGCATTATGCTTTTCCGGGCGATTGATACTGATCTTGGCAATGCCTTCCTGAAATGAGAACAGGATTTCTTTATATTCTTTTATTTTTAACCAACTCATTCTTAATTATTTATATTTAATAAATTGGATTGAAATTATATAGCTGCCAACTTATTGGTTTTTTCTTTGCGACCTTTGCGGTTTTCCCTTCGCGACCTTTGCGTGAGATTTTTTCACGCAAAGAGCGCAAATGTTTTCGCAAAGAGAAAATCGTTTAATTTTTATAAAATATTCTGCCTTTAGAAGCAATCTTTCAATTCTTAATGTACATCGTCGATTTCACCGCTTCAATAGTGTCTTTTACAGAAGGCAGAAATGCTTCCACCAGCGGCAAAGAATAGCCCATATTTACATCTTTGCCTGTCACCCTTTTTATAGGCGCATCCAGGTAATCAAAAGCATGTTTCTGAACCTGGTAGGTGATTTCAGAAGATATAGAACCGAAAGGCCATGATTCTTCGATGATGACCAGCCGGTTTGTTTTTTTAACGGATTCTACTATCGCAGGAAAATCCAGCGGGCGAATGGTTCTTAAATCAATCACTTCGGCAGAAATCCCTTCTTTTTCAAGTTCATCAGCTGCTGCAAGGGCCACTTTCATAGTTTTATTGAAGGATACCAGGGTAACATCTTTTCCCTGTTTTTTGACATCGGCTTTGCCAATTGGGATATAGTAGGTTTCTTCAGGCACTTCACCTTTGTCGCCATACATCAATTCCGATTCCATAAAAATTACCGGGTCATCATCTATAATGGCCGATTTCAGCAAACCTTTGGCATCATATGGATTGGATGGGGAAATTACTTTTAGCCCCGGTACATTGGCATACCAGTTTTCAAACATTTGCGAATGCTGCGCGCCGAGCTGTCCCGCTGAACCACTTGGCCCCCTGAAAACGATAGGACAATTGAACTGTCCGCTAGACATTTCCAGCATTTTGGCAGCAGAATTTACGATCTGGTCCACCGCAAGCAATGCGAAATTCCAGGTCATAAATTCGATAATCGGTCTCAATCCGTTCATAGCTGCACCAACACCAACACCGGCAAATCCAAGTTCTGAAATGGGGGTATCAATAACCCTTTCCGGTCCGAATTCGTCCAGCAATCCCTGGCTTACTTTATAGGCGCCGTTGTATTCAGCCACTTCTTCGCCCATGAGAAAGATATTTGCATCTTTCTTCATTTCTTCGAAAATGGCTTCCCTTAGCGCTTCCCTGTATTGTATAATCCTACCACTCATAAGTGCAAAGGTAGGGAAAAACGGTAATTAGTCAATAGTAGATAGTCAACAGTAATCAGTAAGCAGTCATCAGTATCGCATGTTAGCAAATGTAAATATTTAGCAACAAAATTGTTTTAGTTAATGCTTTGATTTATTGATCATTAATAATTGGTCATTGATCATTGAACCCTCTTTACTGTTTACTGTTTACTGCTAACTGCTAACTGTATGTATCTTTGCCTCATGAATATTAAGGCACCAATCCGGGTAAAAGAGGCAGCCAGACTGCTGGGATTAACGTTTAAGGGAAATGGAGAATTGCTCATTACCGGCATTAACGAAATTCACAAAGTGCGCAAAGGGGACCTCACTTTTGTCGATGTACCGAAATATTATAAAAAAGCGCTTTTTTCAGATGCTGATATTATCATCATCAATAAAGACACGGAGTTTCCGGAAGGGAAGGCCATTTTGATCAGCGATGACCCCTTTCATGATTATAACAGGCTCGTTACCCATTTTTCGAATGAAGAAAAGCCACAGCATATTTCTTTCTCAAAAGGAGAGAATGTACGGATCGGACAAAATGTTCAGATATATCCTGGTGTTGTTTTAGGAAGGGATATTGAAATAGGTGATGGGGCGGTAATTTATCCCAATGTGGTTATCTATGACAATACCATCATCGGGCGAAATGTTATTATACACGCCAATACAGTGATTGGTGCCCATGCCTATTATTATAAAAACCGCAAAGACCATTATGAAAAACTAATTTCCTGCGGCAGGGTTATCCTGGAGAATGATGTTGAAATCGGCGCTTGCTGTACGATTGACAAAGGTGTGAGTGGTGATACCATTATTGGAGCGCATACCAAGCTTGACAACCAGGTACATGTTGGGCATGGTGTTGTTATCGGGAAACGCTGCCTGATAGGAGCCCAGGTGGGTATTGGGGGCAAAACGACCATTGAAGATGATGTGATTCTCTGGGGCCAGGCAGGAATAACGAAAGATGTGACTATTGGCGCAGGTGCGGTTGTGTCTGCACAAAGTGGTGTAAGCAAGTCACTTGAAGGAGGTAAAGCCTATTTTGGTACCCCTGCCCGTGAAATCCGTAAGGTTCAGAAAGAAATGGCCTGGGTAAGGATAAAGGCTGAAGAGGAGTCAGGGGTAAGGGATCAGGAATCATAGATTGGTAAATGATGAAAGTAGCCGTCATTGCAGCAAGGTTCGAGGTACGATAACAGAAAGCCGCAATCCCCTGGGATTAAGATGCCGTCTTAACAATACAGCACTACCTTATTACGAAAAGAAAAGGCAGCTTTTAAGCCAGGTTGGCACTTTGATTGATGAGATTGCGGCGTGCTTTTTCAATCAATTAATAATATTTTCTATCTACAAGTTGCTATATTGATACATCACCTTATATTTGCACATAACAATAACTCAATAACATGAAAAAAATAACATTTACAATTTTAGTACTTTCGCTGTTCAGCATAGGATTTGTGAAAGCACAGGCCGTGGATACCATCCCGAACGGGGATTTTGAAAGATGGCAGGGAATAGGAAAAGCTAAAGAAAAACCTCAGAGCTGGGATACGCTCGGTGGTATTTCTTTCCCTGTGTCAGACGTTTCATACTTAAAGGACGGCGCATATATTGATAGGCCTGTATATGATGGCAAAACAGCATTGTCTCTGGCTTGCCAGAGCAGAGGTTCTTTAATTTATATAGGTGAAGTAATTTGTAAATTGAAAGTAAAGAACAAAAACCCATATCTTAATATGAATCTTGGATATATGGAAGGGAATGCTCCACAATCCCCGATTTTTGAAGTGACAGTTTGGAATTCAAAAACGCATGACACGTTGTGCAAAACGGGTATACTCTATCTCAATTCAATTCAAAGTGCTGCTGGCGATACTATAGAACCTTGGGGAGATATTTCAATTCCATTAGCATATACTTACACATCAGCTAATGATACGACAACACCAGACTCATGTCATATATTATTAACAAATTCGATTCCTTCTAATCAATTGGGTAACCCATCAGCTTCTGTGCTTTATGTTGAAAAAATATGGTTTGGAAATGCAGCAGCTGCAGACATTTCAGTTTCATCTCCTGGAAAAACTTTAGCAAGTGCCTATCCGAATCCATTTACAAATAAAACCACTATTTCTTATAATCTGGCTCAAAATGAGGATGTTAACCTTACAATATATAATATGGAAGGAAGAGAAATACGTACTCTTATAAATAGCAATCAGTCAGCTGGAAGCTATAACGAAGTATTTGATGCTAATGGATTAAGCAATGGCGTATACATTTATAAACTCCAGACTTCTTCTGGTGTAGAAACAGGTAAGCTGATGCTAAACAGGTAAGAATATACCTTTAATAAATTGTGAAAGGCCGCTCAGCAATGAGCGGCTTTTTTTGTGGAATTTTCTGAATCAGGATTTTCAAGATGTATGGATAAACAGGATAACTGTGAAAATTATCAACTAATGAGTTGTCGATATTATTTCCTGAAAATCTTTTAATCTTGTAAATCATGATTCAGAAAAAAGCGGAATATTATTCTCATCCCAATATATCTGAATCAGGATTTTCAGGATGTATGGATAAACAGGATACCTGTGAAAATTATCAACTAATGAGCTGTCGATTTATTTCCTGACAATCTTTTAATCTTGCAAATTCTGATTCAGAAAATTTCTCCAAATACAATATTCTTTTATTTTCTCTAACTTGCACTTCATTCTAAAAACAAAACGACATAAAATTATAACTATGAAAAAGATTATTTTACTATCACTACTGGTGCTTGCATTGCTGGTTCCGGGTATTTCAAGAGCGCAGACTTATAACATTCCCAATGGGAGTTTTGAAAACTGGACTTCATCTACTGCTCCTAAAGACTGGGTACAGATACAGGGGACAATAGAAGAGACACCAATCGTAAATTATACCCTTACTACCACAACTACAGGCGGCGGCACTACTACGCAACACATATCCAGACCAGCAAAGGATGGTTCTGAATCTATTTTGTTGTATAGTATGAACAATGGTGCAACGCCTTGTGTCATCGCTCAAAAATTTGCAATGGCTGGCAGACCTCAATTTTTTTCTATGAATTATTCTTATTTCCCAGGTACTTCAACTGACCAATTTCAAGTGGAATTTATCTTTACGAAATGGAACAGTGCAAAGGCAAGTAAACATGATACTTTACTCAGTGCTATTTATACTTCCGCTGCTGCTTTTGCAGAGCCCTGGCAAACAATCTTAAATCAATCATTGACATCATTATATTCTACAACTTACCCAAGTACAGAAAACCCTGACTCTGCAACTATTCTCATTACAAACGACCGAACCACCTCTACTGTAGCTTCTGCTTTGTACATAGATGAAATCTGGTTCCCTAATGCCAATGTTTCAGCAGGAATTGATCAGAATGGGTTTCAACCATATAATCCATCTGGAATATCTGTATTCCCAAACCCATTCTCAGCAAAAACAACAATCCACTATAATGTAGCTCAAAGCGGACAGGTTTCCCTCAATGTATATGATGTTGACGGAAAGCAA
>JABDBQ010000050.1:984-19307 GCA_013288555.1 Bacteroidota bacterium | reverse complement strand
TATCCTACTCACGATGAATATTTCTTCAATGAGGATGAGCTGTAATTAAGGTAATTTCGGAATTAGGTAGAGGAATAATATAAAATAACTTTCAGAGTTATTGTTTTGATTTCAACCAGCAAAGACGATCAAAATCGTTCTCGTTTTTTCGCGTATAATTTATAATAAGTATCAGACATTATTAGTCCTGTGTCTAATAGGATTATATGTGTTTTGTAAAGTCATATATTAAATGATAAAAAAATATTTAAGGTATCTCTTATTCCCATTTTCAATCATATACGCGATTGTTATTGTGATTCGCAACCTTCTTTATGATTTGAAGATATTCAAATCAAAGGTTTTCAATATACCAATCATAGGAATAGGGAACTTATCTACCGGAGGTTCAGGCAAAACCCCGATGGCAGAATATATCATCGAATTTCTTACCATACATGGATATATCCCTGCCTTACTAAGCCGAGGATATGGAAGAAATACGAAAGGTTTCCTGGAAGTTAAACAAGAACTGAATGCCGAAATGACAGGGGATGAGCCTTTTCAGATTAAACATAAGTTTCCGGATGCCATGGTTGCTGTGTGTGAGGACCGTGTTGAAGGAGTAGAATCCATCATGCAATTAAATCCCAAAGTAAATGTTATTGTTCTGGATGATAGTTTTCAGCACAGAAAGATTAAGCCCGGATTTAACATATTGCTGACAGAGTATATGCTACCGTATTATAAAAATAATTTATTACCGGTTGGTACACTACGGGAACCATCTTTCGGACGTAAACGAGCTGATGTTGTTATACTTACCAAATGTCCTGATAATATTAGTTTAAAATCTAAAAATATCCAAAAGAAGAAATTAAAAATTAAAGAAAATCAGAGTGTGTTTTACACAATGATAAATTACAAATTATTAAAAAAAGTGGGAGCAGAGAATGATCCCTCATTTTCATTGTCAACAGATGATCTATGGCAATCTAAAGTAGTAATGTTTACTGGAATAGCGAACGTGAAACCGTTAGAAGATTACCTTGAAAATGCTGGTGTAAGGTGCAGAAAATTAAAATTCCCTGATCATTATCGTTATTCTGATGAAGATATTGAAAAGATTCTTAAAAAATGGCGGGACATTCCGTTTGATAATAAATTACTTATAACTACGGAAAAAGACTGGAGGAGAATTGAAGGGTCTCCCCAGGCGGAAGCATTTTCAGGCATTCCGTTATATTTTTTGCCGATATCAGTTAGATGGAATGCAAATGAAAAGCCTATCTTCGATAAAATGCTTTTAAAATATGTCGAATCAGGTACAAAAAGCCATTGATTTTATAAGAGAATATACAACTTTTATTCCAGAATCGGGAATCATTCTGGGAACTGGTCTTGGTGAACTTGTAAATGAAATTGATGTAAGCTGTGAACTGGATTACGACACCATTCCTGGTTTCTCCGTCTCAACAGTTGAAGGCCATCATGGAAAGTTGATTTTTGGGATATTATCAGGACATAATATAGTTGTTATGAAAGGCCGCTTTCATTTTTATGAAGGCTATTCCATGCAACAAATCGTTTTTCCGGTTTATGTAATGAAACAATTAGGTATTAAAAATCTCCTCGTTTCAAATGCAAGTGGCGCATTAAATCCGGACTTTTTTGCCGGCGATCTGATGCTCATCTCAGACCATATCAATTTGCAACCCGGTAATCCGCTGATAGGAAAAAATAATGACAGGGTTGGTCCCCGCTTTCCGGATATGATCAATGCTTATGATCAGATTCTAATTCAAAAAGCAATAGAAATTGCAGCAAAATCCAATATTGAAGTCAAATCAGGCGTTTATGTATCAGTTCCGGGTCCGGTACTTGAAACACAGGCTGAATATAAATATCTGAGGATAATAGGGGGAGATGTTGTGGGAATGTCAACAGTACCTGAAATCATAGCAGCAAGGCATGCCGGAATAAGATGTTTTGCAATTTCTGTGATAACGGACGAAGGTTGGCGCGAAAACCCTGAACCGTTAACAATTGCACAGATTATTAGCGTAGCTTCGAAATCAGAGCCGAAAATGACCCTGATTATGAAAGAACTTTTAAAATCAATTGAAAGTTGAATATTTTGTGAATGATTAACAGCCCAATGAAATGAAGAATGGCCGGATTTCATTTGTCGTATTTATTTACATTCCGGTATTTTTATGGCTTTCAAATACTGTTTCTGCACAAAATCTTATTCCACAACTCAATTTCAGGTCAAACTGGAATCTGCACAGTCATGCTGTTTCTGATTATCCATATAATTCGCTTTGGGGCTGGACCAGCAGTTCAGGCCACGAATATGCCATAATGGGTTCTCTTGATAGCATCTACTTTTTTGATGTTACAAATCCTTTAAAAATTAAACTTTGCGATGCCTGGGCCGGAAAATTTAATAATTGCATTAACAGGGAGTTTAAAACATATAAAAACTATTGTTATGCTGTAGCGGACCACGTCGGTTGCAGTCTCCAGATTTTTGATCTCAGTTTTCTTCCTGATTCTGTACACAAAGTATACGATAATGATACCTTAAGCTCTGGGGCTCATAGTCTTTTCATTGATGGAGACAGGTTATATCTTACTTGGAATAAAAGGGCCTATGGACCAAAACCGAATCCTGATATACCCTTGACCGTGCTTTCTTTAAAAAATCCAGTGTCGCCCGTTTACCTCGCTGACCTGGTTGCACCTTTGGGAGGAAACGGATTGCCACAGTTTGAATATGTACATGATTGTTTTGCCAGAAACGACACGGTTTATTGCTGCTGCGCAGGTGCTGGGTTATATATTTATAATTATCAGAATCCTATTAGTCCAGTATTGTTACAGGCTATTACAAGCTACAATGGAAACCAGCCGGGTTATAATCACAGTTGCTGGTTAAATCCGGATGGAAATATGCTTGTATTTACAGACGAAACACCAGTACCGGTAGAGCTATATGATGTATCTGATTTGAAAATTACCCCAAATCAGCCCACTTTGCGCCAGATTTGCACTTTTGGTTCAAATGACAGCTTTGGAAGTATAGGTCACAATGCCTATTTTAAGGGGAAATATATCTATATGGCCTATTATGAAGACGGGGTAGTAATTTTTGACATGAGCGATTCTACAAAGGTTCATGAAATCACATCTTATGATACCTATCCGCAAAATGCTACCAGGTCTTATGGTAATCCGGTAGGAAGGGGCTGTTGGAATATTTATCCCTATTTCCCGTCAGGAAATATCATCGCATCTGATACCCGGAATGGCCTTTTTGTTCTCGGAATAGATTCTGTTTCAGCCATAAACAGCAATTATATTAACGACAATTCACTTGATATTAAAATATTAAACAATCCATTCACAAATGATATAAAATTAGCTGAAAATGCCAATTCGCCTCAAAAAGTAAACATCTGCCTTTATGATATGCTGGGTAAAAAATTATATAGCTCAGATTATTATTTCGCACCTGGAGATAATACCATTAATATTCCCGGCGATTTTATCCCAAATGGAGCCGTGATACTAACGGCCGCTACGAATAACAGCAGTTTTACACGAAAACTCGTAAAAGTGGGAGAGCACCAATAATGCTCTTCTTTAGAGATGCCCTTTACCTTGTAAGAACTATTTTTTGGGTGAATGTTTTCTCAGCGGTTGAGACATTGACAATATAGATGCCTGCAGGTTTTGAACTCATATTTACATTGATGAGATGGTCCTCTGTACCTGAAATGGTTTTACTCATTACCAGTTTGCCAACCAGGTCATACACTTGTAATGTACATGGATTCTGTTCAAGCGATGTGGCATCTATGCTAAACGATCCATTAGAAGGATTTGGGAAAACGTCAATATTCTGGGGATAGCTCTGAGGTTCAATGCCGAGGCCATAACCCACATTGAAATTCATTAGTACTTCTGCTCCGAAATCCGGGTTGAACATTATTATATTTTTGCCTGCGGCTGTTGTTAACCTTAAGGACCCAGTCCCTTGAGTGGTATTTGCAAAAAATGAAAGTCCATCCTGATTGCTATCTGTAAACCGAAAAGTATAGCATCCGTGCTGCAATGTTACTGTGTCCCTATAGAGAGTATTATTCGCCATGTTATCTCTATGATATAACACATAGCCGTCCGCGTCAGTCAGGGTATAGGCATTATCACTGGCAGAATTATTCGTTTTGGTCTGGATAATAAATGAATAAGGAAGTGTTTTGGTTACCGGGATGTAGGAATACATTGTGTCATCGGCTGAATATTCGTCAGTTGAACCATTTGGATTTGAAACACTTGCTTCAAAGACATACGGAGGCGGACCATCTGCCCAATCAAATTGCCCGAGTGTTACGGTATCAACATCCAGGAAATTCAGGTTCCCTTTCCATTGATAATTGCTTAGATTTCCTCCCTTTCTGCCATATTTGATGGTAAGAGATGTAATGGGTGTGGTTCCGTTGTTTTTAATTATTATTTGTGGATTAGAACAAACGGGATTATTATGCCCGAACATATTATCAGTAGTCGGGCTCAAAATATTTTCGACTGAAGCATTCAGTTTAAAATTAGCAGCTCCATATGAAATCAGTTGTGCTTCAATATTATAATAGGGATTGCTGTTGCCACTGTTAGAACTGGTAGTGGTATATGCATCTGCACTATATGTATAAGAAGAATTTTTTCCCGGAGTAACATAAAAGCTGAGTTCGGTAGTATAGGTTTTGACCTCAGCCCCAGGACACCAGTTGGCCCTCTGGTATAACCAGGTACCACCCTGGTCAATAATTGGATTGTAAGCACAATTGTCCCGCCATACATATTGCGTCCATCTTTGTTCGCCGTCAACATTCAGGAAATGGTTTTCAGGACAAAATTCAGCACAGTTGGATCCGTCTTCACCATGGCCTGTTACCCTTATCACCATACGTGTATAAGCAGCATTTGAATCAGTCATTACCGTTTTTGTTCCCATTTGGGTACCCATATCCGGATTGCCTCCGTAATTAAATTCACCGGTCCATACATTCACCACTTTATAAGGTTTTCGTGCAGGAGTTCCTTTTATAAATGCGAAATTCAGATCTAGCCATTCCTGCCAGTTTCCTGCACTTAAATGAACAGAATCATGCAGTAATGGCAGGTAATCCGTAACATCATAGGTCCATGTAAATCCATTTCCGAGCGATAAATTGATACCATATGGTGTTATATATCTCCCCAGTTCATACCGGTTCAGTTTTTCCACTTTTTTCCAGATTGTATCTTTTACATACTTGCCGGTATTTTTGTTGTAAATGCTGTCAATTGCGCTCACAACTGAATCATAGATGCCCGTATGCTGGTATAGATAAGTATATGTAAGATAATCCCATTGACCACAGGCAGGGCTCTGTTTCGGGTTGCATTTCAGGGTATAGTACATTAAAACCTTGCGGTATTGCCCGGCAGGGGGGAATAATATGGTAGAATCCTGTGAAGATCCAAAACTAAAAGCATGGACATAGACAGTATCCGAAGAAGCTTTTGAAGTTGAAGGGGCTAAAATAAATAATAAAACAGTCGTTAAAACAGGTAAAAATAATTTCAAGGTTTTCATGTTAAGGTGATATTATTACGGCCAAAGTTAAAAACAATTTAACAATAAGGCCATATTATACTCACTTACCAAACCGAATCAGCGTCTTTGTTTGATAAAGCTTTCAAACCCAACTGCAGGAATTTGGTTATTTTTGCCGGACAATAGAAATATATTTGCACCGCTACATTCGATTTTCCCTTTTCTTTTCCTGCCTGTTTACAGTTGCAACTGCTGTTCATGGTCAAAAGGTGGATTCATCTTTAGTCATTCCCAAAGCCTATCCACATTATGGCAGCTACCATGATATGGAGCAGGGGATGAACAACCTGAAGACGGTTGATACCGGGTTGTACCAGATGCAGAAATATGATCCCGGCTATCTGCATAACCTGGGTTCGCCAGGAACGCCGGCATTTGCCCAGGTTTGGGATCCGTTTAAAACTACAGGTTTTGATCTCGGATTTCATCAATGGGATACATATACCCTGAACGATGAAAATATTCGGTTCTATAACACCCAGAATCCTTATGCGAACTTTTTTTACGTGCAGGGCGATAAGGATTTCCAGGCATTTTCAGGGACTTTTGCACAGAATCTGAAACCATATCTTAATTACAGCGTCCATTTCAACCTTATCAATACCAATGCGGGATATTATGATCCCCAGGTCACTTCATTGGGCTCTTTTGATTTAAATACATGGTATCAATCGCCAGATAGCAGGTACATGCTCATAGTGAGCGCTGTTTTTAACAAATTTTCAGCGGATGAGAATGGCGGAATCATAAGTGATTCGGCTTTTAAAAATTCTTCAACTTCAAACAGGACACTGCTTCCGGTAAATCTTGGTGCTTATTCATTGCTACCAGCAGACCCCACTGGGGCAAAACAGACATATCTTGAAGATTTTATCACCATTCGACAATATTATCGTACTGGCCCTGTATCGTCTATCAAAATTCACGATACCGATTCACTGGCAACCAAAGTGATGCGACCGGAGTATTTTATTTCACATACTTTTCAGTACCATTTGACCAGATATGGCTATAACGACTCATTTGCCACGGCTCCTTTCAGTTATAGCCTTGTGGATCCGTACCGTACCACAGACAACTACGAGGCTGATGCGTTTACAGATCAGATTGCCATTGGGCATGCAGTTTTTAATCATCCGGTACAGGTAAATAAGAAAATTGACAGTTCCGCCATGTTGAAAAATGCTGTGTTCTGGCAGGCTTTTATTAAATATACCTATATCAATGCAAGCCAGAATGTAAGACAGCTTTCTGATATTGAACATTATGACAATACAAGTCTTGGCTTTGAACTATCTGATTATCGCAGATTTGGTTTTGATTTAAACGGGGAATATTTTATAGAAGGGTACAACCAGTTTGATTATCTTTTGAATGCGCATCTCTATTCACCATTTATAAGGGAGATATTACCCCAGTTTAATGTGGATTTTAAAGTGCAGCAATCGGCACCTTCCTATACGGATCAATTGTTTTATGGGAACCACTTTCTATGGGAAAATGATTTTCGTAAAACCAAATCCGAATCCCTTAGCGCTTATTTTTCAGATGTTTATGGGTTTAAACTTGGCGCATCCATTATAACAGCCGCTGACTTGATTTATTATGATACACTCTCCATGCCACACCAGGATCACGGCAGTGTAGATTTTGCCAACGTATTTGTTAACAAGCAATTAAATATTGGCCGTCATCTTCATTTTCTGAATAACGTTACTTTTCAGAAACCATTAGCAGGAGGTTATGATGTTCGCGTACCTGAATGGCTGATAAAGACATCCTGGTTTTATGATCATTATTTATTTAAACACGCTGTTTTGCTTCAGAGTGGTTTCGATTTTTCATACAATACGGCCTATTATGGATATGGATACATGCCGGAAATAAGCAAATTTTATTTGCAGGATAAAATACTGATAGGTAATTACCAGGTATTTGACGTTTGGGTGGCAGCGAAGATAAAAAGACTGAATGCTTTCTTAAAAATTGAACATGTAAATGAAGGATTGTCAGGTAACTGGTATTTCCTGGCTCCGCATTATCCCATGTATCCCACTGTTTTAAGATTCGGGATCAAATGGTCGTTTTATAATTGAGGATTTGATAAAAATCTGCCACCCCTTCGGGGTTTTCGATAAATCAATTCTTGTTTTTCTATAATTATGTCACCCTTTCAGGGGTATCAATTTCAACTGCTCACGAAAATCCCGAAGGGATGAAATGATTATAGAATGTAAAAAAACAAAAAATTAAAACCCCGGGGTGACACATGCGTTTAATAATTACAATTTCTTTAAAACCTTTTCGATGCGTTTGATTTTTGATTCCTGGGTAATGTCTTTTAATCTTTCTTCAAGTACTTTTTTAAAGGCATCTTTGTCTATTGGAGATACAACTGGTCCAGTAATTTCTGCATACATAGGTAACTGGTTTACAGGGCTTTTGAGTAGTTGTTCCAGCATCAGTGCTTTGCAATCTTCATAATATTTTGAATGTTTTGCAAGGGCTGCCAGGGTATACATTGTATGATCTCTGGCAATGACTGAGCCACTGTTGTCAGCCGTATCCATAATAGTTGACAAATTATCATAAACAGTTTCCGGAACCAGACCTGCTATGGCACTGATGGCAGTCATGGCACCCCAGACCATGCGTCCATGTTTGCTTTTCAACTGATTGATAAATTCTTTGGCATATCCTGATATCAATTCAGGCTTTTTGTACCCTATTTCATACAGAGTTTTTATACAATCGAATGCGATATTTTTGTTTTTGTTACCCAGGTTTTCAACGAGTTCCTTAACGGCATTTTTATCGCCTGAAGCTACGATTTCATGTGCAAGTTCTATATTTGGCACTTCATCTTTATGGCCAAGTGAGACAGCGAGCTGGTCTATGACTGATTTGGACATTTATGATTTGTTTTTTTAGGAAGTAAATTAGGAAAAATGTGTGAGTGGGGTTCTTAAATAATTTGTTAACTCTGCAAAACGTAACTAAGCGTCAAATATTTCGATTGAGTTCAATATATGCTCAACTTTCTCAAACTCTTTATTAATTTTTTCACTATTAATAAGCTCTCTGTCATATGCAAAAGAACAAAGCAATAGCATATTATCTTCTCCTGAAATGTAATAATGTAACTTAGAATTGTCTTCGATATCATTGGACAATCGATCATAACAAACAAACATCCGATCATTAAATAGTTTCCACCTTGGATCAAATTGTAGATGATCTTCGAATTCTTTGTTTAAAAAGCTTATTAAATTAAAATTCTCATTCTCGATTATGATTGGGGTAATTCTAAAGCTTCCTAAATATTCGTCGAAAAACAAATAGGTTGATCGCTCTTCATTTTCAAACTTCCAATTCGAAGGATATTCAAAATGTAGATTGAACTTATCTATATTGAAATTTTCATATTTTGTCATTTAGTATTAGTTATCTGGTAAAGATAGAAATTTTGCCAAAAAATGAATCTGTTCTGTAAATTATTTTGTTACTTCCATACAAGATTTCCCTCCCATTTTATGCTTTATTCCCACCTTTTATCAGCCGATCCCGTATTCATGTTTAAACAGTTATTTCATTGTCTAAAACATCAAAAACTGAGAATGACTCGAAAAGATTTTTTAATTAATATAGGAGTGGGCGCAGGAGCTACATTTTTTTTGTCATGCCTCGGTGCATGCAGCAATCCAACCGGGATACCGGCTGCGCCCAGCGCAAATTTTACCCTGGACCTTACTTCACCTGCAAACAAACCATTGCTTACCAAAGGAGGGTTTGTGTATCAGAGTGGTGTTATTGTAGCCTATACCACAAAAGGCGCTTATGTAGCATTATCGCAAACCTGTACGCACCAGGGTGGAACTGTACAGTATGATCCCAGTTCCGATTCATTTTTCTGCCCCGCACATGGTTCTGATTTCAGCGATACGGGAACTGTAAATGTTGGACCAGCAAGTGTAGGTTTGAAAGAATATACAGTGACAAAGAGTGGGAGTACTTTACATGTGCAAGGGTAGGGGAGTTATAGGGCAAAGAGCGAGAGCGGAGTGCGAACAGATAGTAAGAAGTTAAGAAATGATCACGTGTCCCGACTTATTCGGGAATAACCGATTAGTAGCATGTTAGCGCCAGCCCATTCCCATCCCGAACGCTCGGGACAAATTCTCAAATAATTTCACGTCGTCTTCCTGTAATTTATAATTGCCCAGGTATTTAAAACCAATCCCATGATGATCAGAATGGTAAACTGGTACGCAACATCATGAAAATGACTGCCTTTAAGGACTATCATGCGCATCACTTCTATGAAATAACTTAAAGGAATAAACCTTGTAATGATCTGCGCCCAATGCGGCATACTATCAATAGATGTAAACAATCCACTCATCAGGTTGAAAATGATCAGAAAAAAGAAAGTTAAGGATTGTGCCTGTACCTGTGTTTCAGAGTATGTGGAAATAAGCAAGCCAAAACCAACCAATGTTACTAAATAAACCAGGGCAAAAAGATATAATAATAACATACTTCCAACCGGAATGATACCATATACAACCACGGCAATGATCATTCCCAGGGTGAAGACAACAAGTCCCATAATGATAAATGGTATTAATTTACCCATAATAAAAATATGTTTTTTTATCGGTGTCACGTTTATCTGCTCAATTGTCCCTATTTCCTTTTCCTTAACGATATTAAAAGCCGATAGATTACCTCCGATGAGCGTTAACAATAACACGAGTATTCCCGGTACCATAAATACGGCGTAGACAAGATTTGGGTTGTACCAGTTTGAAGAAACTATATCAATCGTCGGGAGTTCATTGAAACGGGTTGGAGGCAGCCATTTCATTCTTATTTCTTTATTATAGTCCATAAGAATGCTGCTGAGATAGCCATTTCCAATAATTGCCTTTGTGCCATTAATAGCATTGACAGCCACCAGGAGATCCTGGCTGTTGTTTCGGATTAGCTTTTGTTCAAAATCAACGGGAATCTCAAGAACTATGTCCGCTTTGTCTCTTTCGATAAGTTCATATCCCTTGTTGTAATCATTATGATAACCGACCAGTTTGAAATAACCCGAAGAGATGATTTTATTAGTAAGCTGTTGCGAAACAACGGAATGGTCATAATCTTCTATGGCAATATTGATGTTTTTAATTTCATAGTCAGCCGCCCTTGGTAGTACCAGTAACTGTATCACAGGCATAATAAGAATAATCCGAAGCATACCCGGATCCCGGAAAATCTGTCTGAATTCTTTTCTCAGCAAAAACATTAATGTCCTCATTGCAAGCGGATTTTAAAATTTCTCAAACTAACTGTTAAAAAAAATACTGTCATTCCACTCAGGATCAGTGTCTCTCTCCAGATATATTTTATACCAAGTCCTTTAAGCATAACAGACTTAATGATTATGTAAAACCATTTGGCTGGAATAATATTTGATAAGATTCTCAAAAATAGGGGCATATTCTCAATTGGAAAAAGATATCCGCTCAATAGCATTGTTGGCAGCATAGTGAGAAGAAAAGATGTGTTCATGGCTGTTTGTTGCGTATCTGTTAAGGTAGAAATCAACAAACCAAGTGATAAACCGCAAACGATAAATATTGAACTTTCACCATATAAGAGAAGCAGATTACCTTTAAATGGTAAATCGAGCAAATAAACACTCAGAATAAGTATGATCGTAAGATTGATTAAGGAAACGACAATATAAGGTACCATTTTAGAGAAAATAACCAAAAACGGATTAAAAGGTGATACGAGCAATACCTCAAGTGTACCCATTTCTTTTTCGCGGACAATAGACACGGAAGTCATTAATACACAAATGAGTAAAAGAACCATTGCCACCACTCCCGGAACAAAATTGGGAGCTCCGGCAAGTTCAGGGTTGTAAAGTATTCTTTGCTGGGTAAGAATGGAATATGGCAAACCTCCATCCTGCCACAATTGGTTCTGATAATCTGAAATAATAGAGGTCATATAGTTGGTGAGTGTGGTTGCTGTGTTGGGGTCGCTGGCATCAGCAATGATCTGAACCTGGGCGGTATGTAAATGCTGGAGATCATTGTCAAAATCTTTGGGAATAACCAGTGCCAGTTTTACTTTTCCTGTTTTGAATGCGGCGTCCATCTGGTCAGGGTTCATAAATATCTGTCCTACATTAAAATACTTGCTGGCTCTGATTTCATAAATCAGCTTCTGAGAAGCATTGTCCATCGCATTGTCAACGATCACAATATTGGAATTCTTGATTTCATTTGTGAGTGCGAAGCCAAACAAAACAATCTGTGCAATCGGCACCCCAAAGAGCATCAACAAGCTCTTCGGATCGCGGAGCACATGGTAAAACTCCTTTTTGATAAAATTGATAAATTGTTTCATTATATATTTTTATTCCTTTCTAACCCTCGCAGGTTTTCGAAACCTGCGAGGGTTAATATATCAATCTCCGGACCTCGTAGCATTTCGGGCCAGTTGGAAAAACACTTCATTCATATCTTTGGCGTTGTATGTTTTCTTTAAACCTGATGGCGTATCAAGGGCTGATATTTTTCCGTCTACCATTATACTTACACGATCACAATACTCTGCTTCATCAAGATAATGGGTGGTGACAAATATGGTTATTCCTTTATCGGCTGTTTCATAAATCAGTTCCCAGAACTGTTTGCGATTGGCAGGGTCTACACCACCTGTAGGTTCATCTAAAAAAACAATTTTGGGTTCATGGATAATCGCCACCGAAAATGCCAGTTTTTGCTTCCATCCCAGTGGCAGTCCTCTCACAAGTTTATTGGCTTCGGCCTGGAGATCCAGCATGTCTATTAACTCTGTGCCTTTGTCTTTGATCTGCTTGTTCGTAAGTCCATAAATCCCGCCATAAAATTCAATATTCTCTTTGATGGTAAGGTCTTCATACAAAGAGAATTTCTGACTCATATATCCAATGTTCTTTTTAATCTTTTCCGGATATCTAAACACATCAAACCCCGCCACACTTGCCTCACCTGATGTAGGTTTGGACAATCCGCAAAGCATCCGCATGGCGGTTGTTTTACCAGCGCCGTTGGCCCCGAGAAACCCGAATATCTCCCCCTTTGCCACATCAAAACTAACCGCGTCCACAGCAGTAAAATCTCCAAAACGCTTGGTGAGTTTATCTGCCTTTATGACCATTTCTTTATCCATGTATTTCGGTTTTAGTAAGGCTTAAAAAGCAGTCTTCAATATTTGGCACGGTTGGTACTATTTCAATATGCTGATAACCCTTACTTTCCAGGAAACCTTTCAAGCCATTTATAATATCAGCATCGGATTTTCCGTTTTTCTTAAAGCTCACATGAATGGATTCCCCTGAGGCATAAGACCCAACAGCATCTGAATATGTCATGGTATCTTTAAGAAGTTTATGTTTATTATCACCTTTTAATTCAAAAAGTTTTTCAGAATAGGACTTTATAATTTTATCAGGTGTATCCATACTTAATATCTTGCCGTTTTGCATCAATGCAATTCGGTCACAATGTTCTACCTCGTCCATATATGCCGTGGATACTAGTATTGTAATCCCCTGTTTCTTCAATCGTTTCAACATTTCCCAGAATTCAAATCGCGATACCGCATCCACACCGGTCGTTGGTTCATCTAAAAATAATACAGAAGGCTTATGAATCAATGCACAACAAAGCGCAAGTTTCTGTTTCATTCCTCCTGATAGTTTTCCGGCGCGACGGTCTTTAAAAGGTTCAAGCTGTACATAGATATCTTTGATCAACTCATAATTTTGTTTGATACTTGTATTGAAAAGCGAAGCAAAGAAATTCAGGTTTTCTTCAACCGATAAATCCTGGTACAACGAAAACCTTCCCGGCATATACCCAACCATACCACGAATAGCTTTATAATCTTTCACAACATCCTTTCCGCAAACCGAAGCAGTACCCTTATCAGGCAACAGAAGTGTCGTTAATATCCTGAAAATGCTTGTCTTACCGGCGCCATCCGGACCAATTAAACCAAACATTTCACTATCGTTCACCGAAAATGAAACATCATCCACCGCAAGGACTTTTCCCTTCTCATAGGTTTTGGTGATATTTTGAAGTGTTATTGGATTCATTAGAAATTGGTGAATTGGTGATTTGTTTTACTTATGCCTAACCCCTTATGCCTAACCCCTTATTACAATTTCACTTCCCCGTACATCCCGATTTTTAAAAAGCCATCATTTACCACTCTCACCTTAATCGCATAAACAAGGTCTGCTCTTTCATCTTTGGTTTGAATGGTTTTTGGCGTAAACTCTGCTTTGTCTGATATCCAATAGATTGTACCGGTGTAATTGCGATAATCTTTATCTCCTTTATCCACTCTTACTTTTACGGATTGATTCAGTTTTGCCTGTGATAATTGTGAACCCGTAAGATAAGCGCGCAAAATAAGCGTATCGGTTTCAGCGATTTTATACAAAGCCTTTCCCGGCTCCGCCACCTCATGGTCTTCTGCATATTTAGTAAGTACCGTTCCATGTATCGGATTAATAATTTTGCATTTGGAAAGCTGGTCATTCATCTGGCCTATTTGCCTTTCCAATGGCGCTACATCCCTGCTGAGTGTTACTGAAGTTTTTCCCAGCGAAGAAAGCTGCGCATCAATTTGGTTGTTAATCACTTCTACCTGGTTATTGGCGTCGTCCAATTGCTGTTGGGTAGCGGCACTTGCATTAAAAAGTTTCTGCATGCGCATCTGGTTTACTTTGGCAAGAGATAGTTGTGCCCTTAATGAGGATACCTGTACAGAGATATTTGGTATCTGGCTTACGGTAGCATCGATCTGTGCTCTGAGCTGTTGTTTTTTCAGATACAATTGCACACTGTCTATATAGCCTACAAATTGATTGGGTTGCAGTGTCATACCTTCTTCCAGATTGAATTCCATGATGGTACCCGATGCCTCAGTGGATACAATTGTTTCCACAGATTCGAACGCCCCGCTGGCATCATAATCATTGCTGTGATTCTGGCAGGCAATCAATCCGGCCAATACAGGGATGAGATAAAGTATTTTTTTCATTTTGTTTGTTCTGTATATTCGTTTAGTTTCCACTGGTATTCTCATAGTTATATATCGCCTGAATAAGTTGCACCTGGTGCAGCAATTTGTTTTGTATGGCCTGATTTTCACTGTCTAATTCCCCAAGATAATCGTGTACTGTAAGGGCTCCATTTTCCATCCTTATTTTGGCATCATCTGTTACTTCCTTCCTTTTGGCAACGATATCATTATCACTTTGGATTATTTCGCGAAGCTGGAGAATGGCGCCGTTTTGCTGGCTCAATTGAATATTGGTATTCAGGATAAAGGTTTGTTTCTGCAGGTCAATCTGTTCCCTGTCGATCTGATCCAATTGGCGATTGTTATTAAGCGTATAAAGATTCCCCAAAGACCAGCTGAACTTAATGCCTCCGATATAATAGAATGAAAAATCATTGCTGAGTAAATTTAATCCGGGCCGCCCATACCCACCCTGGAAAAAGGCTGAAAGCCGGGGAAGATAATTTGAGTTGAGCATTTTATCCTGAATATCATAACTGTTTCGCTGAAAGTCATATAACGTCAATTCCGATCTCTTGATCGTGGATGAAACAGACAGCATTTGAGGTTCTGCCAAATGTGTGTTTTCGGATAATTGTTTATTGATAAATGTTCCAAGCATATCTACGTATGCCTTTCGGCTTGCTTTATATTGAATTCCAACCTGTTCCTGCTGCAATAGCTGCGCCTGCAATTCATAAAGACCACTCTTAAGTGCAACGCCATTGCTGACCTGTGCCTGCATTCTATTTACGTTGTTCTGGATGGTAGAGTCTAGGATATCATTCTGTTTCAATTGTTCATCCAATAACAGAATTCCGAAAAATATCTGGTTTATCCTGTCCTTTAGCGCATAAAGGATTACTTCGGTGGATTGTTTCTGGATTGCCGCATTTATATTTTGTTCTTCTTTTTGATTTTGCACATTCCCGGCATCATAAATATTCTGATCTACTTCACCATATATTTTATACTGGTCTCTGCTATAGGTTGGTATAGATACATGCGGTATTTCAAAAGGTATTGATGTTACGGCCGATTGGTATGTTGCTTGTCCATTGAAATTTAACTGAGGAAGCCAGGCTTTCCCAGCATTTTCCACAGAATATTGTCTCGTTTTTTCCACCAGGTCCAGCTGTTTAATCATCGGATAATTTTCCCTGGCAAGTTTATAGCAACTATCAATACTCAGAGATTGTGCGTTGACTTGTATGAGGGTCAACCAGCTAAGGATCAATACTAAGGAAATAGCCTGCAAAGAGCGCATGAACGTAATCCTCATAGTTTTTGTCAGCTTCAATTCGTAATTCATAATTCGTAATTCATAATTTTTTATTTCTCAGCTTTGTACATGGCTTTTATCCAGGTAGGTATCAGTTTTTTTCGGCCTTGCATCATAAACATGAAAGTTGCCTCATCCACATTCCCAACAGCAGATACCATGGGTCTTGTCACAAAAGGAAATATGGTAAGCGCAAGCAGGTTTACTATAAATTGAATCGGGTGACCAATATTAACCATATTACCCACACGTATTTCCTCAATTACCTGCCTGATTAGTATTGAATCGAATATGTTTAATTTTTGACCAAGTATGGTAGTTATTTTTTCAGGATGAGATTGCATTTCATTCAATACAAACTGAGGAACATTAGGGTTTTTAATAAGTATGTCAATATAATGCCCTACTAACAACTCTATTTTTTGATCAAGGCTGGTCGTTTCATCGTGGATGATAGCTGCAGCTCCTTCTATAAATGTGGTCATGTTTTCAAGCATAACCAATTCAAATAAATTTTCCTTACTTCTAAAATAGTAGTTAACCAATGCCAGATTGATGCCTGCCTCGGTTGCAATATCCCTGGTTTTTACGGCTGCATAACCTTTTTGAGTAAATAATTTTTTGGCAGCGGCTTTTATTTTCTGTTCTGCCGATTCTCCAGGTTCCATATCAGGTATGTCATTTGTTTTCACCATTTTGTTTTAGCTAATGGATGATTGAATAAAGTATATAATATGATAGGAATGCCAATGGCTGCCGGTAAAGTCCAATAGAGAACCGGTGAATAGTTCTTCCAAACAGGTAAAAACTTTCCGTTGTCAACATAAAAAGCCGTTATCAAAAGGATATATGAAGATCCCATACAAATAATATGATAGATAACCCATCCATGCCACCTGATTCTCTCAGCCGATCGACCGAAAAAAGCTGCTCCAAACGAAAGAGAGCCCAATAACAGTAAATGCCGGTCTTCATCCCAACGCAATACAGAAATAATAACCACAGTCACAAAGACAACCAATAAGCACCAAAAATAAATGTTACCCGATTTAGGATGATATCCTGGCAGCTTTTTAGATAGCATGGCAACAACTCCTGAAACGACACAAACCATTGCTGCCAAAACATGAATACCAATCAATGCAAGGAATACTGGATTGTTTGAGGGAATTTCAATCCCGTCCACAGATATTGGTTTGCCACTTAAAAACATTTTAAAAGAAATATTTGGTTTTAAGAGTCATGGATAAATTGCCTTTTAATTCAAATTTGGATCCATTGAAAGTAGGAGGCCCGATAGAACCTGTCCCATTTTCCGATGATCCCACTCCTTCTATAGGAAGACCTAAAAAATTCGTATCAATAACACCGTTCTTGTTCTCATCGTGAAAAAAAGCAATGGCATAAATACCTTTAGGAAGATTATGGATGTCCATCATGCACATATTATTTGTAAAAGTACTTACCGCTATCCTGAAAGCCTTATTATGATCTTTCGGATAGCCTGTTTCAGAATTATAGAGGTATAAAATTACTTGTCCGTTGTCGTTACGTAGTCCATTAATAGTGATGTGCAGAGTAGCCTGGCTGTATGCCGTAGCACCAAAACCAACTATAAAACTAAAAATCAGAAATATCAGAGTCTTTTTCATAGATGTCTAAATACGGGATTCAGTTTTATTAATGCTGTAAATCCGTCCGAATGCCCATAGAGCAGGGAAAAAAGCCAATACTTGTACAATAGCTCTTAATCCTCCCCAGAAGTGAAATTTATCAAATGCCTGTTGCAATAATACCGGATCGTTTGGCATAGTCCTGATGCCCAACATGACCGGCGCTGCAAAAATGGTAAAGAATAATCCTGCTGTTGACAAGAGCAGTGCGAGTGATACGGGTAGTTTCAGGCTTCTTAATTGCTTATTCATTAATACAATAATGAAAGAAATGATAAGCAGTAAAAAAGGAGTAATTGCTTCAGCAGGATAAAGAAACAAACCATTACCAAGATCGGCATGGCGGCTGTATTCTCCCCATTGGATGATATTAAGATGTCTGAAAGCTGGTACCTGCACCACATATCGGTCAATACTGCCACCTGCGAGCCAACCGGCAAATAGTGCAACCGTCCCAAGAACATAGGTGAGGAAACTTACATTTCTTCTTTTATTCATTTTTGGCTTTGTTTTATTCAATCATCCCGGCAAAGATGCAAAGGGTTTTTGGATTAAACAAATGTTTAAAACAAAATATTTAAAATTTTGTTTAAATGTAAGA
>JABDBQ010000050.1:0-974 GCA_013288555.1 Bacteroidota bacterium | reverse complement strand
TGTTAATGGACTGATTCTGTTAGGAAATAAAACTCAGATTTACTGATTTAGATCAGTTAATAGAAGTTTTTTAGCATCTACTTTTGCAATGATAGATTCAGCGATTTGAATAGACTCAAAACGAATAAAAAGATGGAAAACGTACATTTTTATGATGTAAATATCAGATGGGAAAATGATCGGAAGGGAATGATGAGTTCCCCTGTATTAAATTCTGCAATAGAAGTAGTTACACCCCCCGAGTTTCCAAAAGGGATGCCCGGTTATTGGTCACCTGAACATCTTCTGGTTGGTGCAGTAAACAGCTGCCTGATGACAACATTCCTTGCCATTGCCGAGAACTCCAAACTGGATTTTATCAGTTTCGATTCCAAAGCCCATGGAAAACTGGAAATGGTAGATGGGAAATTTATGATCAGTGAAATCATCCTAAAACCTAAAGTGGTTATTCATGATGATAGCCAGCTGGAACGGATGCAGCGTGTTTTGCAAAAATCAGAAGCAGCCTGCCTGATTACCAACTCTATAAAAGCAAGAATTATTTTTAAACCTGAAGTGGTTTTAGAACCTTTGACTTTAGGTGTGAATTAGCATATGTGCCAACCTTGACTTTAAGGGATGTATTATTTCGGAATTCAATCCCGGGTTTGCATCCTTTTTTTCTGATTTTCATGATTTTGTAACGAAATCATGATTATCTTTGTTTATCTATCGGTTGCAGGCACTTGTCATGCCGGCCCCTTTAGTGGGGGCATTTTTTCAAACTAATTTTTTTAAACATGTTAAATGATGTAAAGATCATTGATCCTGAATACATACGTCCTGTAAAATACAATTTTATAGACAAATTCCTGCTCAATCTTATTGCTGATGAACGTGATTTACCCTTTGTTCATCTCATATTAAAAATAAGTCTCACCCTTATTCCTTTAGCTGTAATATTATATTTTCCTATTAAGCCAATCATATGGTGG
>JABDBQ010000049.1 GCA_013288555.1 Bacteroidota bacterium | reverse complement strand
TGTTGATGTGATCGTTTCTGTAACAGTGTATGTCGTAGTACTTGTCGGACTTGCACTTGGATTAGACACCGTCGAACTGCTTAAGCCTGTTGATGGGGTCCATGAATAAGTATCTCCTCCTACTGTTGTGGATCCGATATTGGTTGAAGCACCGTTACATATTGTGGCATTGGAGCCTGCCGCTGCTGTTGGTAATGGATTGACCGTTACTGTTACAGAGTTGGTCTTGCTGCAACCGCTAGATGTGATTGTTTCAGTAACCGTGTATGTTGTTGTACTTGTCGGACTTGCACTTGGATTAGATACCGTGGAACTGCTTAAGCCTGTTGATGGTGTCCATGAATAAGTATCGCCTCCTACTGCTGTGGATCCGATACTGGTCGATGCACCGTTACAGATCGTGGCATTAGATCCTGCAGCGGCTGCTGGTAATGGATTGACTGTTACCGTAACGGAGTTGGATTTGCTGCAACCTGTTGATGTGATCGTTTCTGTAACAGTGTATGTCGTAGTACTTGTCGGACTTGCACTTGGGTTCGATACCGTGGAACTGCTTAACCCTGTTGATGGTGTCCAGGAATAAGTATCTCCTCCTACTGTTGTGGATCCGATCGAAGTAGATGATCCGTTACAGATTGTTTTTGCAGAACCCGCTACCGCTGCAGGCAATGGGTTAACTGTTACTGTTACCGAGTTGGACTTATTACATCCGGTAGATGTGATCGTCTCTGTAACCGTATATGTTGTTGTTGTCGTTGGGCTTGCACTCGGATTAGACACTGTGGAACTACTCAATCCTGTTGATGGGGTCCATGAATAAGTATCCCCTCCTACCGATGTTGAACCGATATTCGTTGAAGCTCCGTTACAGATGGTTGCGTTTGAGCCGGCCGCTGCAGTTGGCAGTGGATTTACTGTTACAGTCACGGAGTTGGACTTAGAACATCCAGTGGATGTGATTGTCTCGGTTATCGTGTATGTCGTTGTAGTCGTCGGACTTGCACTCGGATTAGACACCGTGGAACTGCTTAATCCAGTCGATGGAGACCAGGAATAAGTATCGCCTCCTACTGTCGTGGATCCTATATTGGTGGAAGCTCCGTTACAGATCGTCGCATTGGAGCCCGCTGCGGCTGTTGGTAATGGGTTGACCGTTACCGTAACACTATTGGACTTGCTGCATCCCGTTGACGTAATGGTCTCTGTTACAGTGTATGTCGTTGTTGAAGTAGGGCTTGCAGTCGGATTAGACACCGTTGAACTGCTCAATCCTGTTGAGGGAGTCCAGGAATAAGTATCGCCTCCTACGGATGTTGATCCGATAGAAGTTGAAGTGCCGTTACAGATCGTCGCATTAGAACCTGCTGCTGCTGTTGGCGATGGGTTGACGGTTACCTTTACTGAATTTGATTTGCTGCAACCTGTGGCTGAAATGGTCTCTGTTACCGAATATGTAGTTGTAGTCGTAGGGCTAGCTGTTGGGTTTGATACTGTTGAACTGCTTAATCCTGTTGATGGGGTCCATGAATAAGTATCTCCTCCTACTGTCGTGGATCCTATATTGGTGGAAGCACCGTTACAGATGGTTGCGTTTGAGCCGGCCGCTGCAGTTGGCAGTGGATTTACCGTTACTGTTACAGAATTTGAAGCATTACAGCCTGTTGCAGTAACTGTTTCAGTTACGGTATAAGTTGCTGCTGTCGTTGGACTTGCAGTTGGGTTCGATATCGTTGAACTGCTCAATCCTGTTGATGGGGTCCATGAATAGGTATCGCCGCCTACAGCAGTTGAACCGATTCCAACAGATGATCCGCTACAGATAGTCGCATTGGATCCGGCTGCTGCGGCTGGTAATGGATTAACTGTTAACGTACCTGCACTTGATGTGTTTGCACCACAACTTCCTCCCGTAACGACACATTTATATTGATAATTATTCAGTCCGGTAGAATTAGTAACCGTATAGGTGCTAGCTGTTGCGCCCGATATATTGGTAAAGGTTACTCCTGTCGGAGAGCTTTGCCACTGGTAGGTTGCTCCACCGGTGGTAGGGGTCACTGTAAAAACAGCACTTGAACCCGAACAAGCCGTAGCACTATTTACAGTAGCGGCAGTAACACCATTTACCGTCAAAGTTCCTGCCGTTGATGTATAGGCTGAACAACCTTTAGAAGTAATGATACACTCATACATGTATCCATTTGAAGAGGTAGTAGGTGCAGTAACGGTATAACTTGTGGAAGTTGCACCGCCAATAGAAGAATATGTTGATCCACCATTGGTGCTGACATACCATTGATAAGTGTTATTCCCTTTGGTATGAGACTGCGTATAAGAAACATTGAAAACCGCATCAACACCAGAACAAACAGTCTCATTAGATACTGTCGCTGAAGTAATTGGATCGCATTGCCCCATGACCCATTTGCTGAAACCTGTAAGATTCGTTGCCTGAATAGTTGTAGCAGTAAGGTTGGCAAAGGTTGGCGTAATCCAGGAAGAACCTTCATAGCCTGCAACCAAAAAATTAGTATAGTTGGCACCATTGATCACATCGCCAGAAACCCAGTTAAAAGTTGCCGCATAACTTGTCGCCGCAACACCTGAATTTGCAATAGTCCAGAACCTGTTTACAATTTGGGTTGGACTAATCGGTGCAGATGAAAAAATATATCCGGGTGTTCCTGCTGAATCTCCCACTAATATATCACCGGAGCTGCTTATACTATTGAAAGTAATGGTAGCTGGGGTGTAATTAGTAGCGTCTCCTACGGGATACAATACCGATGCTTGTGACACAATATGTTGCTGATAACTACCATTAATATAATTTGAACTTGATGCACCAGCGACAGGTGTAACAGAACTAACATTTACTGAATAGGCACCCGTTGCTATCTTACCGCTTTGCAAATACACTGAGTCCGCTACAGTAACAGTCCCCGTAAGGGTAAGACCGTTACCACTGACGCCGTTATTATTGTTAATTGTAAGTGACCTGCAAGAAAAGGCACCCGTTTTTTGAGCCGCTGTTCCATTAAAAATAGTGGCTATACCGGTTAGTGTAAGTGTTCCTGTATATTGTGCGGCAAGATCACTTGTGGCGTTGCCGGTATGTGTTACCTCGATTGTTCCGTTACCTGAAATTGCCCCGCTTATGGTATTGGGAGGACCCATTATCAGCGTGTTGCCTGCATAAATTTGTGTTCCTCCCGCACCTACAACCTGGTTGCCCTGTAAGGTAATTGTTGATCCACCTGTTCTTTCCAGGATAAATGCATAAGGGTTTATGGCCTGCGTGGTTGATAAAGAGGTTGATCCGGAGAATATTACTGTTACATTAGACAGAGCGAATGTACCTGAACCCCACTGGCCATTAAAAAGGCCTGCAGTAGAATATATTGTTCCGCTTCCACCTGTGATTGTACCTTCTGTAAATTTGGCAGTAGAGGCCGGATTAATAACAGCCCCATTTCCGACATAAATAGAATCCGTTGCGGCTATAGTATTGCTGCCATTCACAACTAAAGGAGCAGCAGAATTTGTAACATAAAAATCGCGGCAAGAAAGAGCGGTTGCCATAGTTTGTGCCGCAGCACCCGCAAAATAAACTGCTAAATTTGTAGTGGTAAGAGTTGTAGGTGAATACTGGGCTGTGAGGTCATTTGTAGCATCACCTGTATGGGTAATCATCATTGCGCCGTTACCGGATAATGATCCCGCTCCGGTTAAAGTATAAGTGGCCCCCGGCTTGAAAGTATCTGTGGCAGTGATGTTCATTGCTCCACCGCTTGCAATCACAACATTCGCGGTCGTTGTGGTAGCATGGTTGTTGTTTAAAGTAAGGTCATAAAAGGTAGTTGTACTGCTCCCACCGATATTCTGAGTTGTTGTTCCATTTAGATTTACAATCCCCGTATTGGGAGTGAACGTCCCATTGTTAACTATACTGCCTTTTATATTGAGCGTACGATTTGAAGCCGCAAGTGTTCCATTATATATAATAAGTTTACCGCTCATGCTCACATTCGCACCAAGTGTCCATGTCTGACCAGAAGCATCGATAGTTAAATTTCGAAGCCCGCTGCCAATCATTTCATTTCCGGTAGTGGCACCACCTATTGTGTCAAGTACATCATATGCATTTGATCCAATACTTGTAGCCGTAAAAGTGCAATATCCCGAGTTAATGATAATGGAATTGGCTGCCATTGTTAAATTAGAACCGGCGGCAAATGTTCCTATTCCAAGTGCAAGGGTATCATTAACCGTTGCGGCAGAACTTAGCGTTGCAGTCTGGCCATAATTCAAGAAGTAAAGATTATTATAAGTAGTGGCCTTCACTGTTTGGGCTCCGGAATAAGAAGAGTATGTAACTATGTTTCCAACAGCGGATGCCGTGAGCGTACCTGCTGTTGAAAAAGTGGCTCCCGAAGCATTCAGGGTAAGGCCTGAAGCAGTTGCATTAACCCAGGTGGATCCGGAAACTGTTCCATTAAGGGCTCCGTTTAAAGTGATATTACCGTAATTGGTAACCGTAACAGCACCACTTATATTAACGCCACCGGTTATAGTTTGTGTGCAAGTAGATAAACATGTATGTGACCCGCTTATCGTTATAGCAGAAGAGTTTGAAACAGTTCCGTTTCCATCAATGGTTTTCCCTGATCCGGTAAGGGTTATAACACCTGATCCGTCGATCGTTCCGTTGTTTGTAACATTGCCGGCTATACTAAGGGTATTAACGTCATTTGAAAAAGTTGATCCTGAGAATACTGTAAGGTCACCGCTCATCACGCCGTTTGCACCAAAGGTTACGGTGTTACCGGCACCGACGTTTACAATTGCATTTCTCATGTTACCGGTTAACATGCTTGATGTGGACGTTGATACGGTTGTGAATACACAATCATATGGATTGGTGCCCTGAAATGTCGCGGAAAGACTCATTGCCCCATCGCGCAACATCAAGGATCCAGAACCCATTGTACAATAGGTGCTTAGTGTAAGTGTCCCGGTGGAACTAAGATGCAAAGTGTCTTTAATGGTTATGGCAACACTGGCTGTAACGGCATTACTGTTATTAAACCAGAAACTGTTAAATGCAATGGTATTGGTTCCTGAAATAGTACTGGTTCCACTGCCTCCAAATGTTACTGTTGATGTGCCTGCATTAAAAGCTGTTGCACTACTGTTATTTGTAAAATTACCATCAACCTCGATATTGTTCTGGCCGGCACTAAGGGTTCCGGACGTTAACAAAAGGTTCCCGGTGATCGTTAATGCCCCGGTAAGCTTCAAAGTCTGACCTGAATTGGTAAGTGTAATGTTATTGAATGTGTTAGCACCAACATTTTGAGTACCTGTGCCTGAAAAATCTACGGTAAGTGTTGATACATTCGGAGTTCCGGTATATTGGGCAGCTAAATCATCTGTAGAGTTGCCAGTATGTGTAACATTTATTGTTCCAGTTCCTGTAACTGTACCCCCTACTGTATTTCCTGATCCGGGGTTGAGCGTTCCTGTTACAGTTGTTGTTCCCGAGGCAGAAAGATTTGCTGTTGTCGTAACGGTTGACCCTGAAGCAATATTGATATTCGCACATGGAAGGTTAATATTTGTTGATTGCAAAGATCCTCCGTTAAAATTGATGGTCAGATTGGTTAAGGTACGAACAGTACTTGCATACTGTGTGGCAAAAGCTCCGTTTATCGTGACATCAATAGTTCCGGTTCCGGTTAATGTGGTTGTAGTGACAACATTTGAAGCGCCTGGATTTAATTCACCTGTTACATTCAAAGTGGTTGCTGTAAGAGCAGCCGAAGTGCTTAGTGTTGATCCTGAGGAGACATTGAGGGTTGCACATGTAATGGCAGTTGCTGTAGATTGGGCGCCAGCCCCATTAAAGTTAACAGTAAAACCGCTTAATGTTTTTGTGGTACTTGTGTATTGTGATGCAAAAGCTCCAAGAATTGTAACATCAATAGTACCGGTACCGGTAATGGTACCGCCACCGACAGTATTTGATGGGCCAGGATTCAGTGTTCCGTTAACATTTAAAGTTGTTGCCGAAATATTAGTCGAAGTTGTAACAGTTGATCCGGAATTTATAGTGAGGATATTAAAAACGGGGCTTGAACTGCCACTAATGCCCTGGGTTGTGCCGTCAAAAACAAACGTACTGCCAGTTGCTGTTAAAGTAGCATTGTCAACAAAATTGCCTCCCACGGTAATCGTATGGCTTCCCGTTGTAAAGGTTCCTGAACTAAGCGTCAGGTTACCGGAGAGTGTAGCCCCGGTCGTGAGGGTAATGGTACCTGAAGATTGTACCGTAACATTTGCAAGTGCAGCACCCGAGAGTTCACCCCCTGTATTTTGCGATCCGCTTGTGTAAAAAACACTGTAAGCATTAGAACCGGGAGAGCCTGTCATGACCCCACCTGAAAGAGTAATGGCGGAATTACCACCTGACGTCATGGTCAGGTTAGAACCGGCCTGAAATGTTCCGTTGGTTAGATTTAAAGAATCAAGGGTCGCACTGCTGTTAAGTACAATATTTCCTGAGGTACTGGAATTTATTATTGCTGTATTGGACGTAATTTCAGCTTCTGTATTAAAACCACCTGAACCGGTATATGTAACAATATATTTTTTTGATCCCTGGATAGTACCTGTCAAGGTGCTGGCTGAAGATGAAACAATGATCGTGGAATAGCTCCACATGGTCAGGTAGTTGTTTGTAGTAAGTGTCCCGGTTGTAAGCGATAAGGTGTGCGAAACGGAAATACCCGTACTTGGGGTGAGGCCTCCTCCCCCATTTAAAGTAAGATTATAAAAATCAACACCTACAGTCGTCATTGAAGAAGAACCTGTAAAAGCAACCGTACTTGTACCGGCACTGAATACTGAACCCGTACCGGCAATGTTTCCTTTAAGTGATATGGTATTAGATCCCGCCGAAAAAGTGCCTGCAGTAAGTGTAAGATTACCGCTCATGGTCAGGTTTGCACTCAGTGTTATAGTGAAGGTACTTGCATTAATGGTTACATTTCGCAATCCCGAGCCGGTTGCTTCCGGACCAGTAGTTGCAGAGGCTGAAGTATACGTTAAGTCATAAGCATTGCTTCCTAACGAAGCACCCGCGGCCATGCTTCCTCCTGAACACACTATTGCCGAACCTGCCGACATAGTTAAATTTGTACTGGCGGTCAGTACTCCTGAGGCAAGGGTTAACGTTTTGGAAACAGTAGTACCGGTAGGATTGAATGATGCCCCGGAGCTATTATTTAATTCCAGGTTAGAATAGGCAATTCCCCCTTTAATCGTTTGCGCTGCAGTACCATCATAAATAACGGTATTCCCAGCAGCTGAAACAGTGAATGTGGACACATTAATCGGATTACCTTTTGTACATGCAATGCTTAAAGTTCCTGTTGCAGCATTGGTAAAAGAACTCGCTCCGGAAAGGACCGAACCAGCGGTTGTATTGGTATTATTTATATATCCATTGTTAGTCACCGGGCCGCTACAGGTAATTACACTCGCAATGTCAAGATAGCACGTTGATGCAAATGATGGAGCCGTAGCGCCACTTATTGTAAGGTTGTTTGTATTGCTTATCTGGCCATGTGTGCCACTGCTACCCCCGTTAATAATTGAAGAAGCGCCACTTAGGGTTATAGTCCCTGTTCCACTTAAGGTTCCATTCACGGTTAGGTTTCCTGTAATGCCCAGGTTAGAACCAGCACACGCAAGTGTAGCGGTACTTGCATTTATAACCATATTACCTGCTACAGTAGAATTTGCACCCAAATTTGTTGTGCCGGTACTGTCTATTGTTAAATTGTTCCAAGCTGTAAACGCATTGCCAGGGCTATTTGTATTGGTAAAGGTTATAGATCCAAGATTCACTGTTTGGGGTCCTGCATTAGTTGGAACAAAACTTCCGCATCGGATTGTAGTATTGGAAGTCATGGTTAATATTCCTTTCCCGCTGGATCCTCCAATGGTGATAGCTCCATAAACAGTAAGGGTCCCGGTACCTGAAAATGTAAGGGTAACTGTCATGTTTTTGCTTGTATTCCCAAACGTAAGGGACTTACAAGTGGGAGTACTCCCATTGCCAAAATCAACCGTGATAACGTAAGCGTTATTCGCTGTAGGAGAAATAGTAACATCTTCCGTTGACCTGGGAACATGGGTAAGACTCCAGTTAGCTGCCGTATTCCAGTTTCCTGATGTCCCACCAACGTAGTTATTAGTTGCCCCTTTCACCTTGGTATGCCCAAGAGGGATCAACATCAGGAAAATAGCAGCGATTCTCCCGCTATTTTTGATCTTCCTGTCGAAGTTATTTACCCCCTTCAGTACATCCACGAGTACAATTGTAAAGAAATTGCTGATTCCTTTACCACATATGCTGAGTATATTTTTTAACTTGTTAGAAATTTGTAGAACTCTAAGCATATGTTGGTGAAGTGGTTTGTTGGTTGAAACAAGAATAACCTGAATTAATCCAGGCACATTCAAATTTATAGTCTACAGGTTTATACATCAAAAAGTTATCTGTTACTTCACAATAATCCCTGATTGTTAAAAAAAATAAACTCAAGTGTTTACGGCATACCGCTCCCCAGCTTATCCGTAATCCGAGACAAATATAAAAACAATCATTCAATATCATGTAAGGTTTTCCAATATATTTTAAAATAAATTTGAGTCTGAAGTCATAAATCCTCATAAAGGCTGCTTTCGGTTCTTTAACAGAGCCATTCGTCGATAAAGACCTTGATTGTAAGAATAACATCGAAAAACAAGAACTCAATACGTGCTGAATTGAAATAACTATGGATACAATGAGGTGAAATACGATAAAGTATCTACGTAAAAACCTCGTGTAAGGTTTTGTGTGTTTTTTCATTTTTTTGAAGAAAAATTTATCCTTGTTTGGTATAATATGATGTGACTCTACTTCTAAGTTGCAACAAATATTGCAAATTTCTGCCGAATAGCCTATAATAAATATGATGAACGTCATCTGTTTAATGATAAAATGACCTGTTTTGATGATACTTGATATTCTAAACCCTGTTTTTCGGGAATTATTAAGAATTGTCAACTAAAATTAACATCTGGTTATTAAACCAAACTTTCACCCACTCCAATGTTATCTTTTAACATCCAGGCAAGGTTATATATCCATTTCTACAACACTGCCTGATTCATGATCCGAAAATATGAAGAGCACCTTAAGGGAATTGTAAGGAAAAAGAGAAATTGTCACATTTTTTTTCGAAACGCGGACGCACGATCCAGCGAATTTTTAAAAAACCCAAGTTCAGTACCCCGGGGTTCAGAGGCATGAAACAATTCAAGCATAGAATTTTTATCAGCCTATCTATGAAGGCGTAAAAGTGACGAAATTTTGATTTAAAAACCATTATGAAACTTTTAGGTTTCATTTACACTTTTATTGCATTACATTATATATATCAGCATTTTACAAACAATAAATCAACTTATTCCTTAGTTAATCAACCTTAATTTAAAACCGTTTTATTGCGCTTTGGTAAATGAAAAAACTATCGCAATGATGCGTGTCTGCCCTACTTATCTGAAGGCAGCCATATATGGCTCGGCAAACTGAAAATCCTGGAACTGAAAACTGGTACTTCCGGAGCTGCTGATATTCCAGGCGTTTGCTTTTACCAGGGCAGCATTGGGGAAGTAATGAAATGATAGCTGAAGCGTATTAAAAATAAAATGCTCATTTTTGAACCTGATACCGGCGCCATATCCCTGGTAAAGATGACTTTGCAGCACGGTGACATTATGATTACCAATCAATGCATCATCAATAAATGCCACGAGCACCATTTCAAAACCAAGGGGGTGCCAAGGTGAGAAGAAATCAGCCTCGAAATTATCAGACCATCTTTGCGTGCCTGTAAGTGAAGGCGAATAGAAGCGTTGAAGACCTGAGTTGCCATTGATGGTCAGAAATTCGCCCGGCATACGATTGTATCCAAGTGTATATTCATTCAGCAGGTATTGGCGCCATTGCCATTGGCCCAAGGGTATCAGGTTTGTAAAATAAAAGAATTCTGTATTGATTACCCCCTGCTCAACCTGCTTAGAATTAATGAACCCTCCTTCTTCGAGGCTTAAGTACATATATCCGAGTGAAGAATTATTCCATCCGTATGATCCTTTGAACCCGGAATACCAGCGTTGTTTAAACTGCTGAAAATCAGGACCGCTGTTTACCGTAAACAAATAACCTAGTGGAATATCTTCCGTTTTCCCGAACGCAAAGATATAATGGTCTTTGTAATAATCGCGACGGGTAAAACCAATGGCACCAAGTATAAATGTCTCGTTTGGATAGAGTTGATTTATGCTTGCTGGAAAGGAATACTGGCTTGTGTAATTGATGTTGTTCACCCTGGCGCTCAGAATCAATTGTGACTTCTTGAATCGATATAGCGGATTTTCATTCAACGGGAAAGCATATCCTACCCAGAAATCCCTGGAATCATAATTATGAAGTCCCGAAACAGGACTTGAATCATTTGGCAGAAGAAAACTAAAGGCCGTATGGTAGTGCTCAATATCAAGGCCTCCGGCCCAATGCGTAGTAGTTGAAAAAAAGGGCCTCGATAGAATCAGCCCATAATTTTTATTGTAATTCAATGTGTTGTAATGAACCTGGGCCGACACATAGGTATTTGCTATTTCTGGAACATTATAAATACCATTGTATTCATAGCGCTGTGCATATTGAGGGGCGTAGCTTATCTGGTTGGTTGTGGCCTGTCCAAGGCCAAGGAAATTTATATCCGTAATACTGAGATTACCATTAGGAACAGTGGGATTTGCAGACGCGGCACCTGTAAATTCAAAAACATCCTGAACTACTACCAAAACGTCCACACTATCCTTTGATCCCGGGATAGGGTCAACAAAAATTTTGTCATCTACGATGTATGGTGATTGCCTGATAAGGCGCTCACTTTCAGATATTTTCAAGGCATCAATGGCATCGCCTTTCTTAAATAAAAGTTTATCGTATATGATCCAATTGCGTGTATTGTAATGGATTTGATCTCCAAAACGTCTTAATCTCTCAATTTCATGTCCATATTTCAGGGCTACATCATAACCGAAAGGCCCAAGTACAATAATTTCGACTTTCCGTATCCTGCGACATTCGAAATTCTCATATTTCATTTCGCTTGGCTTTGTAGTATCAGGAGCAGTTTTTCTGTTATCAAAAACCATTAATGAGCGCAATAGTTTGGATACCAGGTTGTCTTTAAGAGCAAAACGCTGCATATTATCCACCAGTTTCGACTTTTTATGCTTCTGTAATATTTTCCCAGAAGTTATATCAGTCTTTGCGGTTGAATTTTGGGCATAACATTGCGCTGTTCCCGTGAAGAAAAGAAAGAAGATAAAACCACATGTAATGAAGCATTTCAAAATTCAGAAATCAATTTAGCAGTATAACCCAATTAAGGTCATAGTAGTTTAAATAACAGGAAATAAAAGAAAATATTTAAGAGAAATAGAAGCGGGAATCGGAAATAAAAATCAGGAAATATTGTCCTGTTTCTGGGTTTCATCTGACTTATTCTGAATACGTTTTGGTTCAATATGGATCAATACATCCGAAATGCTCGGCATGGCATTCAAAATAGCGTCTTTAACCCTATGAGAGATGTCATGTCCCTTATACACACTGAGATTCCCATCGACCTCTACATGGAGATCCACATAATAGTCAAAACCCATTTTTCTTACATAACATTTGTCAAGCCCCGTCACCCCATCTACCTTTATGGCTATTTCTTTAACTTCCTTAATGATTGAATCCGAAGGGGCAGTATCCATCATTTCAGCGATAGAAGGCCTCAGAATCTTATAGGCATTAATTACAATAATTACAGAAGCCACAATGGCCGCCCAGTCATCCGCGCTCTCATATCCCGGGCCCATAATGATGGCAATACTTATCCCGACAAATGCGGCAGCAGAAGAGATGGAATCGCTCAAATGGTGCCATGCGTCTGCATATAGGGCAGTGCTATTTATCTTTTTACCGATCCGCATTACATAACTGAATAAAACCTGTTTCGTAAGAATTATCGCCCCAAGGATATAGAGTGTGAACTTAGCCGGGATGGGATGAGGTGTCATTATTTTATGCACACTCTGAACAACTACAAGTATGGCTGCCCCAACCAGGGCCAGCGCAACAAAAGCACCGGCAATGGGCTCCGCCTTGCCGTGACCGTAGGGGTGATCCTTATCGGGAGCTTTGGAGGCGACTTTAAGGCCAAACCATAGCACAAACGAGCTGAAAATATCCGCAGCAGACTCAATACCATCAGCAATTAAAGCATACGAATTCCCAGCTATCCCTGCAGAAATCTTGATGATGACCAAAAAGAAATTGATCACACCACCGGCTATAACCGGCTTAAATCCTTTCACGGCAGGATGTGATGATGGAACCTTTTGGGTGCGGGTATTCATTATGTTCCAAACTTACTGCAAATTCATATAAAATAAAGCAAAAGAAATTCTTCGCAAAAACCAATTTAATATGAACTATTACTCATCTGTCGACCTTCAATTTGAACAAAGCTTGTTGTAATTGGTTATAATATATTCATATGACAACTTACTACTATGTCAACTAAAAAAGATAAAGCCCCGCCAGGAATCGCTGATTCTAATACATTCCAAAATCACATCGGGCATTGTTTCCCTGATTCGAATTCAGTCAAAAATAAAACAGAAGATGAAGGCCTGCATTCCAGTTATTATCTGTTTGATGATGACGATGATTTTACAACTTTAGGGCGAAACATTTCTGAATATGTTTCGCAAAAGAAATCTGGTAGTGTTTCCAACCAAAAAAGGGGAAATACAACTCGTGGACCAAAATCCGCCTGAAAAAAAACTGCTCGAAAAAGTCAAAGAAACCAAATGAACCCGGATCGGTTAATTTCTTATGAGCAAAAACAGTTTTTTTTTATTAATACGTTATTAACTTTGTTTTTATGAGAGCAATCTGGTCAGGTTCCATTGGTTTTGGGTTGGTAAATATTCCTGTAAAATTGTACAGCGCCACTGAAAGCAGTACCATAAGCTTCAATATGCTGAACAAAAAAGACTTATCCCCAATAAAATATGCACGTATTGATGAAAAAACCGGCAAAGAAGTCCCATGGGAAGATATTGTGAAAGGGTATAAAATTGACGATGAATACGTCGTCATCGAGGAAGATGATTTTGAAAAAGCTGCAGCCAAAAAAAGCAAAATTATAGAGATAACTAATTTTGCCGTCGAAAAAGAAATCCCAACATCACTTTTTGAAAAACCTTATTACCTGGAACCGGCAAAAGATGCAGAGCATTCTTATTCATTACTTTTGGAAGCCCTGAAAAAGTCTGGAAAACTCGGCATTGCAAGTTTTGTCTTACGGAATCGCGAATCACTGGCAGTTCTCAAACCAATGGATAATCTTATTATATTAAACCAGATACGCTTTCCTGAAGAAATGAGACCCAAGCGAGGGCTGAACCTGCCAGAGAAAAAGACATTTTCGGCCAAAGAACTCGACCTGGCGTTGACCCTTATAGATCAATACACTACCAAACTTAACCTTGAAGAATACAAAGACACCTATACAGCAGAACTTATGAAGCTGATCCGGTTAAAAGCACAGGGAAAATCGCCAAAAATAGCCAAACTGAAACTGGTACCAACTAAAGCAAATGACTTGATGGCACAATTGAAGGCAAGCCTGGATAAAAAGAAAAAAGCAGCGTAAAAACAATATGCGAATGTGCGAATATGCAAATGAAAAAAACTGAGGCTAACGATCTTTAAATATTTTAATCTTTTAATTTTTTAATCTTCACGATGTCTTTAACCAAATACAAAGAAAAACGTCACTTCAATGAAACTCCAGAGCCGGAGGGAAGCGGGGGTGAAAGTGTCGGTTCTTTGCATTTTGTGGTTCAGCGGCATGATGCCACAAGACTACACTATGATTTCAGGCTGGAAATGGACGGGGTATTGAAAAGCTGGGCTGTACCAAAAGGACCATCACTTAACCCTCGTGACAAACGCCTTGCTATGATGGTTGAAGACCACCCTTTTAGCTATAGAACTTTTGAAGGAGTTATACCAAAAGGCAACTACGGAGCCGGCATTGTTGAGATCTGGGATGAAGGTACTTATACAGCCGAAGAGGAGGTGGATAACAAAAAAGCTGAAAAGCTTCTTCTAAACGAGTTGGAAAAAGGAGAAATCAAGTTTACACTTCATGGCAAAAAGCTCAAAGGTTCCTGGGCATTGGTCAAAACACATGGCATGGGAGAAAATGCATGGTTGCTCATCAAACACAACGACCAATATGCGGTTGAGGGTTATAATAGTGAAGATCACATTTCCCCTGATTCAAAAATCAATAAAGAACGCTCAGTAAAAAAAAAGCCCAGCCTCCCCCAAAAATAAAAACTGACTCCGAAATCCCGGAAGCTGCGGTAAAGTCCCCTATGCCACAGGATATCAGACCCATGCTGGCTACTGCAATTAATGAGCCTTTTGATGATGACAAATGGATTTTTGAACTAAAATGGGATGGTTACAGGGCATTGGCGAGCATCAAAAATGGGAAAGTAAATCTCTACTCCAGAAACGGAATTTCATTTGAATATTTCAAACCTATATATGATGCCTTGGAGAATAATGACTTTGATGCCATCATTGATGGTGAAATAGTTGCTGTTAATCAAAAAGGAATCCCAAAGTTTCAGTTATTGCAGGAATACAGATCCGGCAACTCCGGAATACTGGAGTATCATGTTTTTGATATCATTTATTATTACGGTTACGATCTGACAAAAGTGCCTCTTATTCAGCGAAAGGAATTATTAAAAAAGGTTATGAACTGGAATGAAACCATTATTTATTCTGATCATATAGCAGGAAATGGAGTTGACTTTTTCGAAGAGGTAAAAAGAATGGGACTGGAAGGGATTATGGCTAAACTATCCGATAGCCAGTATTATCCCGAAAAGAGGACTACAGACTGGTTAAAAATAAAAACCGGCAAAAGGCAGGAAGCCATAATATGTGGCTATACGGAGCCCAAAGGCAGTAGAAAATATTTTGGATCACTTATTCTTGGCGCATATAATGATCATGGAAAACTGGAATGGGTAGGCAGCAGCGGGGGCGGTTTCAATGATAAAAGCCTGGAAGAGATATATGATAAATTAAATCCCCTAAAACAGCAAAAATCTCCATTCAATAATAATCCTGTTGGCTTGCCAAAAGCTAACTGGGTTAAACCCATATTAGTTTGCGAAATTGCTTTCAGCGAATGGACGAGGGAAGGCATGATGAGGCACCCTGTATTTTTAGGCCTAAGACAAGATAAATCACCAAAACAGGTCATAAAGGAAGATGAAAAGCCAGCCATAAAAACCATAAAGGACGCAGAAAAAAACTTAAAAACGAAAGCCATGAAAAATGATAATTCTAGCTCAAGTGATGAAACAATTATAGTCAGTAATATTCAACTGAAACTCAGTCATCTTGATAAAATATTCTGGCCTGACGACAAAATCAGCAAAGGAGACCTGATCGACTATTATCGCGCGATGCATTCATTTATCCTCCCCCATCTCAAAAACCGCCCTCAGAGTCAGCATCGTTACCCAAACGGCATTAATGGCATGAGCTTTTATCAAAAGAACATGACGGATGCACCAGATTGGGCCGAAACCATATCAATTAAGAGCGACTCAACGGGAGAAACGGTTCATTATCTGGTCTGCAATAATGAGGCAACCCTGGTGTACATGGCCAACTTGGCATGCATTGAAATCCATCCCTGGAATTCGAGGATCGGTAGCCTCGATAATCCCGACTGGATTGTTTTAGATATTGACCCCGGGGAAAAAAATAGCTTCGAACAGGTCATAGAAACATCTCTTGTTATTAAGTCCATCCTTGACAAAGCCAAAGCCCCCGGGTTTCCAAAAACTTCAGGTGCAACAGGCATGCATATTTATGTCCCGATGGGTGCAAAATATAGCTACGAACAGGGGAGAGACTTCGCTCATATCATAGCCGAGCTCGCACAAGCTCAACTCCCGGATTTTACCACAACCATTCGCAACACAAAACTTCGCGGTGATAAGATCTATATCGACTATCTACAGAATAGTAAAGGCCAAACCCTTGCCTCGGCATATAGCGTGAGGCCCAAACGAGGGGCAACGGTCTCAACGCCTTTGCTGTGGAAGGAAGTCAAACCAGGATTATCTCCTTCAGATTTTACCATTAAAAATGTACCTGCCCGGGTAAAAAAGACCGGCGACCTCTTCAAAGAAGTCCTTGGTAAAGGAATCGAACTTGAAAAATGCCTGAAATTATTAGGCCAATAGCATTTAAACAAAACAGCCGACAACTTTTGAAAGTCATCGGCTGCATAATATTTTGTGGAATAGGTTTTAGAAAAACCTTACCGTCTTCGTATTAGCTGGGTTTGAATTTGCAGCCGGAGCAGGGTTTGAAGGCAGAATAATTTCAGCGCCTTTCACTGGTAATGGCTTTGACATTTCCTTCATCGGTAGCAATGGCGCAATAACCACAGCAACTATAGATACCAGCTTGATCAAAATGTTCAAACTTGGACCTGAAGTATCTTTGAATGGATCACCTACGGTATCACCAACGACAGCGGCTTTATGTGGTTCAGAGCCCTTGAAATAAGTTTTGCCTTTGATCTCTACACCTGTCTCAAAAAGTTTCTTGGCATTGTCCCATGCACCACCTGCGTTGCTCTGGAAGAATGCCATCATGACTCCTGAAACCAAAACACCTGCCAGGAAGCCACCAAGGCCTTCACCACCAAGAATAAATCCCACTATAACCGGGAACAATATCGCAACCGCACCCGGAACGATCATGTGCCTTAAGGCTGCTTTGGTAGATATCTCAATACATTTATCGTAGTCTGCTTCTGCTGTACCTTCCATAATGCCTTTGATTTCCCTGAATTGGCGTCTTACTTCTTCCACCATGGCATTGGCAGCATCACCAACAGCACGAATAGCAAATGAAGAGAATAAGAATGGTGTCATACCACCAATGAGCAAACCGCCCAAAACATTGGCATGAGATATATCGATCGATTGCACATTTGCCGTTTCCCTGAAGGCAGCAAACATCGCCATTGAGGTCAATGCTGCAGATGCAATCGCAAATCCTTTACCGATAGCTGCAGTGGTATTCCCAACAGAATCCAATACATCCGTCCTTTCACGAACTTCTTTGGGAAGATGGCTCATCTCAGCGATACCGCCAGCATTGTCAGCAATCGGCCCAAAGGCGTCAATTGCCAACTGGATACCGGTTGTTGCCATCATACCCGCGGACGCGATAGCTACGCCATAAAGGCCCGCTACGGCATAAGCGGCAATGATACCGGTTGCAAGTATAATAACCGGGATGGCAGTAGATAACATACCTACACTCAAACCCGCAATAATATTGGTGCCCGCACCGGTTTCGCTCTGACGTGCGATAAACTTTACCGGGGGACGATCTTTAGAAGTATAATATTCAATAACAAGACTAATCAGGGTTCCTACTGTCAATCCGATGAGGATGGCATAAAAAACCTGTATCGGTCCAAAAGACAGGTCACCGATGGTCATTTGCGCAGGAAGCATATAGTTTATCAGGAAATAAGAAGCGATGGCGGTCATAATAACTGCACCAAAATTTCCCATATTAAGGGCAGCCTGTGGATTGCCGCCTTCTTTTACACGAACGAAATAAGAACCAACCATTGAGAAGATCATCCCGGTTGCCGCCACAAGCACAGGCAACAATACAGTAGAAAAGGGCCCCATGGCACCACCTTCAAATTTTACGGTAAGACCCAATACCATCGTAGCGATAATGGTACTCACATAAGAACCAAAAAGGTCAGCGCCCATACCGGCCACATCGCCTACGTTATCACCTACGTTATCTGCAATGGTAGCAGGGTTACGGGGATCATCTTCGGGGATACCGGCCTCAACTTTACCTACCAGGTCAGCCCCAACGTCGGCAGCTTTGGTATAGATACCACCACCCACGCGGGCAAAAAGGGCAATACTTTCAGCACCCAGTGAAAATCCGACCAGTACTTCAAGTACTTTTTTAAGGTCCCAGGCTGTTTCACCGGTAATGCTTTGAATATGACTGAACAGCTCAAATAAGCCTACAATTCCAATTAATCCCAGGGCAACCACATTTATTCCCATAACCAATCCACCCGAAAAAGACACTTTAAGTGCTTTGGAAAGGCTTGTTCTGGCGGCATTGGTCGTTCTAACGTTTGCTTTGGTAGCAATGCGCATCCCAAGGAAGCCCGCCAGAGCCGACAAACAGGCCCCTGCTACGAAAGCAACGGAAATAAGCCAGCTTGAAGTATCTTTCTGTGCCAGGAAGCCAAGCAAAATGGCAACACAGATAACAAATATGGATAAAACACGATATTCAGCTTTAAGAAAGGCTACTGCACCATCAGCGATGTGCTTTGCGATTTTCTTCATGGTGTCATCACCGGCTTCCTGTTTACCCACCCACATGGATTTGATAAAAGAAAAAGCTAATGCCAACAGGGCGAGGATAAGTACAAAATATAACTTCATTGGTCTCTTTAAATTTTTGAGGTGCGAAATTATCCTTATTCCGTCATATAACCAAACCGGGAAAGTAAGAAGTGAGAAGTGAGAGGTGAGAAGGCCATTTGTCCCGAGCGTTCGGGATGGAAATGAGGCAATGAGGCGATGTGGAAATGAGGCAATTTGAAAATGAGACAATTTGGAAATGAGGTCATGACATGATAGTAGCGAATACGCTCGCGGCAGCAAATTCCCCTCCACGCTTGTGGAGGGGTGCCCGAAGGGCGGGGTGGTTCGGTGGATATACACAAAATTTCCTTTAATGCATATCTCTTCTAAACCCTGATAACCAAAAACATAAGTGAACACAATGGTATACATTTTCTCGTTTTTTTTAACACTTTTTGTATAAATTATTGCTATTGAATGATATAAGTGTACAAGTCGGTGTACATTTTGCCTATAATGCATGCATGTATGATTATTTGGATTGCTTAACATATTTATTTTCAATGATATAAATGTTTGCATATTTAGTGTGCGAAAATTGTCTAAACTTTGATTTATATGATTTATGTGATAAAACATGATTCTTTGCGCCCTTTGTCCGCCGAAGCCTTTGGCGAAGGAGGAGCCACTTACGACTTACGCCTCATCACTTACCCCTGTTTTTACATACATATATAGCGACATGCCAAAGTGGGTGGATACTTTGGAAAAATAATTTTTACTAGTTTTGTATTCAATGGGTTATAAATGAAAATATTTTTAAAAATGTTTTACTTTTTTCTGAATCAGGATTTACAAGATTAATGGATAAACAGGATCGATAGGAATTATAGGCTGATGATCTTGTGAATTTTTCCCGAAAATCCTTCCATCCTGAAAATCCTGATTCAGATTTTTTCCTTACATTTGATTTCTGCACCATCAAAATGAAACTATATAAACCCATCATATTTATATTATTTATGCTTGGGTATTATGGACTTCATGCCTCTGGTCCCACTAAAGTCCAGCAATTCATCAACCATGCCGACTGGAATTTTGTAGAAAACAAAGGACAGCTTTCCTCCTCAGATATAAAATATTATGGTCACCAGGGAGGTGTTTAT
>JABDBQ010000048.1 GCA_013288555.1 Bacteroidota bacterium | reverse complement strand
AAATGCCGAATACCATTCCTCAGGCTGTAACCCAGGAATTGCTTGAAGAAAAATACCAGATCGGGGCTGCCCGTTCCCTGGCCAATTATTCATTTTATATCGGGGCAACCAATACCAATCTCGACGAAATAAAAAAGACAGATAAAAGCCGTGTCTGTGGGGTTAAAATCTTCGCTGGATCAAGTACCGGGAATATGCTGGTAGATGATCCTGAAACGCTGGAAGGCATCTTTTCAGAATGTGATCACTTGATTGCAGTTCATTCAGAAAATGAAGAAATTATCAGACGTAATCTTGAAATATTCAAACAACAGTTTGGCGATAACATTCCCATGAAGGCACATCCGGCTATCCGGAGTATTGAAGCATGCTTTACTTCTTCAGAAAAACTGGTGAATATGGCTAAAAGATTCGGAACCCGGCTTCACATCCTGCATATAAGTACTGCCGAAGAACTGGCTCTGTTCAGGAATGATATTCCACTTAAAGAAAAAAAGATTACAGCCGAAGCATGTGTGCATCATCTCTGGTTCGATGCTTCTGATTACGATAGGCTTGGCGGCCTTATCAAATGCAATCCTGCTATTAAGGAAGCAAGACATAAGCAGTCCATATTGAAAGCAGTGCTTGACGGGACAGTTGATATTATTGCAACAGACCATGCCCCTCATACCTGGGAAGAAAAACAAAATTCGTATCTGCAATGCCCATCCGGACTGCCGTTGGCTCAGCATTCTTTGCAAATGATGCTCGATTTCTATGCTGGAGGTAAAATAACTCTGGAGCAAATTGCAGATAAGATGTGCCATGCGCCGGCAGTATGTTTTAAAGTTAAAGAGCGTGGGTATATCCGTGAAGGGTACAAAGCTGATCTGGTTATGGTTGATATTAATAAGCGTTACAACGTAGATAAATCAAATATTTATTACAAATGCGGATGGTCTCCATTGGAAGGCCATCGTTTTAGTTCTACCATTATATCTACCTATATCAATGGGCATTGCTCTTATCAGGAGGGGGCATTTTTTGATGAGAAGATGGGCGAGAGGCTTTTGTTTGATGTTGCTTAAACATTGTCATTCGCTATAAATATTCATCGAAAACATTTTAATCTTTTGGTTTTGTAAAAGGGAATGTTAGTTTTGCTTTTATATTATTTAAATACGTCAAACCGGCGAACACATGAAACCATTGAAAAAACTTTTTTTTACCGCGATATTATCTGTGACATGGTCTTGTGCCAGTGCGCAAGTCACATATGATTACCATGTCGGGTTACAGTCAACTTTCCTAACATCCGATAGTATAAAATCCACCCCCGGGTTTGGGATTGAGTTTGGAGGGCATTCTGAGGCTAAGATCAGTCCCCGTTTTGATTTTATTTCCTCAACTTCTATTTATTTCTCCCAGTTTAATGTAACAGGGTATAGCTTTATCGCCTCTTTAACATCTTTTGATACTTCGTATTCCAATACTGCAGAAACGTACTATAAAGTAGGGCTGAATTATTCATTAGGGGCAGCATTTTATATTATTCCTGACAAATTCAGTGTATCCGCAAGTATAGCCGCAGCAGCGAATGATATTGTATACACAGGAACTAACCAGGATAATTTTATTGGCGCGCACCGTGGGAATTATCCGGCAGCCAGGGCAGGAGATCTTGCGGGGTTTAATATCGATTATGGTCCGAGGGTCGGCCTCAGGTACCGGCTTCCTAAAGTCGCTTTTTCTTTAGAGTATTTTAAAGGCTTTGGGAACATAACACCTAATGACAAATTCAGAACAACAATGAATGATGTGGTTTTAGGCATTCATTTCTTTATCAGGGAATATTCAATTGCTAAACCTTACCAAAACAAACTTTCAAAATGAAAAAACTGATATACATCCTTACAATCTTTATATCTGCCGGATTTTCAACCGTAAACGGACAAAATCACGGAACGGTAAAACTGGACAAAGGCAGCAAACTGCTTAAAGCCATTAGTGTAAATAACGGCCTTGTATTGTTTACCGGAAATGAGTTTTACTTCACCAAAAAGCTGGATTGGAAAATCAGTTATTACGCACCGCACTTAACTACAAGATATAGTGTTCCTGTGCCTAACCCGAGTATTAAATCATTGAATAATTGTTATTTCGTTGTTTCACCAAGCGGCGCCAATGTATATTTTATAAGAAGGGGCGCTGGTGGTTTATTAGGTTCCAGGAATACCCAGAATATTATGCATATTGACAGTTCAGGCTTTTCAAATACGATGCCGATGAAAGGTGAGCTTAAGTACGATCAGGTAAATGTTGTATTTGCAGATGATACATACCTGTATTACGTGACCAAAGAAAAAGATAAAACAACCCATAACAAACATGCTTTCCCGAAACTTCAGTTTGTTCGAGTGGGCATTAAAGACAAATCTGTTTCAAAAGTTATGCTGGCACTGCCAGACCCAGACCCTGATGCTACCGAATGGTCTTATCTGGGTCATACCAAGGTTGTATCCTATTTTGTAAGCCGAACATTGAATGATGAAACCTATAAAAGTCAGAAATTCAGAGTGGCTGTTATTGATCATGATGGAAAACTTCAGGACGATTTCAAAATAGATGTTGATTTAAAGAATGGGCGATTCCTTCCGGAATACAATTATTGCGGAACTGAAGGCACGCATGAAGTGGATAATCATAATATAAAAGTCACAACATATAGTAATACCACTTACACTGGTAATGGCACTTCGATGACTACTACAACTGTAGTATATAGTCCGTATCCTGAAGCTTACGGAAATATCATGTTGGATCCATATACCAATGGTTTTTATGTATATGGCATTGCAGGACCAAGCGGCGCTGCTCAAAAATCAGGGAAACATAAGAAAAAGAGCGACGATCCAACTCCAACCAATTATTTTGTTTTCAAATTTGACCAGGATGGCAAGCAGGTATGGGCCAGTGAAAACAAATTGATAGGGATTGGTGATTATTTTAAAGACAAAGCCGGTTTCTCATCCAGGCAGGTCACATTAAGCTATGGCGCCCAGGGGAACCTGAGATTGCAGGCTTTTGCCGCTAAAGATGTGTCCACCAATGAAATTAATGCTCAAACAGGTGCTTATGTTACGGGGTATGCTAATTCATTTGATAACCCCGTTCGAACTATAGACCTTGGTAGCTGTCATAAGGCCGGCGATAAAATGGAGATCAATAAGTTTTTATCTAAAACAGATAAGGGCGATTATTCTCAACTGAATTTCAGGATGTTGACCAACAATGTTGTAGTACAGAATTATTTTCACGATGCCAGACTGGAAATGTATGATTTTGGAGATGAATAAGAATCTTTGAGGTAAAGTCATAAAAAAAGGCTGTCTTATTCGGGCAGCCTTTTTTTATGGTATTCAATACTATTTATTACTTGCTTTGTACAATTGTATAATCCATAATATGAGGAAATATAAAAAGATAAGCCCTGCTATAAATCCGAGAATTGTAAACAATATTCCAGGGAGAGAAGCCGCTGCAAAGAGCGCTGCTATGACGTATAATAAGATACTTATCAATAAAAATACAATCCACATGACAAGTAGATTAGAATCTGCAAAAGGGAGGTCTTTATGTGCAGCGGTGCGTGAGCCTGCATTTCTTAGTTTCTCTATTTTATTTACTACATGAGAAGCTGCAGCAACAAGAATTGGTTTGTTAAATTGTTTTCTGATAGATGCTATTGCAGGATTTGAATTCTTTTGTTGTTGAAAAACAGGGATTTGAACGTGGGCAGAAGGGGTGCCTGGCAAATTATCCTGTTGGCCTTGCAAACTGTTTTTTGGCGAGCTTTTAGTATTATCTGAGAATGGAAGGATTGCAACTTTTTGTCCTTCAAGTTGCTGTGCATATAGCATTTTGTTTACACCTGAATTTGATGAACTAATGCTGTTTTTGTTCATGCTGCATGATGCAATGAAAAGACTGCATGAGACCAGGGCGAGGTAAAGTAATTTTTTGGATTTCATTTTTTGTTTTTTTTAGCTTTTCTTAAAATGTTTTGGCGAAACTAAATAAAATAAGACTCATGCCATTTACTATTTCAATAGTTTGTCTTTTTTGGATAAGAACGATCAATATTTTTAGGCCGCCTGTTGGTTATCAACAACAGTTCGAAATAAAAGTTTAACTTTCGGAGATGCACACCAGAGGTAACCATCAGCTTGTTAAATATTGTTTCAGTGTACTGTGTATGGTTATTTTTTTTGAGACCTTTTTTATTTTTCAAGGTTTGTGTCAGCAAAGCCTTCCAAATACGATTCATGCAAATTTTATATCTGGCAAGATAAAATTTGATGGAAACCCGTCTGATTCCGCTTGGCAATCTGCGCAGCGAATCAGTAATTTTACCCAACGTGAACTGGACTTTGGCAAACCGGCAACACAAAAAACAGAAACCGCCATCCTTTATGACAAAAGTAATTTATATATCGGTGTCTGGTGTTATCAAAATCCTGAAAATGTCATTGCGTCCAAATACTTACAGCGCGATTTTGATTATTTCACTGATGATAATTTCCAGGTACTCATTTCACCGCTTAACGACCATCGAAACGGCTATTTGTTTGTAATAAACCCCAATGGGGCGCGTACTGATGTGGAGATAAGCGGGACAACTTCGAACCAGGATTGGAATGGGGTTTGGGATGCTAAAACGACTAGAACTTCCGAAGGCTGGTTCGCCGAGATCGTTATTCCTTTTAATACTTTTCAGTTCAGGCTCGATACTGCTCATGGGTGGGGAATAAATTTTGAACGCGATATTCAATGCACCAAAGAAATAGATCTATGGCAAGGATGGAGTAGGGACTATGACATTACCAATATACCCACTGCCGGAATTTTATCTGGAATCAAAAACATTGGTTATTCAAGGAATTTCGAATTGAAGCCCTATGGCCTTGCCGGATTTGAAAATGATCCGGATGCAGGGAAGAATTATCTCACAAAAATTGGCGGAGATTTGAATGTGAACCTTTCCCCAACCTTGAAACTTAACCTGACTGCAAATACAGATTTTGCACAGGTAGAAGCAGACCAGATACCCGTGAACTTAACGCGTTTTAATGTGCTTTATCCTGAAAAGAGAGAATTTTTCCTTGAAGGGAATAACTATTTTCAATTTGGACTCGGCAATAGCAGTTACCTTTTTTATACCAGGCAGATAGGCTTTGAGCAGCTGACACCCGTTTCTGTTATTGGCGGTGCCCGATTGTTCGGAAAAATGGGCAGCAGCAATGTCGGCGCGCTTAGTCTTGAAACAGGTTCCAGAGATTCCATACCGGCAACCAATAATACGGTTGTACGTTATAAATATGATATTGGCAGCCAGTCTTATATCGGGGCTATAATGACGTCTCACATCAATAATATGGATGCCAACCAGGTCGTGGGTATTGACGGGCAATATGCAACCTCTACGTTTCTGAAAGATAAAAACCTGAGCATTTCTGGGCAAATTGCCGAGAGCATTGATAATTACAAAGCCAAAGATAATTCACTGACCTACAAGGCGGGATATAGTTATTTGAATGATCTGTTTAGTAGTTATGCAAGCATGAGCAGCATTCAGCAAAACTTTAATCCAGCCCTTGGCTTTTTATACAGGAACAATTATAACGCAATAAATGGAAGCTTTGATTATCAACCAAGATGGTTCACTAAATATGGAGTTCAGAAACTTGATATCAGCCCGATTACCTTTTCATATTTCACAACCCAAAGCACTGGCAAGCTTGAATCATGGAATAATGAAACACGTCCCCTTGGAATTGCATTTAAGGACGGCAGCTGGTTTGAATTCAACCTTTACCAGTCTTATGACCGGGTTGATAATGCTTTCTCTTTAAACAGTACCACAATCATCCCGGCCGGGATGTATCACATGCACAATACAGAATTCATTTATACAACAAGCAATGCCAAAAGGGTCTGGGGATTGATCGGGTACAATTGGGGTACTTACTACGGAGGTACTATTCAAACCATTACAGCCTCAGGGGGCATCAATTTTTCCAGGCATTTTAATATGAATGCAGATTATGTTTACAATTATATCCAGATTCCTTCAGCCAAAATTCCTGTGAAGGAATTAGATCCTTATATTAATTACGCGTTCAGTACCCGGCTGGATATTTCTGTTTTCACACAATGGAATACCCTGAATAATATTTTACAATATAATTTCAGACTGCACTGGATACCTGCTATTGGCACAGACCTTTATGCTGTATATGACATGGGCTATAATAACCTGAATAACATAGATTACGCACGCCCGCAATCAACTGAGGGCGTCGTGAAATTGATCTGGAGGTTTGTGTTTTGAGATCTTAGAGTTGGCAACTTTCGGAAAGTTGACAACTCTGATAATCAAAACGCTATCTCAAACACCTCACTCTCCTCCACAAATTCATTTGTATTTCTTATATCAACCTCATCTCCCGCCTGTATAAAAAACACATCATCCCGATCCAGCAACCGACTTGAATTCAAGGTGTCAAGATTTACATTCCCGATAACATAATTTAATTCAGGGCTGTTAAATGACTGTTCAATAGATTCAAAAGGCAAAGATGAAACAGGAATAGAAGAAGGGAAACGGCAATACAGTTTCATCAATATATTTGGCTCATAATTCAGAGACGCTTCCTGCTGTGTTTTCTTGTATTCATACTGGTAATGATAGCTGATTGCTGAGATATCTGATAGTACTGCAGAGGCAGTTGGGAAACTTCCTGCCCCCTTTCCTGAAAAGAATTGTTTGTCAGAAAATACTCCTTCAACTGAAACGCCATTATATTCAAAATCAATATTGTACAAAGCGTGATTTGCAGGGATAAATCGAGGAATAACCCAGATTCCTAATGATTTACCGATTTTGCGGGCATGCGCTACGAGTTTGATTTTAAATCCTTTCTCTTTGGCATAACGTATGTCGCTGTCTGATATGTTGTTAATACCATATTTGAAGATCTGATCAGGCTTGATAAACAAACCAAAAGCATGCGCCGCCAGCAGAGACAATTTGTACCGCGCATCAAAACCTTCAACATCCAATGCAGGGTTTGATTCTGCAAAGCCAAGTTGTTGTGCTTCAGCCAGTACTTCTGCATAATCTTTTCCTTCATTGTACATTTTGGTAAGGATAAAATTGGTTGACCCGTTTACAATTCCTTCAATAGAATTGAGCAGATCATTGTCATAATATTCTTCCAGGTTACGGATGACCGGGATGCTTGCACAGGCAGCGCCTTCGTATAAAAATGGCACATCAAATTGCTTTTGCAGTTCGAGCAATTCCTCAAAATGTTCTGCGATCATTTTCTTATTAGCTGATACCACTGCTTTGCCTTTTCGCAAGGCATAGCTCACAATTTCAAAAGCTGCATCCGCATCGTCGATCAATTCCACAATAACATTGATCGTTTCATCATTTAGAATTTCATACTTATCAAAAGTGAAATAGGATGCCGGAACCGGGCGCTCTTTGTTCTTGTCCTTTACGCAAATACGTGCGATATTGGCCTTAAGGCCGTGGGTATGTTCCAGGACATCATAGAGTCCTTTACCCACGCAGCCAAAGCCGAAAAGTCCGATGTTTAGTTTTTGTTTCATAATAATCAGGAGTTAGGGGTTAGTAGTTAGGAGTTAGTGAAAACCACAAACCCGATACAGCCCCTAATGTTTTAATTTTTGAATCTTTTAATTTTTTAATTCCACTTCTGCCTTCACTTTTTCTAAGGCATTTTTAATGTCTTCAATCAGATCATCGGCATGTTCAATACCGACAGAAACTCTTATTAGTGAATTCTTTACGCCACTGGCAAGCCGCGTTGCTTCAGGAATGGATTTGTGGGTCATTTGTGCCGGGTGACAGATCAGACTCTTGACGCCACCAAGGCTTTCAGCGAGATGGAATAGCTTAGTGGTGGTTACAACTTTTTCTGCGGATACTATCGTGTCTTCTTTTAAAGTGAAAGAGACAACACCGCCAAATAATTTTTGTTGTTTTTTTGCGATTTCATGATTGTGATGGCTTGCCAATCCCGGGTAAAATACAGTATCAACAGCCTCATTCTCAAGAAGAAATTCAGCCAGTTTCTGAGCCGTTTCCGATTGTTTTTGAATCCTGAGTGTTAGTGTTTCAATACCGCGAATGGTCAGCCATGAATCGAATGGTCCGAGGATTCCACCTGATGAGTTTTGAATAAATTTGATCTTTTCAGCAAGGTCCTGGGTATTGACAATCACCACGCCGGCAATGACATCACTATGTCCCGCAAGGTACTTTGTGGCACTGTGAATGATGATATCAGCACCAAGATCAATGGGGGTTTGCAGGGCAGGAGAAGCAAAAGTATTGTCGACTACAAGATAAGCGCCATTCTGATGTGCGATTTTGGCAATGGTTTCAATATCAGATATTTTCAAAGTTGGATTGGTTGGGGTTTCAATCCAGATGAATTTTGTTTTCGGAGTGATATTGTCAATAATATTATTGATATCAGTGGTGTCCACATAATTCACCGAAATTCCAAATTTGGAATAGATATGTGTGAATATCCTGTACGTCCCGCCATAGATATCATCCACGGCAAGAACCTCGTCTCCTGCACTTAATAGTTTGATTACGGCATCAATAGCAGCCAGTCCGCTGGCGAAAGCAAAGCCTGCTTTACCGTTTTCCAGCGTGGCTACAAGGTCTTCGAGCACTTTACGCGTCGGATTATTGCTTCGGGCATAATCGAAGCCTTTGTGAACGCCTGGCGCTTCCTGCTCGAAAGTGGATGTCTGGTAAATAGGGGTGGAGATGGCACCGGTGAGCGGATCAACCGGGATGCTGTTTAAAATTCTGGTTTCTTCTTGCATAAATTGTTAATTTTTAAAGGTTTAAAAAGTTAATAAAATATGCAGCGTTGCAAAAAATGCGTTGGGATAAGAAGCCCCTTCTCACCGGAAAATAATTGCCTCATCTTTGTCCTTCTTCGCACTGAGAAGGACACAGATATGCTTGCAAATACGTTCCGACAAGGAGAGCGTATTTGCCAGAAATCAAATAAAATTGTTTTTGGGGCAAATGTCGTTCTACTTATCTAACCTCCAATTTTTGAATCCGGAGGTAGGATTTAGCACCTTCTGCCACAGAATCTCACTGTAACAGGGTTGCTAAGGCTTCACAGGGCCTAATCCCTCTGCCTTTCTTGATAAGCTGCAAAATGTAAAATATGAATTACTCAATTGTAATTCGGTTGCAAAGGTAAGGGGAAAGATTTTATATTTCCAAATATTGGAAGAAAATTATTTTATTAATCCGGATCAGGTTTATCTTTTAAATGTACCAGCCAAATAATAAATGTTATGATGAAACCAATAAAAAGAAATGGTATAGCGATTTCAAGAAGAAGGAATGATAAATATGCTATAATGTTTAGAAAAAGGAGCAATAAAGAAGAAGAAAGGAATGTGGTCCATAATAATAACCTGCTTTTTGAAGCTTCTGATATATCTTTTTTATTCTTATTTATTAACCATCTTATAAAGAATACTAAAAATGCGATACTGAAAATAGCAAAGCCTATTGATAATAAAGGTAATAAAGGCGAATAAGGATCCATTAATAGAGCTATTGTAATAGAAAAAACAAGAAAGAAAATCCATAACCAGAAGTCCAATTTTAGAGATTTCTTAGTGTCAATTGATTTACTTGATTTCGGTAAGTTTGCCAGCCACATTACAAAAAAAACTATTGCAACTATCAACATCGATGGCAAAAGAAATAAAAAAATAATGCTGAATAAAATGTTTGGATTGGTTAACGTTAATACTGCATAAGACAATAGTCCAATAAGCAAAAAGAACAAGGCAAGCTGTAAATATGAATTATGGGGTTTATCGTCAGATGGTATCCCATCTTCTGCAATATTTGAATGTACTGCAGTAATTTGTTTCAACCTATTCTGTAATACAAATGGAAGTGATGCAAATTTTAGATTTTTGGTATGTAAAGCAATTTTTTGGGAGATAGACCTTATCGAAATAAGATGCAAGCTATTCGATATTGGCATACTTAAAGTATCTTTAATACCTAGATGCCCAAAGTCCCTATTTCTGGCTAGTTGGTGATCAGAATCATTAGTCAGAATTTGGGCTGAAATCAGTTTCTGAGCATTGAGTTGCTGATTGCCTGAATGGTATTTAACGGTATTACAGGCACCAAAAAACACACATGCAAAACAGATAAGCATATATGGAAAAATTCTCAAAGTTGCCGGTTCGTTCTTGTTATGACGTTATGCAGTCATCAAAGGTTAGGAAATTTCCTAAGAAACGAAATCCGTTTGTAATTCTCCTTTTATGACATTGAATCTTTTTTTAATTGGTTTTAGTAAGTTTTAAAAATTAGTTGTAGTTTTGCAACTATTATTTAATATGATTGTTGATAGTGTCAACTAAATTATAAAATTATGTCAATAGCGTTTCAAATGGGATCTGCCCTTCATGCCATCGGTAAAAAGATGCGTGTTGAATTTTTGGATGAGTCAATGATCATTCTTCCCAACCAGTTTGGGTTGCTTAACTATATTGCAATGGACAAAGATGTGATTCAGACGGAACTGGCCACCTTATTGGACCGGGACAAATCAGCTATTCTCAGGGAAATTGATGTTTTAGAGGAAAATGGCCTCGTAAAACGAGTAAATGATGCCGTAGACCGCCGAAAAAAATTTGTCATCATCACAGAAAAGGGACAAAGAGTATTAAAAAAGGGTGGCATTTTAATAGATAAGCTCATGTCAAAGCTCATGGATGGCCTTCCCGAAAGCGAAATTGAAAGTTTTAAGAAAGTCCTTTTGCACCTGGAAGCAAAATCTAAGTTATAGTTCAAAATAGCAACCTTACCTCAATCTTTATTTTTTTTATAATTTATAAAATATATCAGGGCCTCAAACGACTATAACAATATAGTTGACAAAATCAACCTTTACAAATATCAACAGTATTAATTATCAATATAAAACATGTCTCTTCTAAAGCATATAAAAATAACAGGGGTGGGGCTTTTGGGCACTTCTTTCCTTTTATTTACATACAATACATCAGCGCAAGATGTAAAATCATTCTCGCTCAAAGACGCAGTTGCATACAGTCTTCAAAACCACCCCAGTACTATTACTTATAGTAATGATTTAAAGGCTGCTAAACAGAAGTCTATAGAAGCATTGTCTGCTTATCTGCCACAGGTAAGTGGGACAGGTACATTGGATGATAATATTCAACGCCAATACACTATTATCCCCGCAGGGACATTATCGCCTCAGGAAATAAAATTGCAGCTGGGTACCCAATACCTAACCAATCTATATGGAGAGGCAGATCAGGTCATATACGACCAGACCCTGATAAACAGCCTGAAAGCAAATATCCCCAATATGCAAATAGCGGTTCTTAAGAAACAAAAGAATGATGATGACCTTGTATATAACACAGCGACAGCTTATTACCAGGTGCTTATATATAGAGAACAGGAAAAACTGCTTATTGAAAACGAAAAAAAGCTTTTGGAAATATTAAACATCCAAAAACTGCAGCTTGACAAGGGAGTTATTAAAGATGTTGATTATGAACGGACAAAGGTTAATTACAACTCCATCCTTTCTCAAAAAAAAATGGCCCAAACCAATATAAAGCTTTCACTGAACCAGTTAAAAAATGCAATGGGTTTGCCATTGGATTCCAGGATTGCAATATCCGATTCTTTAAATGCAGATAAAGACATTTCACTTAATGGCGCGTCAACCAATTTCGAAGAAAAACAGGCTTTAGATTATAAAATCCAATTTCAAAACCTGATGCTGCAGCAAATTGATTTAAGCAGAAAGCAGGCCGCTTTTCTTCCGACTTTAAATGGATACGCACGTTATGGAGCCCAGGCACTTGGAAATGATTTTAGCCAACAGTACAATTCATTTTACAACTATTCTGTAATTGGGTTAAAATTGAACGTTCCTGTATTCAGCGGATTCAGAAGGTATAGTCAGGTAAAACAGAGTGAATTAAGTTTGTCAAATGCCAGAATAAACCTCGGTATCAGCTCTGATAATCTTAAGCTTCAGATGCTTAATTCCAACGCCAAATTGCTGAGTTCGTACGAGAACCTTAGTTCTAATAAAGAAAACCTTGATCTGGCCAAAAATGTATTGCAGACCACCACATTACAATATCAGCAGGGTGTGGCATCAGCATCTGACCTGCTCAATTCTGATTACGCACTAAAAGAAGCACAATCAAATTACATCAATTCATTTTACAATTATCTTATCTCTTCGTTGGATGTTCAGAAGACGCAAGGGACTATTAAACAATACATTAATCAATTATAAAACATTATTATGAAAAAGAGGATTATACTCATTTCTTCCATTTTATTGATAGCTGTTCTGGTGGCTTTTACACTTGTTAAAAACAAAAAAGCGATCAATGCCAGCAATAAGGTAGTAGACCGCTCAGCCATACCCATACCTGTTTCAGTAATATCTGCTTCAGATCAAACCGTAAATGGTTCATTTACACTTCCCGCTATCGTGCAGCCTGAGGAGCAGGCTGATATCAGTATCAATGCGACAGGTAAGTTAAAATCGTTGGATATTGATCTCGGTTCGCATATTATTAAAGGAGAAGTAATCGGAACCGTAGATAACAGTCTTAAAGAACTTAACCTGGCTTCGACCCAATTGTTGCTTGATAAGTACAAGGTTGATTACCAAAAGTATAAGGAGTTGTATGCAGGCAAGGCAGCCACTGAGACAGACTATAACAATGCCAGATACAATTATGAAAATACAAAGGTTCAGCTGGCACAAATAAAACAACAGATCGCTGATGGTCTTGTGGTTGCGCCGGTGACCGGTACTGTTGTAAAGAAAAATTTTAACGCGGGTGAATTTGTAAATACCGGTGCAAAAATAGCGCAGGTGGTTGATGTTTCCAGGTTGAAAGCAAATGTAATGGTAAGCGAAAGAGAAGTCTACCGCGTAAAACCAGGCACTCCGGTAACTTTAACCTGCGACATATACCCAGGTACAACTTTTAATGGCGTTATTAAGTATATCAGTCCACAGGGCGATGAGAGCCACAATTATCTTGTAGAATTATCCATAGAAAATTCTGGATCCGTTACACTAAAAGCAGGCACATTTACAAGGGCAACCTTTGATATTCAGGATAATGCAAAAGTATTGCAGATACCCAAAACCGCTCTGGTAGAGGGTATTGGTAACCCTTACATTTATGTGGTAAATGGTAATCATGCTGATTCACGCAAACTGGTACTGGGACATGAAATAGGTGATAATATTGAAGTGCTCAGCGGCCTGAATATAGGGGAACAGGTTATCACAGAAGGTCAGATCAATATTTCTCAAGGCAGCCTCATCCAGGTTGTAAACTCAAAATAACAAAACCATGTCAATTACCGAAATTGCTATAAAACGCCCTTTACTTATCATCGTAATTTTCTTTACGCTGATCCTGTTTGGGTTCGTGAGCTATAATAGTCTTAATTATAATCTGTTACCAAAATTTGAAGCAAATGTGATTTCTGTTTCAACTACTTATCGGGGTGCCTCATCCGAAGAAATACAGAATACCATCACCAAACCGATTGAAGATGCAGTTTCTTCCATTGAGGGTGTAGATCATATCAATTCTTCATCTATGGAAGGTGTTTCTTCGGTTGTCATTCAGCTCAAAACGGGTGTAAGCACAATAGTGGCCCAAAGAGATGCAGAGCGAAGGATCAGTATCATAAAGGCCTCGCTCCCTAAAGACGCCAATGACCCTGTAGTAAACAGGTTCAATTCTGAAGAGCTTCCTGTATTAAGGGTCAGTGCGGCAGCTAATATGAGCGCTACAAAACTATACGATCTTATTGATCTGCAAATAAAACCGATCCTTTCAAACGTAGACGGGGTGGGAAGTGTGAACCTTATCGGTGGCAATGAGCGTGAAATAGAAATAAACCTGATTGATGATAAATTATCGGCTTATAATCTATCGGCAACCCAGGTAAACCTGGCACTTGCAAATTCTGATGTATCTTATCCGGCCGGGGATGTCAAAAGCGATAAAAGCCGTTTTTCCGTTCGCCTCGATGAAAAGTTAAAATCAGTTGATGATATCAGGAACCTGGTCATTGCTCAAACAAATGATGGCGGACGCGTTTTACTAAAAGATGTTGCGAGTGTCACAGATGCGCAAACAGAGGATAAGACCGTGAACCGGATAAATGGAAAACCCGGTATCGGTATTGAAATTATTAAACAGGCGGATGCCAATGCGGTAAGCGTAAGTGATTTGGTGAAGAAAAAACTGGATGAACTTAAAAAGGCATATAGTGCACAGAACCTCAACTTTGTGGTAGCAATAGACCAATCCGTTTATACCCTTGCATCAGCAAACGCGGTCATGCACGACCTTATTCTGGCAGTATTTATAGTGGCAGCTGTCATGTTGCTTTTCCTTCATAGTGTTCGCAGTTCTATGTTTGTGTTGGTGGCATTGCCTTCAGCCATGATCCCGACATTTATCTTAATGTATGCCTTTGGTTTTTCATTGAACATGATGACTTTGATGGCATTATCACTTGTGGTAGGTATCCTTGTGGATGACAGTATTGTAATTCTCGAAAATATATTCCGGCATATGGAGATGGGGAAAGACAGGCGCACTGCCGCCATTGAAGGCAGGAGCGAAATCAGCTTTACTGCCATAGCTATTACCCTTGTTGATATCGTGGTGTTTGTCCCTATGGCCCTGGGTGGCGGGATGATCGGAAATATTCTCCGGGAGTTTTCACTGGTAGTTGTGTTTTCAACAATCATGAGTTTGTTTGTAGCTTTTACCTTGACACCCTTGCTGGCTTCACGTTTTGGCAAGTTGGAACATCTTAAAAAAGGCACGATTTGGGGCAGCTTTTTCCTTGGTTTTGAAAGATTAATTGAGAGACTTAAAAATGAATATGGAAATATATTACGCTGGGCTTTAAAACATAAACGATGGGTTTTGATTGCGATTGTTATCCTTTTCGTTGGCGCGGTTTCATTAGTACCTGCAGGGTTTATCGGTTCTGCATTTGTGAGCAGCAGTGACAGGGGAGAATTGAATATTGACCTGGAAATGGCACCGCAAACACCTCTGTACCAAACCAATAAAATGGTTTTACAGGCCGAAAAAATCATTATGTCCCAACCGGAAGTGACCGAAGTATTCTCTAATGTAGGTACACAATCCGGTAATGCACTTACGGGAAACAGCGCCTCATCAACCAACGTGGCCGAAATATCTGTAAAACTCACTGATAAAGAAAAGCGCAAAATAACCACCGATCAGTTTGGTCAGGAAATGCGTAACCAGCTTTCAGAAATTCCTGGCGTCACGGTGACTATCAAACCAACCGGTCTTACAGGCTCTAGTGATGCGCCGATACAGATTGCATTGAAAGGAACCGATATGGACAAAATCTGGACTGCAGCAAAAATGACTAAATCTGTTGTTGCCAAAACAGCCGGGACAGACTATGTACAGTTCAGTACCAAAAATCCTCAGAATGATATCAGTATTAATATAGACAGGGACAAAATGAACCTGGTAGGTCTTACTATTCCTGAAGTGGGGAATGGATTGCAAATAGCTTTCCGAGGTGATAATAACCTTAAATATACCGACAATGGACAGGACTACGATATTAATGTCATTTCAGAAATGGCTGACAGAAAGGATATTGAGAGCGTAAGGGATATTACGATCAGGAATAGCAAAGGCGCAAATATCCGTCTGGCTGATATCGCCACGATAAGCGAAAAACTCGGGCAATCTGTGCTGCAGCGTTCTGACAGGATGAACAGTATAAAGATTACCGCTTTTACCGTAGGAAGGCCATTTGGTACTGTGATATCAGATATACAGGCAAATATGGCTAAGGTAAAATTACCTGACGGGGTCATTGTTGATTATCAGGGTCAGGCCCAACAACAGAAAGATGCATTTGGTAGTTTGGGGATTGCCATGTTAATCGGATTTCTTTTGGTTTATCTGATTATGGTTGCCCTATATGAAAGCGTTGTATATCCTTTTGTGGTTATGTTCTCGATTCCGGTTGCATTAATTGGTGCTTTGCTAGCATTGGCGCTCTCCATGGAATCGCTAACCATATTTGCGATTGTAGGAATGATCATGCTCATGGGGCTGGTTGCCAAGAACGGTATCCTGATTGTGGACTTTGCAAACCATTTAAAAACGAAGGGATATTCCCTCACAGAAGCCCTTGTGGAAGCGGGAAGAGAACGTCTTCGCCCGATATTGATGACAACGGTAGCTATGATTTTCGGAATGTTACCGATTGCACTTTCAAAAGGATCTGGGGCAGAAATCAAAAACGGTATGGCTTGGGTAATTATTGGCGGTTTGACGAGTTCGCTTTTGCTTACCCTGGTATTGGTGCCGACGATGTATTATATCGTTGACAGGCTTAAGGAAAGAACAGCCAAGTTATTTTCAAAAAAGAATAAGAAACCAGTGATGGAAACAGTCTCTTAAGATGAAATCTATGAAGAATTATCGGGCCATGCAATGATTGAATTGCTGGGACTTTATGCCTCGTTTAAAACATAAACAGACCATGCATCGCATGGTCTGTTTATGTTTATAATTCTGAATTATCTGCATAAGAGGAGACATGGCAATGCCTTTGTCTCTACAAATAGATAGAATGATCAGAATATCTTAAAAAGGAAGATCATCATCTACCGCAGGTGCAGATTCACTGGTCTTAGTGGATGGTGTATAAGGTTCAAAACCAAAATTATCGCCACCTGATGAAGCAGCAGCCTGGTTCCCTGATGATTGAGGCCTGCTTGAACTTGCCGCACTTTCATCTTCAATGCGCCATGCACGGGCTTCAGTATACCATCTTTCATTATATTCTCTTGACTCCAGGTTTACCGAAACTCTTAACGTATCACCCATTCCGTATCTTTTGATTTCTTCGGCTTTATCTCCCCAGGCAGAAAGGCAAACTTTCTTTGGGTATTGTTCCATGGTTTCGATGATGAATTCCTGTTTTACCCAGTTGCCGTTTTTACCTGTTCCGGTTTGAGGTGCCAATACTTTAATGAGTTTTCCGGTTAGTTCTAATGCCATGATTTTATTTTTTTAGGATAGCAAAGTTAATATAATATTCAATGATTTTATTAATCAATCTGCGGAATTTATACCCCCGTCATTTTCCCTTTTTCAGCATCCCACACCTTCAGTTTCAGGCAGCGGACAATCTCAAATGGGCTCAGCGAAGTTCGCATCGTGTTTTGAAATTCAGGTATTTTCTGCATCGCTTCCGGAAGGCGATAAAAAGGGATATGTGCATTGACATGGTGGATATGATGAAACCCGATATTGCCTGTAAACCATTGCATGACAGGGTTCATTTCCATATAGCTTGATGACTGGGTAGCGGCGGTGAGATAGTCCCATTTGTCATTACTGGTGAAATAGGCTCCCGGAAAATTATGCTGTGCATAAAACAGGTAAGACCCCAATGACAATGTAATAAAAAACGGGATCAGAACGGTTGTTAAAAGAATCACCCATCCTCCGAGCCAGAGCACAGTAATAATGATTAAAGCATGCACGATGAGCGCAGTTAATGAGTCTTTATGAAGCTTTGGATTGGCGATATATGACTGTATGCACAATCCGTAAATAAACATGAATATATACCCAAACATGATTGTAACGGGATGCCTCACAGCAAGGTATTCAAATTTTTCCTTCGGACTCGAAGCCATGAATTTTTGTTTGGTCATGACAGGGTAGGAGCCAATACTCGCAGAATATAACTTGGAATTATTTTTATGATGATGGTCATGCGTCCTTTTCCAGATGCTTGGCGGGCTCAATAAAAAGATGCCATAAGCGTTCATGATGATCTTGGCTGGGAATGATCTTTGCAGAATGGTTCGATGCAGATAATCGTGATAAATGATAAACAGCCTGGCCATGATCAAGGCCGATAAAAGACTAAATATCAGCTTGATGAATATGTTTTGGAAAAGAATGGTACATGTTTCTGATAAACCAAAAATCAATAATCCACTTATCAAATGGAACCAGCTGATGGTCCTGTTTTCTTTAGCAAATGGTTTTGTTGCCAGTATTAATTCTTTCCCAGACCTCATTCCCAATGTCCTGTATTTCTATTTAAAGGTTAAAGTTAATTAAATTTCTGTTCTCTTGTGTTTCCATCTCCTGTGAGACCATAGCCAGATTTCAGGCTGTTTAATGATTTCTTCTTCCAATCGCTTCGCAAAACGAGTGAGGATTTCACCTTCAGCTGTTTCTTTTGGCTTCTCGCAAAGCATTTCGGTGTACATCTCGTAATACCCTCTTTTAGTTCTTTTTATGTTGATAAAAACTACCGGATAATCCATGATGCGAGCTACTTTTTCGGGTCCTTCGAAAAATGGCGTATCCTGATTCAGGAATTTGATCCAATAAGCATTTTTTGCTGAGGGCGTCTGGTCGGCTATAAAGGCTGTTGCATTCACTTCAGCCTTAAATTTAATCATGTCCCGTAATGTGTTTTTCATTGGGATAAGTTTAGTACCAAACCTTGAACGCATATCATAGATCAACTTGTTAAATCGCTTATTGGAAAGCGGATGATAAATGACATATAACTGGTAATCTGTATCAAGGCTCATGCTTGATCCGCCCCATTCCCAGTTTCCGAAATGACCCAGTACAAGGATTAGACTTTTGTGTTCGGCATGAAGTTTTTCCAGCAATGTTTTATCATGAAAACGTAATCGTTTGAGTGCCGTTTTTTTTGAAATGGTGAGCGTCTTAAAGGTTTCAAGCATCAGGTCGCACATATACCTGTAATAAGCCTTCGAAATTGTCTTAATCTCAGCCTCGGTTTTTTCCGGGAAGGAATTCCGGAGGTTCGTTTCTGTGACTACTCTTCTGTATTTCAGGCCATAATACACTACCACAAACATGAAATCAGACACGCCATATAATGCCCAAAATGGCAGCAATGCCAGCAAGTAAATAAAAGGTAGAATAATATAAAACCCCATTTTTAATCGTTTATCCCCGGATTAGTCGCAAACTAAGGATAAATCTTTAAAATGAAGGCCGATTTTATTGAGAGGCTGTTCTTGTTATTTGAGCAAATCCTTGAAATCAGCCCTGAATTTTTCGATTTCGGGACGGGTTACCGATGCAATATAGCCCTGGTTGGGATGCTTGCGATAATAGTGCAGATGGTAGTCTTCGGCCTGGTAAAACTTTGTAAATGGCACCACCTGGGTAATGATCGGATTGCTGTATTTTTTGCTTGCTGTGAGGTTGGCAATATATTTCTCAGCCATGTTTTTCTGATCATCATTGCGGTAAAATATAACCGACCGGTATTGTGTTCCTTCATCAGGTGCCGCATAATTGGGCGTGGTCGGGTCATGTTCTGTAAAGAATACCTGAAGCAATTGGTTATAACTGATAATCGCAGGGTCAAATGTAACATCAACCGATTCAGCATGACCGGTTGATCCCGTACAAACTTCCTCATAACTTGGATTTGGAGCTGTGCCACCGCTATAACCGGGAACGGCTTCGATAACACCCTTCAATTCGGAAAACATCTCTTCAGAATGCCAGAAACAACCGAGTGCAAAAGTGGCTTTTTCAGTTTTTCCGGAATAGGCTGGTTGCGGATGTGTATTAGCCGGTATATCGGATGCGGCGCTGGAATTGTGGTTGGCGCACGCTGCATTAACAAGCAATACACCTGACAGAAAGAGAAGATTTGAAATTTTCATATTATATTAATTTTTATCGTCTTAGCGTCTTTGTTACTTTGTAGCTCTTTTATTTGCCACTAAGACACCAAGGCGCAAAGTTCAAAACAAATATACGTAGGATGAAAATAAAAAGTTTTACATCTTTTCAGGCATCTCTATGCCCAGTAGGGCCATGCATGCCAGTATGGTATCCCCGGTTTTTTGAGATAATGTCAACCTGAAATTCCTGATTGAAGAAATGCTGGAGACGGCTGAGAAACAAACCCGCGAACTTGGTAAAATTGAAGGCTTATCTGAAACAGAACAAAATGATCTGTTCCGCAAAATTGGGATGGCTGCGCTTAAATTTTATATCCTGAAAGCAGATCCTAAAAAGCAAATGATGTTTGACCCGAATGAGTCCATTGATTTTATGGGTTTTACGGGACCATTTATCCAATATACTTATACGCGAATCAAATCAATATTCCGCAAAGCAGAAGTTGATGGGATAATATATGATCCTCAGAGTCCCCTGCGGGAGACTCTGAGAGAAACACCACTCTTAGGTCTTGAAAGGGAATTACTACAATTGCTTTTCAGAAAAGATACAAT
>JABDBQ010000047.1 GCA_013288555.1 Bacteroidota bacterium | reverse complement strand
TGAATTTAAATACAGTGATAATGGATCAGGTTCACCCAACCGATCTGCCTCTCATTACGGTGTTGCCACCTATGACTATGAACTGGATAGTGAAGGAAGACCTTTAGGAGAAGAATATAGTGTAAAAGATGATAAGCTGAACTATAGTTATAGTACCTGGGCCTATGATAAAAATGGCCTCGTTACCAAAGACACATATCTGTATGCGCATGGCGAGCCCAAAACAACCCAGCATATTTACTATTATTTCGACAAATAAGGTTTGAGGTTTTATCTGAGCAGCATGATCTTTCCCGTTATCTGATGATCATAAAGTATAGTTCCTGAATATTCCCGGTAAATCAATCTATAAGCATAGAGATCTTCAGGGCAAAGCCTGCCAAAGAAACTCCCATCCCAGCCCGAATCCAGGGCATCACCATTATATACAATTTCCCCCCAGCGGTTTGTAATAATCATTTCGGCACGGGCGATGTCGGTGCCCTTTATCTGAAATATGTCGTTTTTATGATCTCCATTCGGCGAGAATATAGAAGGAATAAAAACCTGTGCCGGGCAATGCAAAATATTAATTGTATCAAAAACGACACAGGCGCCAGAGGTCAGTTTAAGCCAGTATGTTCCTGCGATATGGACTCCTATTTTCTGAACACTGTCACCTGTTGACCAGAGATATTTCATACCCTGATAACCTGCATCAAGACTGTCAATGTTTCCCTCACATAAAATTGAATCGTGCGCAATATTTAACAAAGGGGGCGTAACGAAAGATACCAGAATGCTGTCCTGTATTGTACAGGTTCCCAGGTTAATATGCACGATATATGTCCCACTCTGGGAAACGGTAATAACAGAATCTGTCTGCCCGGTTGACCATACATAATCAGATCCCCTCATACCCGGTTTCAATGTGAGACTTTTCAGAGCACATACAGAAGTATCGGATTTTAGTTTAAAATTTCCTTTGAGTTTATAGGTAATATTTACCGAATCTGTACTGCTGCAACTACCATCTCTGCTTGTGACCCTTACTTTATACAAACCGGAAGTATCGGTGGTTATTTTTTCTGTTGTATCGCGTGTATTCCAGGAATAGATATACCCCGGATTCCCGGCATCAAGTGTCATTGCGGTATCCACACAGGTTATACGGTCAGGACCCAGATTTATAACGGGTGTTTTATTAATTACTATTGAATTTGTAATTGTATCATTGATGCCGTTAATATTGATCACAAGTTTCACAACATAAACTCCAGGTGAAGTAAAATAATGAATGGGAGCGGCAACAGAATCCGTATTGTTTTTTGTACTAACGGGATCGCCGAAATCCCAATGCCAGGAACTGAGTGTCAGGTTAGTCTGCACTGTGAAATGAGTTCCTTCGCCAAAGCATATATTATAGGCAACAAAATTGGTTGTATCCACAAAAAAACTTTGTACAAAAGTGGGAAGTCCTGAATAACAAAGCTTTCCACTTAAATCAAAACCTTTGTCCACATAGCTGCAAGCCTTACCTGATTGATTCGGTTTATTGATCACGCCCATCTGTCCCTGTGCATCGCGGGCCACATATATTTTGCCGTCAGGAGCTTGCTGAATGGCCCCCAGAGCGCTGTTGGATGTATAGATTACGACCTTCGAACTAACGATATTGCTGATATTCGCTGATGAAAGATCAAACTGGAATAATTGCTGATCGAAATAATCTGTGGCATACAGTTTTGAATTGTCAGGTGAAAATTCAACACCATAGGCCGTATTTACATTCGGAATAATCTGCAGATCAGATACCTTTCCGGTTTTATTATCAAAATTACCTATCTCAACCAGGTTAAGAAATTTGACGGCACCTGCAAGTCGGTTACCACCTGATGATAGCTTTAAATACCCGATGGCATTATAAATGCTGCTGCTTACATTTACGCCCCCGCCCGAAACTACAGGAATTGTGCGCACCCCGCTGTCACTGACAAGATAAGAGAGGTAATTTGTACTTGAGTCATGCGCAATGACCCAGAAATTCAAACGATTACTTGTTTGTACCGCTGTTAGTTTTTCGCAGACATGCGCTTTGATTTTGATATTTTTAGTGACAACATCTCCCAATCCCCCGTTTTTTGTGATGTCTACAATAGAATACTCAAGCCCATTATCACCCATTTCATAATCTACCGTAAAAATATAATAGAGTGTTGTGCTGAGTGGTTTGGGAATAATGATCGCAGACTGTGTGCTTGTTAATCCACCAGCGAGATTGATGCCATGGGGCATCACCTGGTGCGTTTTATCGTAAACCGTTATGCCGTCAGTATAGAACAACAAATCACCAAGTGCATCACTAATGGTAGCGCAACCATTAAATGTAGACATGGCTCCATCTGTCAGTGCAAATGGCGTTCCTGTATTAAAGTCAATTCCGGCTTTGCGTCCAAAATACCAGATATTTCCCTGTCGCTGTGCCTGCGCAACCTGAAAAATAAATATCAATTGGATTATGAGCAGGAAACGCTTCACTTTGAATAATATGAGTACCTTCTTTCAAAGTTACTAAAAACAGCCGGAATGCGGGTCTGATTACCTCAATTCTGGCTAATGGTTACATGTTCCTGTCTTATTTCTCTCTTTCTGTTTTTCTCTTTCTATTTTTCTGCTGTCCACCTGGTAACTTTATGGTTGACTGGTTTAAATGTTTTCAGGTAGATGTAAATAGCTCCGAGGTCAGAAGTTGTCATTTTACAATAGGCGAGCCATGGCATCATGGTCTGATAACCTTTTTGTTGCCACGGAATTTTTTCTGCAGCACGATTATCATAAGATTTAAAAGCATTGATGAACATCTGTTTGGTCCAGCCTCCAATGCCGGTAACGGGATCAGGAGTGAGGTTAGAAGACCGCACTTTGCCCATGCCTCTTAAAGTAAATACCTGTCCTCCCGCCATAGCAGAATCCTGCAATTGCAAATCTCCTTTGCTTCCTCTGGGGGTATGACATTCCTGGCAGGCACCAAGGGTGAAAAGATATTTGCCATAGGCAAGTGTATCGGACACTGATGGCAGCTTCATAGGATTGGCAGGATGAGGGCCCATCCGATAAAAAAGATTTACCGGAAAATCAACTGTATGATCCAGTTGAGGTGTGTGAATAGGCTTTAAAGTTCTGATATAAGTAATAATTGCCTTTACATCCTCAGGGTCAGCCTGGGCCATATAAGGATAGATCATAACAGGAAAAAGAACGGAACCATCAGGATTCACTCCTGTAGTAACCGTGTGATACACCTGGGCATCTGTCCATGTACCAATTCCATCAGGCGTAATATTTTTTGAATAGAAATTGCCCGGAAAGCCAAGATCATGTGTGAAAGGCAATCCTCCAGCCCCCATACTGTCTTCTTTTAGCGGAAGGCCAAAATACTGAAAATTCCTCGGACTATGACAGTCAATACAACCGCAAAGCGAATTGGCAAGGTATTTCCCGCGGGCCATTAAAACTGTATCATTTTTATTGATTTTTACTTCCAGAACAGGCCCGTCTTTCGGGTATGCCGTTTTGAGATAAATAACGCCGACGCCAATGAATATCACGAGTATAACCACAAGCCCCATCAGCCATTTAAGTAATTTTTTCATCGTTTTTAAGTTTTTTTAGACGGCTAAATTATAAAAAACGATAAAAAAGCAAAAAAAATAATTATTGAATGTGATGATTCAGCATTGTGCTTCATTCACCACCCTTCGAAAAGCTCAGGGATCATTCTTTTCAACAACAGCCGAGCCCTACTTCACCACACCCAGTTCCTTGCCAACTTTCGTAAAAGCTTCAATCGCTTTATCAATATGAGCCCTGGTATGCCCGGCAGAAAGTTGAACACGAATGCGAGCCTGCCCTTTAGGGACAACCGGGAAAAAGAACCCGATAACATAGATTCCTTCGCCGAGAAGTTTTTGTGCCATTTGCTGGGCAAGAGGTGCTTCATATAACATAAGTGGAACAATAGGATGCGTACCGGGTTTGATATCAAATCCCCTGGCGGTCATTTCTTTGCGGAAATACAAAGCATTTTGTTCCAGTCGGTCACGAAGTTCTGTGGTTTCTGAAATAAGATTTAATACTTCAATAGATGCGCCCACAACTGATGGCGCCAATGAATTTGAAAACAAATAAGGTCTCGATTTCTGACGCAGCATTTCGATGATCTCTTTTCGGCCTGTTGTATAACCACCCATTGCGCCACCAAGTGCTTTACCCAATGTGCCGGTCACAATATCGACCCTTCCAATCACATTGCAATGCTCAATCGTGCCGCGACCGGTTTTGCCCATAAAGCCTACAGCGTGGCTGTCATCCACCATCACCATCGCATTGTATTTTTCTGCGAGATCACATATTTTATCTAATTGTGCGATAATGCCATCCATGGAAAACACACCGTCAGTTACAATGATCCGGCTGCGGCATTTCTGAGAATCAATAAGTTGCTTTTCAAGATCCTCCATATTATTGTTCTCATAACGATAGCGTTGTGCTTTGCAAAGGCGAACACCGTCGATTATGGATGCGTGGTTCAATGCATCAGAAATAATGGCATCTTCTTCACCAAACAATGGCTCAAATACACCACCATTGGCATCGAAACAGGCAGCATATAATATGGTGTCTTCCGTACCGCTCATCGCGGCTATTTTATGTTCCAGTTCTTTATGTATATCCTCCGTTCCGCAGATAAAACGTACGGATGACATACCATATCCGTGTGCTTCGATAGCTTTTTTGGATGCCTCTATCACACGGGGATGGGAAGACAATCCAAGGTAATTGTTAGCGCAGAAATTTAAAACCGTAGATCCGTCGGCAAGGGTTATTTCAGCACCCTGTGGGCTTGTAATGATTCTTTCGGATTTAAATAAACCCGCATTTTTTATCTCTTCGAGGTCTGTGGTAAGTCTTTGTTGAATGGTGTACATTATCTTTGCGCTTTAAAGGTTAGAAACTCAATTTATCCGGGACAAAATTAGACTAACTATTTTAATTTATAAACCTATAAGGTTTATAAAACCTTATAGGTTTGAAGTATTAATGACTAACAACTAACAACTAATTTGTGGGAAGAAAAAAAAGAGAGCACGTACTGGAATTGTATTCCATGCCCAATGTATTTTTATCACCGGAAGGGATAAAAGGAAACTGGCATGAAAGATATTTTAAAAACAACAACCCTATCATCGTGGAAGTAGGCTGCGGACGGGGAGAATATACGGTGAACCTGGGACGCAGACACCCGGATCAGAATTTTGTGGGCATTGATGCCAAAGGACCCCGATTGTGGCGCGGCGCCAAAACATTTATGGATGAAGAAATGGGCAACGGGGCTTTTATCTGTGGGTTGGTTGAGATCATTACCGACTATTTTGCACCCGGTGAAGTGGATGAAATTTGGGTCACGTTTCCGGATCCTCAACATAAACCCAGCAGGGAACAACAGCGCCTTGTATCTGAAAGATTTTTGAAACTATACCGACAGGTATTGAAGCCTGACGGCTTGATCCACCTCAAAACAGACAATACAGTATTCTATGAATGGGCTATTCAGAGTTTTGAACAAAATCAGGGGGTGAGTGTTTTAAGACATACTGATGATGTTGATAAGGCAGAAGATTTGAAGGATATTATGTCGATCAGAACTAAATATGAAATGCTATTCAGAGAGAAGGGAGAAACGATCAAATATGCCCGGATTGCATTGGTCTGACTGACTTCATATTATGTTTTAATATTTTGATAATGAATATTTTATATTTCAATGTTAAATTAATGTTAAGTTTTTGATAACAGATTGCATTTCACCCAAAACCCTTCTACCTTAGCACCCGCATTCCAAAAACCCATTATATGGAAAATCTTAGCAAATTAACCCTTGTGAAGCGGCATCTTGAAAAAATCAAAGCCAGGAGTTTGAAGCTTTCCGGTTTTGCAGGCCATCTTTCGAGCAAATACAGCCTGGATACCTTATTAGAAAAGGATCCGAACCGTACATCCCAGCCAAAAATTTCAACCGGACGCATGCAGGCAAGCTGATCAGAGTTTCCATCAGGTCTTTCATACATTATATTTATTTTAATATCAGGAGGAGACTGAACATACACGGTCTTTATTTGTAGTATACCTGTTTGTATGCATAGATAATTTCTTATTTTTGCCTCTGCAATTATTCATTTTACCAATCTTAAAATATTAATAATATGGCTTTTAAATTAGCTGATCTCCCTTATTCTTTCAATGCGCTTGAACCACATATCGATGCCAAAACCATGGAAATACACCATGACAGGCATCATAAAGCTTATACTGATAACCTGAACAAGGCTATTGAAGGTACGCCGCAGGAAAATATGTCGATTGAAGATATCCTGAAAAATGTTTCTAAACTTTCACCGGCTGTTCGCAACAATGGCGGCGGATATTACAACCACAATATGTTCTGGGAAATTATGTCACCAAAAGGTGGCGATATGCCTATGGGCAAGCTGGGTGATGCGATCATGGATACTTTTGGCACCTTTACTACTTTTAAAGAACAATTTACCGCAGCGGCTACAACCCGTTTCGGTTCAGGCTGGGCATGGTTGTATAAAGATAAAGATGGCGCCCTGAAAATCGGTTCTACACCAAACCAGGACAATCCGTTGATGGATGTTTGCGAATTTAAAGGCACTCCACTCCTTTGCCTGGATGTATGGGAACATGCTTATTACCTCCACTACCAGAACAAAAGACCTGATTATATTGGTGCCTGGTGGAATGTGGTAAACTGGCAGGAAGTAGCTCGCAGATACGCGCTGTAATCTGACTTATTATTGTTGTCGGAATTTCCTTTCATGCGACATTCCGACAACTTTATAAATACCTCTTGATTATGTCACCCCCGTCGGAATGTTCCGCCGGGGGTGATAGTTTTATTGCCATTGATTTTTTTATCTTTGTGAAGCACAGGACTGACTCCTGATACCTGTCTCCTGACTCCTGAAAATCCATGCAAGACAACGTAAAACATGCTTCGGACATCCTCCACTTAGACCTGGACTCGTTCTTTGTGTCGGTGGAGCGCCTGCGCAACCCGAAACTTTTGGGCAAGCCTGTGATTGTAGGCGGTACCGGAAGTCGCGGCGTGGTGGCTGCCTGTTCTTATGAAGCGCGGGCATACGGATTGCATTCGGCCATGCCGATCGTTACCGCACGAAAGCTTTGTCCGGATGGCATTTATCTCTCCGGGGATATGGATTCGTACAGTAAATATTCAGCGCTGGTCACAGATATCATCGCGGAAAAATCTCCCGTTTTCGAGAAGGCTTCTATCGATGAATTCTATATCGATATCAGTGGCATGGACCGTTTTTTCGGTACAGTAAAATGGGCCTGGGAACTGTATGAACACATCAAAAAAGAAACAGGACTGCCGATGTCTGTTGGTTTATCAGTGAATAAAACCGTCTCCAAAATTGCGACCAACGAAGCCAAGCCCAATGGCAAGATTCATATCCCTGAAGCGGAAGTAAAATCGTTCCTGCATCCTCTTGACATCCGCAAAATGCCCATGGTGGGTGAAGTAACCCACCGCTTTATGCTCGATATGGGCATTGATACCATTGGCAAGCTCATGGAGTTCCCGGTGGAAGTGATCCAGCAGGTCCTTGGCAAAAACGGGCTCAGCCTCTGGCGCCGCGCCAATGGCATAGACAATTCCCTTATTGTGCCTTATGAAGAGGCCAAATCCATCTCCACCGAAAGCACTTTCGGCACCGATACCACAGATATGAAAATGCTGCATGCCACCCTGCTTGGCATGACCGAGAAACTGGCCTATAGAATGCGGACGGATAACCGCATGACGAGTTGCATCGCCGTGAAGATCCGCTATTCCAATTTTGACACCAAAACCCAGCAGGTAAGCATCCCCTATACCTGTCGTGATGATGTGCTCATTAAAACCGTGATGGCCCTGTTTGAAAAATGCTATAACCAGCGCTTACTTATACGGTTGGTGGGGGTACGCTTTACCAACCTGGTACATGCCAACTACCAGCTTACGCTATTCGACCAGGCCGAAAAACAAACCAAACTCATGTTTGCCATGGACTACCTGCGCAAGCGTTATGGCATCGATTCCATCAGCCGTGCGAACGGCATTTTCAACCAGCAGCACCGCAATGAAGAAACAACGAGTTTGTATGGGACGAAGGGTGGGAAGAAGTAGTTGGGAAGTGCGTCAGAGACGCAAAGTTGGCATGCAGGCAGAGGAGAAGAGTGCGCGCTGGAATAAACTTTAATTATAATATGAAATATTTTATCCTTGTCATAACCATAAGCATTTCAGCCGTTTATTGCAACAGAAAAGTTGAATCCAAGAACTCTTTGGCGGAAATATTCAAAAGCAAGGAATACAACTGTATTGAAAATATACATGATCTAAAAACAGAAAAAGATACAATTCTTTATAATATTATCATGTTAAAAAAGGGAGAATTTACCAAATTAAAACCATATCTTCCTCAACTCGATAGCTTTAGGTTTGTCGATAATCCTAAAATTGAAAGTAATGTTGTTAAATCGAAAAGGAAATTAACAAGCTTAGATAGCTTTCCATATGGTAGTTTTACGCCTCTTCAACTTTATTATGCGGGTTATTATTATTCGCTAAAAAATGATCTTGGAGAGGGAGGTATTTTATCTTTTTTTGTGATGGAGTCCTTAAGAAGAGATTCAAATAACGTTTTTGCCTTGTATGATATATCTCGTTTATATTTACACGCATATGATGTTGGTAAAGCTCTTTATTTTTCTGAAGCAGTGTTAAAAATAGATCCAAATTGGCAACTTGCAAAGCTAATGTATGATTATCTTGAAAATGAGAAAAAAAGCGGAATGCTAGTTACCGATTTTAAAACTATGAAGGAAAATTTAAGTGATACTGTTTCAATAGTCCCTTTGGATCCAAATTTTACAAAATATTGAATATGGAAGCTCCCAACTATCGCAAGCGTCCGCTTGTGACTTTCCCAATTTGAAGCATCCGCTTCAACTCACCTCAAACAAAACCAATAGGTCCAGCCGATAAGAACCAGTTGGATGGGGATGCGCTGCCAGAGATAGTTCAATCCGGGACCTGTAAAATCTCCTTTGCTGAGATTCACTTTTTTGCGGGCGCCCTCGATATTGGAAGGCAGTATAAGAACAAGAAAAATAATGAGCAAAATCGCTGTGATTCTTGTGGTTACCGGAATAAGCAAACCCGGCGCAACCAGTATCTCGAGAATACCTGTGATGTAAACCAGCATTTTTTTAGCAGGTAAAAAGGCAGGCATCATTAGTATCATACCTTTGGTCCAGATGAAATGAAACAACCCGGTCGTAGCCATTGTTCCTGCCAGGGCTATTTTGCCTGACAATTCAAAGTCAACAAAACCAAAAATAATCCATGTAGCACCGCAACTGATACCGAAAAAAGAGGCAAGAAGGTAGATCAGGATCATAACGTGACTTTTAGAAGCCAAAGATCAAAAAAATATTTAAAGATGAGGCTATGAAAATAATATGGGGAAATCAGAATTTATCTTCTGCAATCTACCAGCTAATAAGCTGACAGGGTAGCTAAATAGTCATTATTTTTTAATTGCACCACCTCGCCATGGTTCGACATAAACAATGGCTTTGTTATGCATAATTCCTATTTTCGTTTTTAATCCTCAGAAAATTGTGATGGAAATCGAATTTATTTCACATGCTTGTTTTATTGTCAGGACAAATGGAAAAATAATTGTCTGTGACCCGTGGCTTATAGGAAAGGCATTTAACAACAGTTGGGCGTTGCTATCAAAGCCTGGCAGGGTAGATTGGGATGAGGTCGATTATATTTTTATTTCGCATGAACATCCAGACCATTTCAGTTTGCCTACTCTTAAAAGCATTGATCTTGAAACCCGTAGAAATATAACAATTCTGTACCAGCAACATGCATCTAAAAGAATGCTCAAGGCGTTTCTGAACCTTGGCTTTATTAATATTATTGAACTACCGCTCTATAAATGGAAATCCATGGATGGGTTTAAATTATATTGCGGATCAGCAGGGTCAATGGACTCGTTCCTGGCCATTAGAGATGGGCGGCATACTGTTCTAAACCTAAACGACTGTATCTTTAACGAAAAGCAATACAAGTACATAAAAAGGGAAATCGGGCCAATAAACTTTTTGTTTACTCAATTTTCCTTTGCAAACTGGGTTGGCAACCAAAGGGACGAATATAACGAAGGCCTGAAAAAAATTGAAGACATAAAAAGCCAGATAGAAATATTTATGCCGAGCTATACCATACCCTTTGCCAGCTTTATTTATTTCTGCAATTTGGAAAACAGCCGGATGAACGATTGGATAAATACGCCTCTCAAAATATCAGAATGCAATTTACCCACTATTCAATTTATGTACCCAAATGAAGCGATTGATGCAACGAATCCTCAGTTCGATTCAGGAACAGCAGTCAAGAAATATATGGATGATTTCAAACATCTCATTATTGATCCAAAACCGGATATGCTGCCTTTTGAAGATGTTGCAATAGCTATAAAAGACAACATGCAGAATTTCAGGAAGCAGATTGGTTTTATGTTAAGGTTACTGGTAAAGCCCTTTGGCATATATATTCATGATCTTGACAAGGCTGTCTGGTTGGATTTCAGGAAGGGGAAATATGAAGAAACGACAAAAGAACGATGTAAATACCAGATGTGCAGCCAGGTTTGTCATTTTACTTTCAAATATGCCTGGGGGGCTGGCACCTTAAATGTGAGCGGCATGTATATTGATTTAAAAATAACAGAAATGTCTTCAAAATACTTTTTCTTCCAAAATATGCTTTCAACGGATTATGCCTCGTTCCGCTCTGTATCCCAAACAATAAGAACATTTCGTTTTTTTTGGCAAAAGAAATGGGAACTATATTATAAATATATAGCTAAGTAGCAGAAAATCTACATGTACCCAGATCACTAGCAATGTTCATTCAACAGGTTCACAGCAATTTGACTCAGTATTTGATTTGTGAAATTCGATGAGCACATTATGCCTTTTAGAGGCAAGGCATTCCTTTTCTCTACGAAGTGCAAGATCCCGCTCTTCTAATATTCCCATTAACAAAAAGTTCGTCACGTCCGTTTTGAGGTTATATTGCAAAATGCATTCTTTCACTCATGTTTAAAACCATAACATCCTTTTTGATTTTAATGACATGTTTGGCCGTCACACCTGGAGGCAAAACATGGGAATTGCAATCGAATAAAAACGGGATAGCTGTATATACCCGATCGGTTGATGGATACTCAGTGAGTGCCGTTAAATCTGTATGTGTCATGAATAGTTCTTTGTCAGGCCTGGTGGCTCTCGTTTTCGATGTCCCTTCTTACAAAAAATGGATTTACCATTGTGACCATGCTAAGATTTTGAAATGGATAAGCCCCACGGAATTACTATATTACCAGGAAACCAGCGTCCCCTGGCCAGCCGATAATCGCGATTTTATCGGAAGGCTGAAAATATCTCAGGATAAGATGACCGGGGTTATAACTGTCACAGTTGAGAACGAACCCAATTTCCTGCCCGAAGTATCCGGCAGGGTGCGCCTGAAAAGGTTTAATGAAACAATAATCATCGCTCCTGAAGGGAAGAACAAAGTAGAACTGAGTTACGAAATGCAGATGGATGTTGGGGGCAATATACCGGGATGGATGGTAAACCTGGCCATCACTTCCGGCCCCTACGAATCCCTGTTTGCAATGAAGAACCTGGTGAATACAGGTGCATATAACAATACCCGATTGGGATTTATTAAGGAAATGTATTGAAGGGAGCAAGTAACGCGAACTGGCTCCGTAGCAGATCACATTTAATAAATTTAAAAAGAGCTTCTGCCTCGCCTCAATCATTCCCATTCTTTCCTGATAATGAAGAAATAAAGGTGGCCCAATCGAGGAGAAATGCGTTCGAGAACACAACGCTGATTCCATCTTATACTACATTTCCATCTTTTTCGTTAATTTGTCTAAATTCCCGTAAAATTCAAATTATGAGGCGGATTATTTTTACTCTATCATTTATTTTCATATTCTGTTCTGTATTCACTTCAAAGGCACAGAATGATATTCAAATGAAGGACACCATTATTCATACCAAAAAGCCGCTGATGCTGACCTTCGGGCTGGATTTAAATATCAAGACTTTTAGTGTGGATTACCTGCATAATTATACCGGGGAATATAATTTAAACGGCACAGGGCCAAATGGGTGGGAATGGGCAACGCATAAAGCCGATTACAGCAATATCCTCCCTTACGGACCCTTTACCAATATCAAGCTTGATGTAATGATTGCCAACAGCAAGATATTCCAGGCGGGGTTGAGTTATAATTTCGGGATTGCCACCATTCCTGAAACAGACTTTGATGCCAGCGGCAACGCGACAACAAACGCCGGTAACCCACAAAGTGTTGATTATGTGGGTATATGCCTGACCACGGAATACAATTATTATTTTAATAAAAAGAAATACCTGAGTCCATTTGTTTATGGCGGGCTTGACCTGGGTTTCTATTCCGGTTCTGATAATGTTTTTGGGACAGGTACACCTCTCTATCTGCAAGGAAGACTCGGATTTGGCTTTGATTTTAAACATGACCTGATGCTGAAAGCATTTATCTCATCAGATCATCTCATATACTGGGAACGCGAAACAAGTGAGGTTTTTCAACGTCCGCAAACGCTTGATATCAACCTCGATGCCTTATATTTCGGGCTGGGCATCTCCAAGACTTTTACACTATATCCTGACTGATTATTTGGTGATTATAACCTTGAAAAAGGGAGATTGGGAGATGGCCCCGAACAAACCCAGGCCACCATTAATATTGCCTTCTACAATAACCGGTTCCGAAAAAGGATTGTTCGCATTCTGGTTCTGGATATTGGCATTACTCAAAAAATCAGATGTTTCTTTATTTGCATTATTAACCTGAACATCAACAGTGATCGGATAATTTGGAGCCAGGCTTAAATCCTCGATGATTTCGAGTTGTTTACCTGCCAGGCCAACATCTGATATAAAATTTGCATTATCTACTGAAAAATAGTTAGGACCACCCGGTAAATCGTTGAAATATACATGAAATTCATAATTCGGCCCCCCATAAAAAGTCGTATCTAATTTTAAATAGTCAACATGATCAATCTTTGGGGGCATCGGTACTGTTGTCTGTGCTGTGAGAATCTTTCCATTATAATTGACATGGAGGAAATAGGTGTGTCCTGTGGCAATAAATTTTTTTCCAAAATAAATTTTGTTTTGAGAAAATGTATCCTCTTGAAAAGTGTCTGTCGTGCCGGCGGTCAAATCCGTAATATATACCTTGGCATTGGTAATAAAATGGTTATTTAAAGTGGTATCCGTATCAGCATAGCTGTAATATGACTGGCTGAGACTCAGGGACAGCTGGGCACGCTGATTCGGCAGTAAAACGCAAAAAACCACTACTTTACTATCGTATTTGGGAATATCCAAAGTGATGTTTTTTTCACAGCTGCCAAGTAGAAGTGAGAAAAGTATGAGGGTAAAAAAACTTGCTTTTTTCATACCTTAAAATTTAAAATTATAGCTAAAGGTAGGGATGATGGGGAATATGGAAATCTGCACAGCGGCAGGCCTGCTGATATTGGCATTGGGATCCATATAGTTCGGGTCAATGAATACAAAATAAGGGTTCTGGCGGCTATAGGCATTGTAGATATCAAACCGCCATTCGTCCTCGTACTTTTTATGTTGCCTGGTATATTTTATGCCAATATCAAGCCGGTTGTATGCAGGCAGCTTATAGAAATTCATCGAACCATAATCCAGCAACTGTACCATCCCGTTCTGCCCCGGGCCGGGAACGACATAAGTGCCGAGTGGGACCGTAAGCGATGAGCCTGTTTCATATATAAATACACCGGAAAAAGACCAGTTTTTATTGAAATTATAAATGCCTGTCAATGAAAAATCGTGTCGCCGGTCATATGTGGCAGGGAAGGCAGCGCCATTGTTCAATTGGGCAAACTGGAGATTGGCCCACGATAAAGTATAGCCCAACCAACCGGTAAACTTTCCTACATTTTTCTTGATAAATAATTCCAGCCCATAAGACCATCCCTGCCCGAAATACAAGGCGTTATCTATATTCGGGTTAAAGAATATATCTGTGCCGGGCTGGTATTCAATCACGTTATTGCTTTTCTTGTAATAAACCTCGGCACTGGTTTCAAAAGCATTGTCCATAAAATTCTTAAAGATCCCAGCCGAAACCTGCTGGCTTTGTTCCGGTTTTACAATATTGCTGCTCGGTATCCATATATCTGTCGGTAGGGAAATGGAAGAATTGCTGAGCAAGTGAATGTTCTGGTACATCATTACATAACTTGCTTTGAGCGAGGTTGTTTTGTCTAAAGAATATTTGGCAGTAAAGCGGGGTTCCACATCGAAATAGTCGGTTTGTTTGTAACCAAAATAGGGCGCCCGGAGACCGATATTGAAAGACCATTTTTCAGAAAATGTATATTCATCATTAATATACACCGCCGCATTGTGTACATATTTGGTTTGTTCATTGGTAAAGCCAACGCTCCCGATCTGTCCTTCAACGAGACTCGGAATAAATTCAGAATAGGTATATATCCCCCCGAATTTCACATGGTTCAGAGGCGAAGGAAACCAGTCAAAATCAATTTTGCCGCCTACATCATTGATGCCCGATGTTATCTTGGCCTGGAGGGCATTCATCTGTTCATTGATCGTGAAATTATAATCGTCATAAATGAATGTGGTATTCGCGAACAACTTTGGCGAAAAGACATGGTTCCATCTAGCGGTTGCACTTTTATTTCCCCATGATACGCCCACGCCAGTGGTATCTCCCGGGTTAACAAGCGAGGTTGAAAGCACATCAGCACCCATATATCCGCTGAGGTAAACCCGGTCTTTGTCAGATATGATATAATTCACTTTGGCATTGATGTCATAAAAATAATAGGCAGCTTCAGTTCCTTTGGGCAGGAAAGGCTTAATAAGAAGATCGAGATAGGTGCGTCTCGCTGAAACCATAAACGATGCTTTGTTTTTCACGATAGGACCTTCCAACATCAGCCGTGAAGAAATAAGGCCTATACCACCCTCACCGTGAAAACTTTCCATATTGCCGTCTTTCATGGATATATCAATAATGGATGAAAGCCTGCCGCCGTATTGGGCCGGAAAGCCACCCTTGTACAGGTCAACAGACTTGATGGCATCGCCATTGAAAATACTGAAAAAACCTGCCATGTGAAAGGGATTATAAATGACGGCTTCATCCAGTAAAATCAGGTTTTCGTCCGCGCCGCCACCTCGCACGTAAAACCCTGCACTGCCCTCAGCGCCAGCCTGTACGCCCGGCAATAACTGCAATACTTTGAACAGGTCTTTTTCACCAAAAATGGCAGGCAATTCTTTTACCGAAGCTATGGGGACATCAATGACACCCATCTGGGGTTTTTCTACATTTTCACTTGCTTTGGAACCGACAATAACTACCTCGCCCAGTTCAAGGGTCTGCAGGTTTACATTCAGTTCGATATTTTTCCTCAGGTCTATTTTTTTGTATACTGCCTTGTATCCCATAGACCTTATTACGAGGCCGATACTGTCTGCATTTAAAGTAAGTGAATAAAATCCATAAGCATTGGTAACGGTGCCTGTTTTGAGTTTAGGTACATATAAGGATGCCCCGATAAGTACTTCACCTGTTGCAGCATCCTTTACATATCCGCTGATGGTGTATTTCTGTGCAGAAACGACACCTGTAATAACAAAAAAGACAAAAAGAGTTAATAACAACTGTTTCATCCATGGATTTTTAGATGAAACGAATTTATGGTTTAATTAATATAATGATTCAAAAATAAAATCTATCTCAATGCTAAGACTTCCGCCCGTGTTTGGTGTTGTCACCAATAAGTCTACACCTAAGCAAATTCAGAGTTTGAAGAGCTTGTTGGTGACAAGACCAACAAGGGCAGGAATGATGCTATAACATAAAAATGTACCTCTTGAAATGTAAATCAATGATTCCGAGCAATTGACACTACATCACATGTTTCTCCGTCCATTTCCACATCACCTCCAGTGCGGCAGGAGAGAAGGTTTCTTCCAGTTCCTGGTATTCAGGTACAGTACATTTTTTACAGTCCTGGAATAAGTGATTTAATCCTGGTAATTCTTTGGTTTCAAAAGAAGGAGATTTACTTTTGCTCAGGGCATCGTGAATGGCTTTAAGGTTCATATCTGCATTTACCTGCAGGTCTTTTTCTCCATTCAGTGCCAATACTTTACACTTAAATTTCTCAATGAAAGGCTGGGGATCTGTTTTGATAAAATAATTGGTCCATGGAGAGGAAAATCCCTCCATAAAATCATGAATTATTTTATTTTCTCCATTGCTGTCTGTATTTATTTTTAGAGCTGTGAGCGTTTCTTTGGATTGCTGCCTGCTCCATGCATCATAATCAGCAAATACTTTTTTGTGTACCATCGCACTATCGTCACTTGCCATAAAATCTTCCAGTATTTTTTTGAATATCACACAGTAGGCATTTACAGCCTCCACGGGTACACCGTCTGAAATATAAATATCATGTGTTTGTTTGATAATTATTTCAGAGCCCTTTACCCCTGGCCCGGCAAGCATGATTACAAAATCAATATCCGGATTCCTTGCAGCAACAATCGATGCGATCAATCCGCCTTCGCTGTGCCCGATCATACCCATCTTTTTTTGATCTACTTCTTTGCGTGTCTTCAGGTATTTCAACCCCACTTCAACATCATCTGCAAAGTCGGCACTGGTAGCATGTACCACATCTCCGGTAGATTTTCCGATGCCACGATCATCAACGCGAAGCACCGCTATACCTCTATTAGACAGGTAATCTGCGATCACAGCAAAAGATTTATGCCCGAATATAGTTTCGTCGCGGTCCTGTTGTCCGCTGCCAGTAATCAGGATGACTGTAGGGAAAGGTCCTTTCCCTTTGGGATAAGTAAAAGTAGCCCCAAAATGAACCGACTTATCAGCGTTATCATATTCTACGTCTTCGCTGTTGTATTTAAAAGGGGGCTTTGGTGTCTGAGGACGGCTTGGAATTTGAGGGGCTTGCTTCACCTTATTCACAACAAATGGAAGCATCTTTCCACCCTGGTTCCAGCTGCCAGAAATCGTGGTGTCATTTATCAACCTGCCTGTCATACCAATGCCTGGTTTTACTTCAATGTCAACGCTGTCATTTGTAATGATTACATGATCGCAATCAACGCCTAAAACGCCCTGGTCGGGACTGTCCATTTTGCCGGAATAAGTTTTATCACTTTGCTGGTCAATATGAAAAGCAAGCGTTAAGTGAAAACTACCAGTTGCCAGTTTCCCTGACCAGATGCCTGAAATATTGTGCGCTGATGTTGAAAGTTTTGGGAGCTCGGTTTTAGGTAATCCATTGCGCTTATGAAGATTCATGGGCAGCGCTTTATTGCCTTGTTTCCAGTTGCCATTTAGGGTAGAATCATTTATTATTACACCTGTATAACCTCCGTTTATTTTGAATATCTGTGCAATAACAGTGTCGCCATGAATGTCTACGCGGTCGCATGTTATCCCATAAGCGCCCTGGTCAGGACTATCCATTGTTCCGGAAAGAGATCCGTCGCTTTTTTGTTCAAAATGAAATACAATTTTTAAGCTCCCGCCTCCAAAAGCAAGACTGCCTTCCCATTGCCCCGATATTTTTTTCTGAGCATGTAATGCTGAAAGGGAAAGACACATAAATAATAAGATTGATAGTTTTTTCATGGTTTGTTTGTTCAAATAGACTGCAAAAGTATAAACTAAACTTTAATAAAATTTAGTTTATGTTAAATATTATTAAATAATAATGTAGTTTTGTGAACTCTTATAAATGTAATGTTAAATAAACTCCCTCATTTATGCCCTTCGTGCTCGGCACCACTTCATGTAAAAAGCCTGAGCTGTAGTCATTGCCAAACGGAAGTCACCGGCGCTTTTGAATTGCCTCCATTGGCAAGGCTTGAGCCTGATGACCGTGTATTTATTACTGAATTTGTAAAAAGCAGCGGCAGCCTGAAACTAATGGCTGAAAAAATGAAACTGAGTTATCCTACTGTGCGTAATATGCTGGATGATATTATTGGACGACTTACGGACCTGGAAAAACCTGTAAAGAATGCAAAATGAAAACCTGGTTATTCAACCCATTCAAATTTATTGCCGGTAACAAGGCCCTTTTGTCAGGCATTGTTGCCATGCTGGTTACAGCGGTTTTATGTCTTTTTACTACAACCCATCTCGATGGTGTTATTGATCTGCACCGCGGGCGGACAACAGTCTCATATTTGTATTTTATTGAACCTCTCATCGACTGGCTTTGCCTTGTATTGCCTTTGTTTATTTTTGGCAGAAGTTTTTCATCTTCTTCCATTCGGTTTATAGATGTGACAGGTACAAGTGCCCTGGCCAGGTATCCCATGTTTTTTGCAGTGTTGGTAAGTTTATTATCGCCGGAACATATTGACAATCCAAATAGCTTTCTGCAAATGCAAACAGACCCTCAATTGATAACGAGACTTATTATAATGTCATTGTTGCTCATCCCTTTTGTCGTATGGACTGTTGCCTTGATGTACAATGCATATTCAATATCAGCGAACCTGAAAGGTCCGAAAGCAGTTTGGAGTTTTATTGCTTCATTGCTCATTGCGGAGGTTATGTCAAAAGTTTGCCTTCATTTCTTTTATTAGTTCCTACCTGGGATAGAAGATAGAATTCTTTTGATAAAACCGGCCCAATGCATGTTATAACACGCATTTACTATATTATTCTCATAGCCTGCCCACTAACTCAAAACTTCTGACGTAATCCTATTTAAAAACTGGCATAAATCAGTTTTATTGAAAAAGGGTCGGGGTAATTTTGAACAATTTATTTGAATGATGAAAAAGAGAAAAGTAAAAACTTTTGTCGTGCTCATATTGAGCGCAGTTTTGTGGATTTCCTGCAGTCATACACCGCTAATACCGGTTACACCTGCTGTGAGTTTTTCAAAAGACGTACAGCCACTGATTATTGCAAATTGTGCCATGAGCGGATGTCACAATTCGACCGGTGGAGAATTATTTCCGCTGATGACCTATAATGATATCGCAAGCAGTGATCTGGTAACCCCCGGAAATGCCAAATCAAGCAGGTTGTATACTGCAATAAACGGCACTGGTGGTGACAATTCCATGCCACCTGCAGGACAGCTTGGCAATGATGATGTACTTATGATTTATTTGTGGATAGAACAAGGGGCAAAAAATAACTAATCCGGGATACATGAAAAAGAAATTATTGATAACGTTAATAGCAGGTATGGCTATTACATTTACGCTGAATAGCTGTTATTATGATCAGTTTCAGGAACTGCATCCGAGTTTAAATACGGCATGCGATAGCTCCGCGGCCACATACAGTGGAGATGTGAATAAAATTGTAAACGCTTATTGCATTGGTTGTCATGGCTCAAGCGGGAGTGGTGGTGTATCGCTCAACAGTTTTGATAATGTAAAAGCCGCTGCAGCAAATAATAAACTAATGAATGCATTAACAGGAAATGGTGTGCCGTCCATGCCTCCTAACACGCACCTGGATGATTGCAAAATCGGATCGATAAGACACTGGATTCAAAGCGGGATGCCAAATAATTAAAGACCCCATGATTAAAAAAATAATTATAACCATAATACCCGTTATTTGCTTTTTGTTCAATGCAAATGCGCAGAAGGACAGTATGTTGGATGCACTGGATCGCCAAACACCGCCTGTTTCAGAATATGTGGATGCGACATTCAAATCATCCAGGCTGGTTAATTTCCAAACGGTGGAAACGACTGGTAAACGCACGCTGGACTTCAGGATTTCTCACCGTTTTGGATTGCTGAATGGTGGCATTAATACTTTATATGGATTGGATGGCCCCGCCAATTTGAGACTCGGACTTGAGTATAGTTATGATGGTAGATTACAGGTTGGTATCGGCCGTACCGCTTATCAGAAAATGTACGATGGGTTTCTGAAATACAAATGGCTCAGGCAGACTACGGACAATAGCATGCCGGTTACTGTTACTTTATTATCATGTATGTATATTACAGCTGATAAAGACCCATCAGCTGCATTTACAGGATTTGATCATTATCAGTATTTTACGAGCAGGATGTCATACAATTACCAGCTGCTTATTGCCCGCAAATTCAGTGATCATTTATCGCTGCAGTTAGCACCTACGATGCTGCATTATAACCTTGTAGAAAATATTACAGACCAGAATGATATGTACTCAATGGTGGGTATGGCAAGGTATAAAATAAACAAGAGAATGGCCCTGACCGGAGAATATGCCTGGCGGATTTCAAAGTACAGCCAGACCATGAGCCAGTATCATAATAGCGCAGCAATTTGTCTTGAAATAGAAACAGGCGGACATGTATTCCAGATCGTTCTTACGAATTCATACGGTATCCTTGAAAATCAGACCATTGCCTATACACAAAATGATTGGCTCAAAGGTCAGATAATGCTTGGGTTTAATATCGGGAGGTTTTTTACTTTATAACTGATTCCTTTTCCTTTTTTAAGGGTTAATCAGATGAAGTAATATCTGGAAAACAAAGCACTTATGGCATTTGTTGTCTTTTTGGCCAATAAGGGTTTTTGCTTAAATTTCAGGCTTGATTCGTCATGCCATATTTGGCAATATCTTTGCTTTGTTTATTTTAATGAATAATATGC
>JABDBQ010000046.1 GCA_013288555.1 Bacteroidota bacterium | reverse complement strand
GGAGTTGCTGACGCATTCGAATTCTATAGAATGAGTAGCTCTAAATCATTTGTCAGTGGTCGGCGTCCCCGCCTGAGGCAGAATCGGAATTATTTATATCTTTGCTTAGATCAAAAAGCAATCTTGATAAATTATATATTTTTAAGGGATTATAAAAAGCATCCTGACTCTAAACTGGATTTATCGCTTTTATGGGAGTACGATTTATCGCGTATAGACTATGATAAGATGATAAATGTTGTCGTGCAGCGGGTTGTAGAAAGAGGCTGGCCTGAAGACTGGTATGCAATTTTGAATCTGTATGGAGAAGAAGGCGTAAAAGACGCCATAAAAAATATTCCTTATCTCAATAGTAAAGACATGAACTTTGTCAGTGTTGCTTTTGAAATTCCTTTATCTGAGTTAAAATGTTACAAACGGAAACAGTTAAACCCGGGACACTGGGAGTCTTAAAATCCCTGATGGGAGATAACAGTTTTGCTGATTTTTTTTTGGTAGGCGGCACGGCCCTTTCATTACAAATTGGTCACAGGGAAAGTATTGATATAGACTTATTTTCGTTGAAACCTTTTGATGGAAATCAATTGTTGGAACACCTTGAAAAAATGCTTGATTTTAAATTAAATTATGAAGGAAAAAATGCCATCAAAGGGAAGATCAATAATATTCAGGTCGATTTTATTACCCATGATTATCCTCTAATAGAACCAATTCAAAATATTGAAGGATTAAGAATTGCAGGATTAAAAGATATTGCGGCAATGAAGCTAAATGCAATAACCGGAAATGGCACCCGCCTGAAAGATTATATTGATGTTGCTTATTTGTCCCAATATATGTCATTAGAAGATATGACTGAGGCATACAAAGTAAAATATTCTTCGAGAAATCCTTTTGCAGCCCTGAAATCCTTATCATATCATGAAGACATTAATTTCGACGAACATATCAAATTAATACATCATAAATATACATGGAAAGGCATTGAAAAACGTATAAATCAAATGATAACATTCCCTGATAAGATTTTTGAGGAGATGTGAATAATGCAGTTTAGTGAAAGACTTCTATTCCAAGCGATATTGTCATTTCGACGATAAGAGAAATCTGATTTATATATATCGTGACAAAAAACCTATACTAATACGCTTCCGACAGATTTCTCCTATCGTCGAAATGACAGCCTATTTGTTGGTTTTGGGTAGTTGAGAGCATTTTTAACAATTAACGAAACGATATAAATATTTGAGTTATCGTTAGAATTCACCAACTGAAGAACTCACCAAATCACTAACTCACCAAATCACCAACTCTCTTAGTTATCTACATCAATCGCATTCAAAGGCAAAGTAACAAGCCCCGGTATTTTATCAAGCTGAGGCTTTAATTCAGTTGCACTTCCTGCAATCATGACCTTATAGTCAGCCGGGTTGAAATATTTCTTAATAACCTTATTTACTTTTTCAATATCGATCTGGTTCAGTTCAGCCAGGCTTTGTTTTCTCTTTTCGTAATCAGGATATAATAACGGGTTGAATGTATTCACCAGTTGTGCAGGGCTTTCCATGCCTTCTACCCCAGCCACCATTCGTGTTTTTATAGTAGCAAAAATATCTTTCGGGGCGCCACTGTCATAAAACTGTTTCAGTACTTTATCGAAACTCTCGAGGGTAGCATACATTACTTCATTTCTCACCTGGGTGTTTACAGTATATGTCTCATTGTTATCCTCATTACTAAAATTGCTGCTGATAAAATAGGCCTTACCTTCTTTTACGCGCACCTGTTCAAATAGCATTTGTGAAAAAACACCATTGGCTATCTTAAAGGCTTCCAGGTCTTTGCTTTTTACATTAGGTGCTTTTTTAACCCAATCGATTGCCGCCTGTGTGGCATTTTCGCGGTTCACAAATGCATATTGCTTTTTATCAAATTCAGGTTCAGGCAATGAAACGCCGTTTACCTCGCCATATGATGCATCCCATCCTTCGAAATATTTGGCGATGAGGGCTTTCAATTTATCTTTGTCCGGTTTTCCGGCTACAACCAGTATGCAGTTTTTTGGCGTATAATTGAATTTATAAAATTCTGAAACCTGGTCGGTCGTAATTTTATTCAATTGCGCGGCATAGAAATTTCTTCCCAGCGGATTTGTTGCTCCGTACACGTAGAATCTGCTGTATATCTTGGTAAGATCACCGATATCCATTTTTGCAGGCGTATTGTATGTAATCTGCTGCTCTACATAAGATGATATTTCATCTTTAGGGAAGGTTGGGTGCAGGATCACATTGGCAAAAAGATCCATAGCCAGGTCTTCGTCTTTGTTCAGAAACTGCATGTCCAGTTCACTGAAATTATCGTTACTACCAGCATTGATCGTTGCCGCCAACTGGTAACTGATACTATCCTGCTGCACCCGGCTATATTTCTGATTCCCCAATAAGAGAGCATTGGCGGTCAGGCTTGCAATAGACTGCATGCCAGGCGTTTCATTTTTAGTACCGGTGTTCACAAGCAGACTTACAAAACTTACGGGTATATTGCCATAATCCATAAAAATGACCTGCATTTTATTTTTGAGCTTGTATTTGTCTTCAGGCTCAAAATTAGTCTGGCCAAATGCCTGAATACAACTGAATGTTATAATAAGAATGATGAATAATCGCTTCATAATATTTCTTTTAACTATTTATTATAGGTTGGTTAGTCAGGTTTGATATTGATAATATTAATCCGCTCAGGTGCCAGGTATGTAGCTGCCACGCGTTTGATATCCTCCGGGGTTACTTTACGGTACTGATCGATAGCATGATATGCCTGGTTGTAATCGCCATAGTATAACTCACTGGCTCCCAAAGCATTTCCAATCCCTTCCGCACTGTAGTTCAACTGCATATTTCCGGCTTCTTTGGCTTTGATATAATTATCAATCATACTTTGAGGAATGCCATTGGCTGCGATGTTACTTATTTCATCACTCACAATCTTTTTCACTTTGAAATTTCCCGGAGCAGCATTCATAAAGAAATCAAATGATTGTTCACTCGGGTATTTATAAAATCGTGTTTCTTCGGTAGATGCAATTCCATAAACCAGATGTTTCTTTTTGACCAGAATATTATTCAAAATAGAATTCTGATCCAGGAATAGAATACCTGTCAGCATATTAAGTGCATAATAATCCTTGCTCGAAACGGCAGGATATGGGATAACATAGGAATAAACCTGAATCATCTGATCAAGTGGCATCTCTGTCACTTTTGGTTTTGATTTTGTAAGGTCGGGCAGATCGGTTTTATCATTGAGCGTTAATTGTTTGGTCACTGCACCGAAATATTTATCCGCCATGGCAAAAACTTCATCCGGGTTCACATCTCCCACTACTACTACAAATGCATAATTGGGGCTGTAATATTTGTTATAAAAATCCATGCATTCGTCAGCCGTAAAGGATGTTATTTCTTCAAGACTGCCAATAGGGTTAACTGAGTAAGGGTCATTTTCAGGATACAATGCCTTATATTCATTCAGCATCATTCGTTCTTCCCAGTTGTTCATGCCATCGCGGAACTCCTCGCCCACTACCTGTCGCTCGGTATTCAATATATCCTGGGTTACTTTAAGGTTACCCATCCGGTCTGCTTCCATATCCATGCACATATCCAGGGCAGATTTAGGTACATATTCGTGGTATTCTGTGAAATCACTATGCGTGCTGGCGTTTAATACCCCGCCGACTTTCTCAACATTATGAAAGAATGATTGTCCGGGATATTTTTCTGTCCCTCTGAACATCATGTGCTCAAACATATGCGCCATACCATGTACTCCGGGGGCCTCGTCTTTCGCTCCTGCACGATACCATACCTGCAGATAGACGAAATTATTTCCGGGTTTCTGGCAAACAATTACTTTCAACCCGTTTTTCAAAGTTTTTGAAACGGCAGGATATTCTATCGCTTTTGCATAAAAGCAAAAAGCCAATAAAATACTTGTTAAAACATACTTTTTCATATTCTATATATTAAATTCACTACTAAACATTTCGAAATTTAACCGCAAAGAACGCTATGGTTTCGCAAAGAGCGCAAAGCTCTTATTCTGATTAATTATTGCTTTTCTCTAAACCGGTCAATAATACTCCATTCCATTTGCTACTCTGTTGATCCCATCTTTTAAAAGAATTACATTAAAATTGACTAATAACCCTAATTTAAAATCACCAAGTTTCAAATAAGAAAGCGTTTGAGCAATATGCAAATCAGTTAACTCTGAAACGCTTTTCAATTCAACTACAACTTTGTTTTCAACCAATAAATCAATTCTATATCCGCAATCAAGAACTATTTCTTCAAAAACTACCTGCATCAATTTTTCTTTTCCACCAGCAACCCAGATTTTTGTATTTTATAAAATAAGCATTCTTTATAAATATTTTCTAATAGTCCCGGCCCAAGTGCCTTATGTACCTCAATTGCACAACCTATGATAAGTTTAGATATCTGATTCTCAGTCATAAAAAATTAAATTTTACCGCAGAGTACGAAGTAGTATCTGAAAGAGCGCAAAGCTCATATTTCATATATTATCCTTTCATTTTCTTTTTTTCCTTTACAGTTTCCTCATTGTTTTTTCTTTGTTCCTCTGGGACACCTTTGTGCTCTTTGCGGTTTGTCTTTTTTCTTTATTACTCTGCGACACCTTGGCGTCCTTTGCGGTTTGCCTTTATTTCTTCGATAATCTGTGGTTTGCTTTCTTTCTATCTCAAACTTACTACCCCGCCCTGGGAACTGATACCAAAACGAAAAGTTGCATAACTCTTTTCCCCCGGAGAAAAACCTGAAACCAGGATGACCCGGAAGGCATGCAGTTTTTCAACACCCACATAAAATTCTGCGTACTGATTTAACGTATTTGTTGTCAGGTAATTTACACCGGCTATTTCGCCCAGTTTAAGTTTTCTAAGGAGCGGAAATTTATTGAGTATAAATCCTCCGAAATGGTGTTCAAAATTAGCCTGCACAAACTGGCCATTGGAACTGTATTTGTAATAAGGCAATAATTCAAATCCTCCGGAATTAGTAAAAATAGTTTGATTTCCCTGGAAATGATAATAATCCATGAAGTACATATCCTTGTTGTTCAGGAATTTGCCGGCAGTTACAGTCCAGTTTGAATTTCCTACCATTTTAAGATTGATTTTTCCATCAACCGAAGCCTGTACATAATCATAATTCACATTAGACCCTGCGGCTTCTATCCCTTTTTTATAATATAAAGTCAATGTCGGATATTTGGAACCTTCTATTATCTTTTCATAAGGTCTTGTATAATAATGTTGTGCGAAGTTAATTTTAAAATTGGCATCAAACAGCAATGCTTTGTTCGGGTTGAAAGACATGACACCATCGGGCAAAATTCCCTGCGGATCATTCGATGTAAAATCTCTACTCATTTTCGAGAAACTGAAATCAGTAGTATTTATCATAGAGGTTCGCGATTCATATTTTAATGATGTTGTAAAAATGACGCCATTTACCAGTTCCATGGAATGTTTTACATCCACAAAATCAGACTGATACAACTTCATAAAATTCTGTTTTTCGAAAAGGGAATATATCTCATTGAATAGAAAGGAATATGGATGTATCTCATTGAATTGCACTGCCGATCGGCCTGCATCAACCGAGAAATAACTGAATTTTTCGGGCCGGTAATTATTATAATAACTAAGCGCGCCATTCAATCGATGATCTGAAAATCCATAATAAGCTGAAGGCGTTATGGACCAGGACCGTTTATGCTCAAGCTGTTTGGAAAATGATACCTCCTCTCCTATCCTAAGTCCTTCTACCGTATTATATTGTACACTTTGCAAAAGGGAGCCTACATAAATGCTTTGCTTTTTATAACGGTCATTATAATTATATCCCCCAACAAAAAATTGAAAAGGCTTTAACTTGTTTTCTTTTTTATCAACTGAATCCAGGTATTTTTTAGATTTCCGTATTGCCATTATGCTGTCTCTTTTGCGATAGTCATTTATTTCATCAGTTGTAAGTGGTACCGGTCTAGTTTCATGCCAATATAAGGTGTCTTTTTTATTGGCATCAGTATCAATTTTCATATCTTCTGCCGTGAAAAAATGCTTTTTGAAACCCGGTTCTATATTATAATTGGAATTTACGCCAACATATACGCCGCTTCCCTGGAAACCCATTGCTCCGAAATGAAATAAAAACTTATTCGTAATAGGCATCCATACATCATTGGTAACAGGGACAAAATTCTGGTTTATAACCAATGTATCAACAAAATCAATCTGGGCATCTTTGGTCAGATACAGATTGGTGGCGTATATTCTCCAACCGCTTTCTTCAAGATAAATATAGCCTCTGAAAACAGGATCATTTTTTCGGCGGACGATCACCTGTATTTTGTCAACCGTACTTCCATTTTCCTGGTAGGTTCCTTCAAGATGGTACCTATAATAAAGCATCGCATCAGGTGCAATCGGAGAAATAAATCCGCGATCACTGAGCCCGTCAATCTGGATCACACTTTCATAAAAATCAAAAAGCATATCTGATGCACTGTTGTAACTGAATGCCTGGTTGTTACCACTTACTTTTGAAGAGATCATCTCCTCTTTTATCTTATCAGGCTGCTCAAAATTAAATTTTGAAACAGATTCAGACAGATACCTGATATTGGTACTGTCAATAATCCCAACCATATCGTCTGAAATATCCTGCCCCAGCAATTTTTTAGGATGTTTTTCCATCCGTTGAATGCCTTTTATATAAACATCACAACTATATGCTTTTACCTGTTCTTTATAATGTTTCCTCATTTTTATAGCGTGGCGTATCATATTGTAGGCTGGATCTTCTCCGGCTTTAATGGTCACCTCACCCAGCTGCATGGATTCGTCATGCAATGTGGCATTCAATACAATTTTAGTAGTCCCCACGTTAACTATTTCTGAATGAGACTGATACCCCATCATTCTAAATACGATAACGTATTGTCCTGCAAGTAGATCAAGTGTGTAATTGCCTGCATCATTCGTTGTCGTTCCTTTGGTTGTCCCTTTTACATACACACTTGCGTAGGCTATGGGTTTATGTAGGGTATCTGTGAGTTTACCAGTAATTTGTGTCGCAAAAGCTGACCCCGCTGATAACAAAAACGATATCAGCAATAATAGTATTATTGTTGTTTTTCCCTGGTTCATAATGGTGTGACGATATCCTGATGATAAATGTTACAAGATTTTCAAAAAAAATGAAAAATAATACTTAAATATTATAATTCAATCACTTTTCAGGAATTACTACAAAGTAGCAGCCTGGATATCCAGGGTAATCGCTTGTTTCACAGCTTCTACTACATTGTTATGTACTTTCGGGTTAAAGATACTGGGTACCAGTTCGTCATCAACTGCCAATGCAGAGATGGCTTTGGCAGCTGCAATTTTCATTGGTGCAGTTATGCTGTTTGCCCCACATTCCAGGGCAGCTTTAAACAATCCGGGAAAAGCCAAAGCATTGTTAATGCTTCTTCCATCATCCGCAAAAGCGGCACCAGCCTCAATGGCCTCATCAGGGAAAATTTCAGGTTCCGGGTTTGAAAGAGCCAGAATAATCTGTCCCTTTCTTATCATTTCAGGTTTGATGAGTCCTGGAATTCCCGTTGTAGAAACTACTATCTCTGCCTTAGTCATAGCTTCGGGGAGGCTGTCAATTTCACCGCCGTATTCAATCAAACGGTTTTGAGAATCAATATTGGGATCTACGCCGATAACTTTCAACCCAAAATCGAGAAGCAGTTTTGCTATTCCATAACCCGCGGCACCCAGACCTATCTGGGCCACCACTATATTTTTATCAGGTTCACGCCCTAATATCCGCAAAACGGTAAGGATGGCTGCGAGCGTGACAGTAGCCGTGCCATGCTGATCATCATGCATAACAGGCTTGTTAAGCCTCTTTATCAACTCATCTTCGATATAAAAGCAATCGGGAGTACTTATATCTTCGAGGTGAATACCGCCAAAAGTTGGAGAGACAAGCATTACCGTGTTGATAAATTCATCACGGTCTTTGGTATCAATTAATATAGGAGTGGCGCTCACACCGGCAAACTGGTCGTAAAGTACAGCCTTCCCTTCCATAACAGGCATGCCGGCTACCGGACCAATATCACCCAATCCGAGTATCCGAGTACCGTTGGTAAATATTCCGACACTATTGGCAATGTTTGTATATAGCCTGGCTTTAGAAATATCCTCCACAATAGCTTTGCAAACCCTGGCTACTCCGGGTGTATAGATATATCGTAAATCGGAAATGGTTTTGACATCCTCGTTTCGGGTGCTATGGATTTTGCCACCCTTATGTTTTTCAAAAACAAGGTCCTTTATGGCAATGATTTTAGTTCTGGTACGCTTGTGTACAGCCTCTATCACCCTGTCGAGATGGGCTTTATCGTAAACAGACACCGTAATATCACGTATAGAATATGTTTTACCAATGCTTATCGTGGTAAAGTCGCCGATCAATCCTTCTTCTTCACCGATTACCGTAAGCAGTTTCCCCAGGGTACCGGGTTTATGCAACGACTTAACTTCCATTACAATATCCCATTCAGGATGCACAATATTCTTTTTCATTTCAAATCTTAATTCAACCCGCTAAACTATGTCTTTTATGGATGGTAATGTGTTAACAAATATCATATTTTGTATGTATTTAAAAATATTTCTTGGTGTATTAAGAAATCTTTATATTTGCACCTGTAAAGGTGGAATATTTATTGAATCCTTAAATTCAAAGTTAATATTTCAAAACATTAAATAGGTATTATTGAGACATTTATAGCTGATATTTGAAGGATTTGATCCCGTTTATATAAAATCGGGGTTTTGTCACATTTAGAAGCAGGTTTATATCAAAACAAATTAGGGCTGTTTATTTTCCCCTCTCCTGGCTACAATTGCCCTTTAAACCCCGACTTTCAGTCGGGGTTTTTTATTATGATAAATCAAAGATTTATTGCAATTTTGAGCAAACCGGGGGATTTCTGATTATAATCCATCCTGCTATTATTCATTCAGAAAACTAATTGGTTCGATATTTGTTCCAATGGGAGATAATATTAACGTAAAAAGCCTATTTTTGCAGTTGATGCGTATTACACGTGCATATTTTAGTGCTATTCTTTTGGCAATTATTTGTTTTTCAATAACGCCAAAAGAGTTTATTCATGATCTTTATGACCATTCTGATACCATTGAGAATGAATATTGCCTGAAAGGTATCCTTCATGTCGAGGCCATACATCATCATTGTGAAATGCTTAATTATTCGGCATTTCCCTTCGATGGAAATATTGGAAATACACTTTTAAACAATCTTCGGGTGGCTGTATCTCAGCCCCGTATTGCTGATTACGGCTTTATAAAACTTGACAGGTTCAATTTATCCCGATTCAGGGCGCCACCAATAGCCTGATTTTTTTCCGATAAGTAAACTCATTTGAAATTGAACGGCTTCAATTTCAAATGCTGTGGATGCAATATGTTTTGCATTGGAGTTTTACAAAAGATAATAATTATAACCCATGTTGGTAAATGTATTGAATAATAATCGTTTATGATTAATAAAATAATTGTCCTCTTGATGGCTTTTTCGATATTTGCAAAAAACTCGCAAGGGCAGAAATCTGACTGTCATATCAGTTTTCATGGACATTTAATAGATATTAAAACACGCGAATCTATTCCCGGAACACTGGTTCGGATCAAAGAACTTGATAAAGCGGCCGTTTCAGATAGTGCCGGTGTATTTAGTTTCTCTGATTTGTGTCCTGGACAATACAGTTTTACCTGCGCGGTGATAGGTTATGATACGCTGGTTAAAAAGATAAACCTGGCAAAGTCCGGTCATGCCGTTTTTGAATTGTCTGGACAGGAACTCGGCACGGTTGAAATTTCAGGAAAACAAAAAAAGGAAGCCCTGAGTACTGTTGCACATGAAACTCTGGCTGGTGTAGCCATTGATGAAGTTCGTGGAGAATCACTCGGAGAATCTTTAAAAGACATCACCGGGTTGAACTCTATTCAAACCGGGCCTGGAATATCTAAACCTGTAATTCATGGCCTGTACAGCAACAGGATACTAATATTAAACAATGGTGTAGGACAAGCTGGCCAGCAATGGGGCTCCGATCATGCACCTGAAATTGATCCTTTTACAGCATCTGAAATTACTGTAATTAAAGGTGCTGAAAGTGTTCGATATGGTTCTGATGCTATGGGAGGAGTTGTATCGTTACAACCCAAAGAAATGCCTAGAACTCCAGGCATTGATGGCGAACTGAATCTTGTTGGAGCAAGCAATAACGGAATGGGTGTTGCATCAATCATGTTGGAAGGTGCATTTGGGAAAAACCTTGCAGGTTTGAGCTGGCGTATACAGGGAACCGTAAACAGGGCCGGTAATTCTGAAGCTCCGGGATATTATCTGGATAATACAGGCGATTTTGAGAGGGATTATTCTGCACAATTGTCATACAGACATGAAATTTTTGGAGCGGATCTGTATTACAGTTCATATAATACCCAGATCGGCATTTTAACAGCCTCCGAAGTTGGCAACCTGGCTGACCTTGATTCAGCTCTCAAAAGTTCAAAGCCAAACGAGCCGTCAAAGTTTACCTATAAAATCACAACACCTTATCAGACAGTTGCCCACAATCTCCTTAAAACGAGTGGTTATATATATCTGAGTGACGACAGCAAAATCCAGGCAATTTATTCCCAGCAGCAGGATCTTAGAGAGGAAGTAGCCAATGATGCTTCTTATACGAACACCCAGGTCAATTCAGTGGCTGATTCCTTTTTTATTATCACTAATAGTGCAGAAGTAGAATGGGAAACAAGGTATCTGAATAATTTCAGCAGTGAAATTGGAATAAGTGGAAGCACTCAGAGTAACTACCATAAAACGGTCGATTTTTACGGGGTAATACCAAATTTCCTCAATTATGGAGGCGGGGTTTATGCAATCCAAAAATGGCAAAAAGGTTTTTGGACACTAGAAGGAGGTCTTCGCTATGATTATTTGTGGGAACAGGTATACATGTATAATGAGAATCTGGAATATGTTGCTCCCCTACATGAATATTCACACCTTTCAGGAACTCTGGGCGCCACTTGCCAGATATCAGACAGATTGACCTGGAATTTTAATTATGGCAATGCATGGAGACCACCTGAACCCAACGAATTGTATGGCAAGGGCGTTCACCTGAGCGCTGCCTCATTTGAACTTGGTGATTCGGCACTCGGTGTGGAACAGTCAAATAATTTTTCGACCTCAGCAAGATATGAGTCTCCGAAGCTGAAAGTAGAACTTGGCGTCTATTATAATATTATTAATAATTTTATTTTTTTAGAGCCGACAGGAAAACCAATCTACCAGATAAGCGGTGTTGTTCCTGGTTTTCAATATACTCAGGCAAATGTCCTTTATGAAGGTGCTGATCTTGATATTAATTACCATTTTACACCAAGGTTTAGCATCGTATCTAAATCCACTATTGTCAGGGCTTATAATTATACCATACATGATTACCTCATTTATGTGCCTGCTGACAGGTTTGATAATGGTTTGAAATATGAATTCCGCAATTTTGGCAAGGTTACAAAGCCGTACCTTGTGGCATCCAATGTATATGTGAGACATCAGGACCGTGTGCCCGTAAATAATTATGATTACGCTCCCCCACCCCCAGCCTACACGCTTTTCAATGCAGGGTTTGGTTTTTTTGTTATGTCTCAGAAGAGAAACATAGAAATTAATCTGACTGTAAACAATATTGCCAATACAACCTATCGGGATTATCTCGACAGGTTGAGGTATTTCAGCGCTGAACCGGGAAGGAACATCATGCTGAGATTAAAAATACCGCTCTGGCCGGAGAAAACCGTAAACAATGATTAACAAACGATTAAAAATTAAAGAATTAACAAATGAAAAATTTTAGAAATGTAATATTATTCTTAATGTTCGGGACAATAATAGCTTCCTGCAATAAGAACAACGTGGCAAATGTGCAGCACCCTCTGTCGAATGAGTTTTTAACAACTACAATTCTCAATCTGCAGAATGTGTCAAATCCAAATGATAAACCGTCAATTTCGTATTATCTCAATCCAAATACTCCAACAGTACCACCTGTGATAACACCTGATACATTGAAACTTACAAAAAATGCAACTTACACTTGCAACATTGTAATTCTTGATCAGACAAAAACCCCGGTGGATACAGTTAGTGATGTCATTAAACAGCGGGAAAACATCCATCTTTTCTTTTTCTATCCCACTTCTGGATTAATGCTTACCGATAGTATTACAGATCACGATACCAATATTCCGCCGCTTCCTTTTGGACTTCAGTCTCAAATAAAGACAGAAGCCGCAAGTACAGGTAGCCTGCGTGTGGTTTTGAGACATCAGCCAAATGTGAAAAATGGTACTTATGGTCCGGGTTCCACCGATCTCGATGTAACATATCCTGTAAGCATTAAATAAACTTATTAAAAAATTTAAAGAAATGAAAACACAATTATTTTTACTGATATTTATCATAATATTGCTCTTCAGCAAAGTAAGCTTTGCCCAGGATACCCCTCGTGCCAAAAGTTTTATAGAAATATCAGGCGGTATATCCAATCCAACCGGCAATTTTGCGTCTTCCGCACTCACCAATAATATTCAAAGTACTTACAACAGTACTGATGGTTATGCACAATTAGGTTCCCATTTTGCAATTAACGGCGCCTGGTATTTAACCCCAAATTTTGGTGTAGGAGGAACTCTTTCCACTTCTTCTTATAGTGTAAATGCAAACGCACTTGCAAATGAGATTATAAATTCATTCGATTGCGACTCTGCTACCGCCTCTGCGCGTAATTATAATACGATCAGTGTTTTAGTGGGTCCTTATTACGCCATCCGATTAGGCCATTTAACAATCGAAGCAAGGGTATTAGCCGGCATTACAAACACAACAACCCCGGACTTTATTATGCAGGCCATTAATTTAGCAGGTGGTTCCGACCCGGAATCCATATCCACTTTTGTTCAGAAATCAGGTACAGCTACCGCATTGGGGCTTGATGCCGGGATCGGAATAAAATTTGCACTTGCCAAACACCTTGGTCTTGTTTTGAGAACGGATTATTTCTACTCAAAGCCAAAACTGAGCTTTGACAATGTAGGCCGCCAGAACAATGCAGGAAGGCTCGTAACCAGTTATAACCAGCCGATCGCAGGTGTCAACTCCACTTTCGGGGTTTGTTACTTTTTTTAAAAAACAAATTTTTCATTTTTATAAAGCGGCGCTTCAGAAATGAGGCGCTGCTTTTTTAAATCCACGCAGAACTGTCTTTTTTTGCTGAAAATATTCTATATTTGGATAGATTTTTGCTTACAAAATAGCATCCGAATAATAATTTATTAAAGATAAATGAATAGAGGTTATTACATATTATTAGTCTTTGTAATAATGTCATTGCTTTATTCAGAAAAAACATTTGCCTGCAGAGATTTTACTGTAAATGAACTGGGATGGTCATTCCAGTTGCATAACGGGGGATACATTCTTTTTGGCTTAAAGTCAAATGATACAATTCCTGAAGCCGACCTCGTTGTTGTAAGAACTGACAATTACGGGGATACCTTATCTGTGAAAGAAATTAAAAACGTGCCCGTTACCTTCTCTTTTTCAGATATTATGGACATGGATTCTGCCGGTAATTTTATTCTTGCAGGTGTACGCGACAGCACGGGAAGTGATTGGTTCAGAATCATTAAGTACTCTGCTGATGTGAATACAATGGGTGTCCAGACTTATCCTATACCCTCTGACAGTTTTGTACTTGCCACATTGTTTGACTGGAGATACATAAAAGGGAAAGGGTATCTATTTTTCGGGCAGAATAGAAAATCAGGATACAGCACAGCTTTTCTTTCCAATACCGGGCAGGCCTATTATACTTCCGGTGGTGATCATAGCTACGAATTATCTTTTATTGGTGATGCGGCTCAATGGAATGATAATATCGTAATTACCGGTGATTATATTAAAGGAACCAAACAAGGTACTTTTATCGAAATTTTAAATCAAAATGGTAAAATTCTGAACCAGAGGTTTTATCCTGTCGATTCATCGGTAAAAACTGAAGGAATTCAACTTTGCATCAGCAATAATGCATTTTATATACTTGGGTTCTATGACAGCAATGTTGCCTGGGGACAATTTTACTGTATCAAAACAAACCAATTGCTTGATACTGTATGGACTAAAATATTCCCAATTAAAGAAATTGCGCGCGATACACTTACAACTTCCCTTTCAATCTTAGGCAATACTCCTATTCACAACAATTCTTCAGGTATTCTGATAAAAACATACGAAAATAATGTCCCGGTAAATGATGTTCTGTTAAAGATTGACAGTTCAGGCAATATTAATTTTCTTAAAAATTTATCCGGCCTTAATACCACCATCTTCAATTTTAACGAAAATTCTTCAAAACAATTAATAATGGTTGGTACATTAAATAATAAACAAACCATTGATCTTCATCTAATTATACTTGACTCCACATTATCAGGCACTGTAACCACAAATATAAAATCAGAGGCTTTTTCGGTTTTCCCAAATCCTGTTTCAGGTAATCTCTATTTGAACGGAATTACTTCAAATACTAACCCAACATATGTTTATGTTTGCGATGCAACCGGGCAATCGGTTATTTCTTCATATATCAATCAGGATGAAAGCATCAATACTAATAAATTAAAGCCCGGAATTTATTTCTTAAAGCTGATTTCAGCAGATGGAATCCCTTACACAACTTCATTTGTAGTAAAATGATTTGTTTCAGATTTTTATTTGGGTATAAGTTTGTGTAATTCTTGTCTTTAATTTAAAGACTGAAAAATGGCAATGAATCCGGAACCCAAAATAATCCTGTTTGACGGTGTTTGTAATTTGTGCAACCGTACCGTTCAATTTGTTCTGAAACATGATAAAAAAGCAATATTCAAATTTGCTCTTTTACAATCAAAAGCGGCTCAGCGGCTGCTTGAAAATTCAGATTTGTCAAAGCCAGGTATGGATTCGATATTATATATAAGGGGAAATCAGGTTATCAGGAAATCAACGGCAGTATTGTATATTTTAAGAGACCTCAGAGGATTATGGAAGCTTGCATTCGGGTTTATGATTTTACCTGCTTTTATCCGGGATTTTATTTATGATATTGTTGCAAAAAACCGATACCGGGTATTCGGGAAACGTGATTCGTGTATGATACCCACACCCGAATTAAAAAACAGGTTTTTAGATTGATTCCGTCCTCAAAATAAATCCATTGCCGTGAATATTCACTATTTCTACATTGGAATCTTCTTTCAGATATTTGCGTACACGCGCCATAAATACATCCATACTTCGTGTGGTAAAATAGTTATCTTCTTTCCAGATTTTATTCAGGGCTTTTGATCTTGGCATCACTTCATTCATATGCTGACAAAGCATTTTTAAAAGCTCTGATTCTCTTGGTGACAGCAATTGCTTTTTATTGTTGATGGAAAGGATTCTTAATTTATAATTGAACATGTAATTACCAATGCTCATTTCATCAGGTAGCTCAATCTCTTCTTCAAATACTTCATAATTCCTTTTTAAAACCGCCCTGATTTTATAAAGCAGAACTTCAGAATCAAAAGGTTTGGTAATATAATCATCCGCGCCGGTTTTAAAGCCCTCAACCATATCCTGTTTGAGGCTTTTGGCAGTTATATAAATCATCGGGATATTATTGTCTTTTTCCCTGATTCTGCGGCCAAGGGTAAACCCGTCCATTTTTGGCAACATTACATCCAGCAAAACCATATCGAATTTCCCTTTATCGAAAATACTGTCAGCCATGCTTCCATCGCGGCAAAGTACTACCACATATTCGTTAAGCTCCAGGTAGTCTTTTAGTATAGAACCGAAATTCGGCTCATCTTCAACAAGTAAAATTTTTGTTTTAGTGTTTTCCGGCATAGTTTATAGATTAGGTTCATTTTCAATATGCAAGGGAAGTCTTATGATAAATGTACTTCCTTTTTTCAATTCACTCATTACGTCTATAGTTCCGTGAAATGCTGTTACAACAGCTTTGGCATAACTCAGCCCCAGGCCGAAACCTTTGATATCATGTAGATTACCTGTACTCAGCCTGTAAAATTTATCAAAAGCCTTTTTTTGCGTTTCCCTGCTCATACCGGGGCCATGGTCTTCTACCTCAATAACAAGATTTTTATCCTCATTATACGCTTTTACATTTATTACGGGGGCATCTATCGAGTATTTACATGCATTGTCAAGCAAATTATTCATCAGGTTTTCAAAATGAATTTCATCACCAAAAACCATAAAATTTTCAGCTTCAGATCTCAGGTTAAGGCGACCCTTACGATCCGCAATCTGAAGGCGGAATCGCTCAATCAGTTTTTCAATGGATTTGCCTGAATTAAAAGGAGCAAGTTTCAATTTAAAATCACCTTTATCCATGATCGCGGCATTCAATACATTCTGAACCTGGAGATTCATCCTGGTATTTTCTTCTTTGATCATCAGGGCATAGCGGGTCAGTTTTTCCTTATCATCCATAATGCGCGGGTCTATTATGGCATCCGTAGCAAGAGAAATGGTAGCGATAGGCGTTTTAAACTCATGCGTCATATTATTGATAAAATCATTTTTCATTTCAGACAGTTTTTTCTGCTTTAAAAGGGTATAAATGGTAAACCCGCAACTGATAATGATAATAAGCATAAACAGGAAAGATCCCGGTAAAATCAACCCTATGGATTTCAATACAAAAAACTGTTTGCCCGGGAAGAAAATAGTTAAGTAATAGGGTTGTGGCTGATAGTCTTCCGGAAAAAGTTCAGATTTATAAACCGAACAACGAAGCTTTGCCGTATCGCCACCGGCCGACATAAAATCAAGATTCCGGTTTTGCATATTCATAACGGCAGATTGATATGGAATATCTATGCCCCTATGATGAAGTTCGCTATGAAGTAATGAGTCTATCACATTCTTATCCAATCGCTTATGAATATCAAGGTTGGCGCTTACATAATTCGCAATCATTCTATGAATGGCCCTGCCATAGGCATTTGCTTTCGAAATAAGCCTCCGGGCGCTGTCTGCCATATCTGAATCCGTCTGATAACTGTTGCCGCTCATTTTCTCAGGCAGTTCAAAAGGCGGTATCATGTGTTTGGAATAGCTTTGGGGCTTATGAATGTTCAAATCGCTTTGATCTGATACAAATGGATTTTCATCTATATGCTTGTATTTTTTCGCAATATGAATACTGTAGGCATGATGCAGATGTCTGCGTGCCAATCTTCGGCTATAAACGGAATCGACATGCTGCCGCTGACTGCTATCAAAATCCGGAAATATTTTCGGAAGGATGATCATGGCCTCCCTGAGCTGAATTTTTCCTGTAACATCATTAATTGCATCCAAAACCTGACCATCGAACTGATTGGATCTCACCTTAATAGCACCATTGATCCAGTACAATTGCAGTACTATGATGCCACTGAGTGAAATGATCATTGCTATGACAGCAATCGTAATTTTTTGCTTCATCACAACAAATTTAAGTCTTTAAACCCCTGTCCTATTCTCATTAACTTTTCCTTAACGGTTTTTAACCTCACCTTAACCAAATTAGCAATTCTTTGGCCATAGTTTTGTATAGACAATGCAAACAGTGTGCTAAACAAATAAAACTAAAAAAAACAGCCCGCAGTTTTACGAAAAGGATCTTTTAGAAACGCGCAGTCCAAAAAAAGTAAAACTATGAAAAAATTCATTCTGATAACAGGATCTGTCGTTTATCTTATTCTCATGTTCATTTGTTTTGCCGCAAATGCGCAACAGGCCAGCGCCACCGGGCCGTTGGTACGTGTACATACCGTAAAAGATTTCAAAGGCAAGGTCACTACCAAAGATACCGTTTTCCGAATGGATACTGCCAGGATGCACAACATGACGCACAGGAGGTCGGGTCATTTCAGAAATGATTCTGCAGCACATAAGTACAGGAATATGCCTCATGACTCAGCAATGGCGACACGCCATAAAATGCATCCAGGCAATAGAATGGCATGGAACGGTCATGGCGGCAGGCTATTGATGCACGCAGATAGTATTTCCATAGTGAGAAGGTTTACAGTACATGGTGACAGCCTTGTAAGGGAAACGCGGCGCATCGTTTATTTCAAACCATCAGATACAAAAAACAACAAAACAGCTGATACCCTGATCCGGATAAATGTAACCATACATAAAGGCATAAAACCAGGGGACATACCCGACTCCAATGATCCAGGCCTGCTGAACCAGAATATGAATGGCATTAATCCCACTCCAAATGGAGCTGACCTGGAATTAAATAACCTGAACATCTATCCAAACCCAAGCCAGGGACAAACAAGAATTAGCTTTTCATCGAATGACAATGCCCCTGTTGGTCTTAAGATAACGGATATGGAAGGCAAATCCGTCTGGCAGGATGCGAATGGTGATTTCAATGGCAGCTATGATAAAACCGTTGATCTAAGCCACCAGCCCAAAGGCATATATATACTCGAAATATCACAAAATAATAAGACCATGCTCAAAAAGCTGGTTGTTAATTAACCTTTCTCGTTTTCACATTTTTTGAGGCATAAGCACCATCCCTGCTTATGCCTTTTTTTGTTTTTAATCCGGAAATAAGAATTTACATTATATTTGAAGAAAAAGATTGCAAATATTATGAAACTGAATTGGATAAAAATACGCACTCAAGCCTGGTGGTTTATTATATTTTACTGCGCGATTTTTACAACGGTAGTCCTATTTAATGTTATTTACGATGGACGAAACACTGTTATTATAACAAAAGGCAATCTTATCGGACCGGCCATTGGCGGCCTGATTTTTATTCTTTTTAACCAAACGAAAAGGTCGCCAAAAACTCTTGCCTGAAGAAGCGATTTATCCTATTATTCCGGCCAAAATCCTCATGGCTTCTTTAGAAGTTTCAATGCCATGTCCCGTGTCCGGAACGATAAATGTTTTTTTCAGGGATTTGATCTCAGTTTCGGCTACATGCCTGGATTTTTGAGTTGGAAAAAGAATATCCTTATCTCCAAGTATGAGATAAACAGGAGGTTTGATTTTCGCAAAATCTTCCTTGCTCATCGGGTAAGGCTTTTGGGTTTTATCTATATACTCATTGATCGCAAAAAGCTCATAGTCAATAATAATCCTCTTAAACTCAAGTGATAATTTGTGATTATCTCCATAGAAAACAGCATTATCGAGAAACTTAACAACACTTTTTTCTGATTTGGTAATAAGGGGAAGCAAATTGTAATAAAGGTTTTTAAGGGACATAGAAAAAGGCTGCAAACAACCGGGGTTCAGCAAAATGGCATTCTCAACCATTTCCGGGGCCACAAGGCATAGTTTCAGACAAACAAGTCCGCCGAATGATGCGCCAGCAATGGAAGCTTTTGCAAGTCCCAGTTTTGTCATCAACTCAGCCGCCCAAATGCCATAATCATTTGATTTAATGTCAGGTGTATTTCCATCACTCAAACAAGGCTGACCATTTATATCAACGAGATAAATTCTGTATTTCTTTTTGAGTTCTGCAAGGCCATTATCAAAATCCCAGAAAAAACCGCAGGTTCTGAAACCCGGAAATACGACAAGCGTTTTCAATTCATTTTTGTTTGCATTTATTCCCCAAACAATTGTTTTACCCAAGGCCGTCTCCACCTCAATTCGTTCATATCTGGTATTGTTAAGGTTTTCAATCTTTTTGTACCAATCCGCTAAAAATTTATCCGCTTTTGCCGGATCTTTAAACTTTGAAACACTATGGATTTTCATGATGAGATTTTTGCAGCAAAATTACATAACAATTTTTTTTATGATTAAATGTATAGGAGGGTTTACATCAGAAATTTATGGTAAGTATGGATTGAGAAGGTTATCCACCTAACCGCCCCGCCCTATTCGGGGACCTCTTCGGGAGGGTGGTTGGCGAAGTTAATTCCCTGTCTTTTCAATGCCCAGCTTTCCCCTCCAGATATTCCAACGCCTTGTCTAATACCGGATCTTTATGATCTATAAAATCCTGCACGGTAGGTTTCACTTCAATATTTGGTATAACACCAAAGCCAACAAATTTTCGTCCGTCAGAGTATGTGTCTTCAACAGTACAAACCCTCGCTGAACCACCACCGGGAAGGCTGAAAATGTATGGCATACCCGTGCTGGCATAGGTCTTTTCGCCGACGCGGATCATGTTCTTCATCTTGTCAGCATATATCAGAAAATCTTCGGCGGCAGATGCCGTATTATTCCCGGTTAAGATGGCTGTCGGGATTTCAATACGGTTTGTTTTTAGTTTTACGGTATCGGGCGCAAAGGGAAAATTATGGTAGTATTTATCATGATAATTCAGATAGCAATCACGGTATTCTTTATTATCTATGGTATCGTTGCTTTTTATCCACTCACCCACAGCCCGGTAATAACTATTGTTGAGCCTTGTAACAACCTTCTCTCCATAAAGCAATGAATCTTTTGTCAGGTATTGAAGTATTTTCATTCCAATATCCGTGCTGCCTCCGCCATTATCGCGGATATCGATAATCAATCCTTTCGCTTTATAAAGCTTTGGAAGAATATTCAAAAAAAGCGTGTCAATTTTTGGGTCATCAAATGAATTCAGAGTAATGCAGGCAATATCGTGATCATACCACTTAAATTCAAGTAGTTGGTATTTTCTTTCGGCAGGATACATGTCTCTCACGTTACAAGGAGCATGTATTAATACAAAAGAATTAATGCTTGCATCAGGCTTTCTGATCTTTATCCTGAAGGTATCTCCTTTCAACCCCAGAAATAATTGCGAAGTGGCTTTTTGCTTTAAAATATAATCAGTTGAAGATGAAACATATGGTTCTATTTTTGTTCGCATATATTCCTGAACTGGTATTGAGTTCACTTCAAGAATCTCGCTTCCGAGGGGCATTTCATTTTTCATGCTGCGCTTTATATGCGTGATAATTACTTTTCCATCAATATAGTCCTGAATAA
>JABDBQ010000045.1 GCA_013288555.1 Bacteroidota bacterium | reverse complement strand
TTCATAGGGATAATGACCACGATCGTGGACATGACAGAGGACATGACCATGACAAAGGGCACGACAAAGATCATGACCGAAAATAACTCCAAATTCAAGTTAGTTAAGCTATTCCATGAATTACGGTCCATTAGACCTTCTCATCATACAGCCATCTCCCTTTTGCAATATTGACTGCAGTTATTGTTATTTGCCCGAAAGGAGCAATACCAATAAGATAAAAGCGGAAACCGTCGAAAAGCTTATGCAGCGGGTTATTGAAGCAGATTTAATTGATCAGCGAATAACGATTGTATGGCATGCTGGTGAGCCGCTTGCGGTGCCGCTATCTTACTATCAAACCTATTTTGATATTATAAATGCAAACACACCGGGGCATGTAAAAATTAAGCATTCGATTCAATCCAACGGAATGTTAGTGACCGAAGAATGGTGTCGCTTTATTAAAGAAAACGAGATCAGTATTGGCTTAAGTATTGACGGGCGGGAATTTCTGCATGATAAGAACCGCGTAACCCGTTCCGGAAAAGGCACTCACGCTAAAGCACTTGAAGGAGCTGCCTTACTTCAAAAACACAATATTCAATTTCATGTTATTGCTGTCATCACAGCAGAATCATGCAAATATCCTGATGAAATTTTCAATTTTTTTAATGGACTGGGTATCCATTACTTAGGTCTAAATTTTGAAGAAGTGGAGGGAGGCAACACGACCTCATCCTTTGACCATGGAAGATCAGAAGATGTTTCTTCATTCCTCAATCGTTTGTATGAATTACAGGAACAAAACGACCATCAAATGGTGATTCGTGAATTCCTTAATTCAAAACAAGGCATTATCGGTGATCCTTTCGCAGAACATTATAAGGTGACAGATGGCATGCGCTTTAATCACCAGACTACACCATATGCCATTATATCAGTAGATTATGAAGGCAATTTTTCTTCTTTTTCGCCTGAGCTTTTAGGTCAGAAATCAGAACGCTACGGTGATTTCGCTCTTGGCAATGTATATAACAGTAGTTTAAAAGATGCTTTGGACACAGCAAAATTCCGGCTGATAAATGATGATATTCAAAATGGCATTGCCGCCTGTAAATCTACCTGCGAATATTTTTACGTTTGTGGCGGCGGCGCGCCATCCAATAAGTATTACGAAAATGGCAGTTTCAATTCTACTGAAACACAATTCTGTAAACTATCCATCAAAGCCCCAACGGATATTGTTCTTGCTCAACTCGAAAAGGAAGTAGGAATAAGGAGTTAGAATGAAATGATCAATAAATTCAATTATCAATGATCAATAATTACGAATCAGAACTAGGTGAAAGAAGCGGATCATTGATAATTGATCATTTCTTAATCAATGCCCGTACGGAATCAGCTTTGGCTTTGTCATGAATTCCATCATAAGTCAATGCCAGGTTTCCTATTACAGCCGCATCATTGGGTGTAAGTTTAAGTATTTTTTTAAATAATACAATTGCTTCATTAGGTTTTCCGGTTAAGCCGTAGCAGTTGGCAAGCTCAAGCATATTCTGGATGTTATCCGGTTTTATGGCCATTGCTTTTTTGAAATAACTTATGGCTGATTTATAATCATTTTTCATAGCCAGGTCATTTCCCGAATTAAATAAATTCGCGAATTCGATTTCCTTTGGATCCTGCTTATTATTTACCACAATTTTTTTTACGACAACGGTTTGAGGATGGATATTAGCACTTGCGGGTTTATCCTCCCCAGGGAAAACATGTACATCAAATCCTGAAGATTTCTTAAGGTCTGCAGCATGTTTTATCGCATCAGGGTACTGAGGATTTACCTCCATAGCCCGATTGTAATAGTAAGAAGCGAGCTTAAGATTGCCCTGATTCTGAAAAAGAACGCCCAGGTTATTATAACTGGTTACAAGTGCCGGGGCAGTCTCAATTGCTTTCTTGAAATATTTTTCCGCAGAGTCGTTATTGAGGTATACACCCTGATATGCATACCCGATCTCACAATATGCTTCACCGAAATTGGTATCAATTTCATAGGCTTTTCGCAATTCTGCTACCCCTTCCACAAAATAGGACTTCTTTTTTGAAGTGTCTTTCTCTATCGCAGCTTTATCGATCAAAGCTGTTCCGAAATGCCTGTGAACCTGGGCGCTGTTTTCAGAATGGTTGACGTCATTGCCAAAAAGCGTGATATTGTCTTTCCATTCAGGATTCCTTGTAATCGTGACAAAGCTAAAAAAAATGAATACTGCAAAAACAGCAAGTACTGCCGTTAAATTCTTCTTAGCCCATTCAAAAAGCTTCAGTTTTGCATCTTTTTTTTGATCGGCGATAAGTGAAAGGGCGTATACAATAATTATGGCATAACCAAGGCATGATGCATATAGAAAGCGTTCCGCAAATATCCCTCCCCGGAGGTAAACAAATCCCATGGAAGGTGCAATTGTGATAAAAAAGACTGCTAATCCGAGGCTCCAGATCGATCTATTTAATAATCCCTTAAAAGCATAAAAAGCAAGCGCCAATAAAGAAACTAACCCAAGAAGCGCGCCTAAATCTGTCCAGTGTGATGCCGGAATCTGGTTATATGAATAATCATAACTAAGAGGCAGTGGATATATTAGTTTTTGCAGGCATATCCAGAAAATATGGAACGTAGAAGGCAGTTTCACAGCATGTTCTGCATATGGGTAATTTATGATGTCATTAGGAATGGTTCCGCCGTATTTTCCCAGGAAGTATCTTTTCTGAAGAAAAAACAAAACTGCAACGGCTGCATATGGCAATATCCTTTTGAGAACTGTCAGAATATTCAACCCCGAATAAAACAGAAAAAGCGGAATAAGCGCAATACCTACTACCGCAGTTTCTTTTGACAATAAGGCCAGGTAAAAAAACACAAGACTCCAAATGAGATGTTTATAATTTTTGGTTTTACTATACTTGAAAGCAAACAACAATGTTATAAAAGTATTGAGAAAGCTAAGAATTTCATCACGGCTTTTAATATTAGCAACCACCTCTGTATGAACAGGATGTGCCATGAATATCAAACAGATCAAAAATGCAAAACCAGGATGCCTTGTTGGAAACATTTGCATGAGAAACAGGAAAAGGATAAACCCTGATAGTCCATAAAGGAGGGCGTTATCAAAATGATTTATGGAAGGATTATCGCCGAAGAATGCATGTTCGATTGCAAATGTAATAAGGGATAGCGGGCGATAATAGCCCAGGTTCAGATTTTCAAAATACCAGAAATCTATCGTCATCAATTTTGGGATACCCGGGATACCTTCCATGACAAACTGGTTTTTGGGAATTGCATTGAAATCATCAAGTGCATACCCATTCCGTATCGTATTCAAGTATAACAGAAATCCAATTGCTGCAATAACCAATGCATAAAGCCGGATTTCCCTTATTGACCTTGAACCTGAAGCAGGTAGCGGAATATTTTTAGTAATGTTTGCCAAAACGTATCAATTTAAAACCAAACCTAAATAAAACAGTTGAAAAGCGATGCAAGCTAACAAAAAATTCATAAGAATCAGAAAGGGCTTTCATGCTAAATTTGATATGAGTTTTTATCTTCACTAACCTTGATATTTATTTATGTCCAAATCTTTATATCAAATCAAAAGATCTCGCCAAAAATAACAAGTTCAAAAAATTATTACCTTTGTACATTAAAACCTCGCAATATGAAAATCTCTTTACGAATTTTATTTGCCGCAATCATTCTTTGCAGCTTTTCTATAAGTTCCTCTTTTGGCTCAGGTAAGGGTTATAACATACCAGTTCATTCTGTAACCATAAAAAAAGTTGACTCATCCCAGACAGTTGCTACGATCCAATTAATCAATTACGACACTTCGGCGGGCTTTCATATTGACACCATCAACTGGGAATTTATTCATGACGGGTTTGCTTTCACCGGCTGGAACTATAATTTCTGCGATTTTGCCAATTGCTATTATTCGCCAAATTTACCAAGCGGTAAAACAGATTTACTATCATCCAGAACAAACGGGATTTTTAAACTTACTGTTGACTCATTTAACAAACATGCGTTTTCAGCAACCATGCTGATTAAAGTATGGGACAATAAGGATGTTAAGAACCCTGATACCATCTCTATTACAATAGATGCAACAAGACTCGGTATCGAAAACAACTTGCTGGCTCCGACCTCATTAAAATTATTCCCGAATCCATCTGCAGATTATATTAATATAGAATCAACTATAGCAGGATTTGAGCCTGTTAAAGCTGTTGTTTATGACGCTTTAGGCAAAGTGGTTTCAGAACAAAATATTTCGGGTGAAACAACGCGTTTACCTGTGTTCGACCTGCCTAAAGGCGTTTATTTCCTGAAAATGAACGACAGGAATAACCAGGAAGCTGTAAAGCAATTCATAAAAGACTGATCTGCATAGAAAGGGTTGGACATATCCCGAATAGCCCCTAAATCCTTGTCTTCTACAGGCAGGTCCTGAAAGAGACTTACGATCAGTGTTATTTGCACGATTGTAACATTTAATCAGATTTGAATACTATGGTAGTGCTCTTTAGGGTCAGGGTTAATGCGTGTAACCTGTAAACCCCCGTCTGTTTAGAATGCTGTTACATGCCAGATTATTTTAGAAATTATCTGATTTATTAGTAATTCTAAAATGATGTATCTCGTAATTTATTCATTCTCAGAGGAGAAAATCAATATTAACTAAAAACGTTAAAAAAATCTTAATTATGCTTCAAATCATTGCAGATTTAGCGGAATATATTAAATTGCACCCCACTATCTAAAGAAATTAACAAAAAATGAAACGAATTTTACCAATCTTAGCACTGTTCTTAACATGTTTCGGGCAGGCTTTTAGTCAGAATTACTTTATTCTCAATAAAGTAGGTACCGGTTCTGACTATGTAATGACAAATGCAAGTGCAGCAATATTGCTGACAAGTGCTTCAGGAACCCTGAATGATGTGTTGAGTACACAACAAACCCTGCCTTTTAACTTTAATTTTTATGGTCAAGCTGTCACTTCATTCAAGGCAAGTGATAATGGTTATATTACATTTAACAGTTCTACGGAAACTGTAAGCCGTGCTACACAATCCAAATTGCCTGATACGGCTTCTACTACACCGAAAAATGCCATTTTTGCTTTTTGGGAAGATTTACAACTACAGACAGACGGTAATTTTCCCGGTCAGATCGCAACATGGACCTACGGCACAGCTCCAAACAGGGTCTTTGTTATTCAATGGCGCGTGGTATCCCCTAAGGGATCATCTGGTCAGTTTGCATATTTTGCAATCCGTCTCTATGAAGCCGGATATTTCGATGTAGTGCATAATTACGGCTATGGTACCTATGCATGTACCGTTGGTTGCCAGAACAGTACTGGAACAGTTGGTCTTGCAGCTCCTAATAGCGGCAGTATTGGCCTGGGATGGAGCAATGGTAATTATACTCCGAATACTAGTGTTATTTTCGAATTTCACTATGCAACCATGAAAAATGACATTGCTCTGTATAATCCGAGCCTGGTACCTACTAACAATCCGATATTAAGAAGAACCGTTCCTACATTGATTAAAGGCGACGTTGTAAATTTTGCAGGAAGTATATATAATTTCGGAACTAACACGATCAAAACATATACCATCAATTATAGCATCGATGGCGCTACTCCTGTTACAAAAGTTCAGGTTTCCACATTGGATTCATTGGGTGGATACGAAAGTGTACCTCTTCCAGCATGGACTGTTGTCAATCCTGGACAATTTCATACCATCAAAACCTGGATCAGTTCTGTAAACGGACTTCCTTTGGTTGATACTTCAAGCTATTCAGCACAGTATTCTGTTTTTGTTATAAATGGCACCAATGAAACTTCTGCTAAAAAAGTACTTGTTGAAGAAGGGTCAGGCGCCTGGTGTGGTTATTGCCCTGATGGACATCACACACTATCGCAAATCCTTGATAATGACCCTAACGTCATAGGTGTTGTAAACCATAATTCAGATGGAATGGCATTGTCATCAACCGGTGAAGTACTTAATTCTACGTACCAGGTGGGTTTCCCTTATGGAACCGTTGACAGGCATTTATTTAATGATGCAAATATAAATTCATCCACAGTAGGTTTATCAAGAAATGTATGGGCCCAGGCTGTTACAGAATCTGAAAACACCCCTTCTATTCCTGTGAAACTTGATATCCTTACCAAATCATGGGATGCTTCAACAAGCACAATCAGTTTTACCGTTACAGGTAGTTTTGCTGATTATGCAGGAGGTGATATCCGAATCAATGCCTATGTATTGGAAGACAGTGTTCGTGGCCCCGACAAAGATCCTGATAGCTATCCTGGCGCTGGTTGGGATCAACACAATTATTATAGCAAAAACTGGCCAAGTGGCGTAAACGACCCTTCAAACATTCTTTACAATGAGCCTCCAAGAATTGTTGGATATTTCCACAACCACGTTTTGCGTGCTATGCTTACCCCTGGCAATAATTCAGGAACGGGTACAGGTACCTGGGGCGCTCCGTTATTGACTGGTACTGCAAGAGACATTGCTGCACCGCAATCAACATTCACAAAAACATATACCATTAAACTGCCAACATATTCTGGCAACCCTGGTGCAACGGTAAACTATTCCGGAAAACCAAACAGTGGTTATGCTGCTTCTGACGCATTCTTTTCTACTATAAAAGGAACAGCATACAATAATCCTCAGAATATTAAACTGGTTGCATTTGTTTCTATGTACAATGCCAGCGACCCTACATATTGTGAAGTATTAAATGCAACTGAAGTTCCGCTTTTGGGCTGGAGCGCCGGTATTGCCAAATACAACCAGAATGTTGACAAAATCAGTCTGTATCCAAACCCTGCTCAAAACAGCACCAATGTTGAATACACATTGTTGAATAACACTGATCTCACGATTGATGTATATAACGTAATGGGACAAAAAGTTCAGAGCGTTGCTACAGGAAATCAGGTTGCCGGATTACACACAATGAATTTAGATGCAAGTCATTTGACCAATGGATTGTATTTTGTGACTTTTACAAGCAATGGTGAAAAAACCACAAAACAACTGATGATTCAGAAATAAGATCGTTTTAGATTGTTATAAAAAAAGCCTCCTGGTTTCAGGGGGCTTTTTTTATGGTTTATAGTTCAATACAAATTTTTTCGTCCTTTCTAAAATAATTGCATTACCCCTGCGTTATGGATATAACAAAAAATAAATATTCTGCCTATGCATGATAGTTACACTCAAAACGATCTCATATTATTTATTTACGACGAAGTCCCCGAAAAAGAGAAATTTAATATCCGAAAGGCCCTGGAAACAGATCCTGATCTATATTTCGCTTATCACCAGTTGCTTCAGGTTATCGGGAATCTGGATACATTAAATTATGAGCCCCATCCATCAAGTGTGGAACTTGTACTGGAACATTCGCACCACGAAGAGCATTTTCATTAAGATTTCGCCTCATCCTAAATCCTTCTCCGAGGGAGAAGGACTTGCTCTGTTCGAAATTTTTGGTTTAATAACATATTAAGTTCTTTCTAACTTATTAAATAGAAAGTACCAGACACAAACTATAACCCATTAGTTCTCCCCTCTCTGAAGGAGAGGGGCAGGGGGTGAGGCCTTATCCTGGCAGAGTTCCGTTAGGACTCTATTGGTAGAACGGGGGTGTACGAAACAAATATATTTGTTATCGGCGCCCTCTTTTTTTTGAGTATTGATCATCTCAAAACCAAGTTCTTTCAACCTGATAATCTCATTATCAATGTCTTCTACTTCAAAAGCAATATGATGCAAACCTTCGCCATTCTTTTCAATAAATTTAGAAATGGCGTTATCGGGATCAAGTGATTGTAAAAACTCAATTTTGGTGTCTCCAACTTTAAAAAAAGAAGTCATAACCCCTTCAGATTCTACTTTTTCGATTTTGAGCAACCCAATTTCAGACAGTGCTCCAAACATCTTGTTTGCTGATTCCAGGTCTTTGACCGCGATGCCGATATGGTCGATTTTATTAAACAAGTTAGTAAATTGGTAAGTTAGTGATTTAGTGCACGCTTTCTTTTATTCGCAATATTAAACTGTTTTGTTCAAATCTCACTGTTTTAACTCGCAAATCACAAACTTACCAACTTGCCAACTTACTAACTTCATAACTTACCAATTTCCAGAACTCTTCGTACATTTGCGTTGTTTTGAATGAATCTAAATAAGGATTCAAGTTGCCACAAAGACGCAAAGACACGAAGAATTAAGGCCAAAACTTAGCGTCTTAGTGCCTTTGTGGCGAATAAAAGATAAATAAGGATTATGGCTGAAGAAAATAAACTGCTGGAGGAAATAACACAAAGCGACTACAAGTACGGCTTTGTAACGGATATTGAGCAGGATACCCTGGCGCCTGGACTTACTGAGGCAACGGTCCGATATATTTCTGAAAAGAAAAATGAACCCGAATGGATGCTGGAATGGCGTTTGAAGGCATATAAGCACTGGCTTACCCTGACTACACCCACCTGGCAAAATGTGCATTTCCCGAAAATAAACTACCAGGATATCATATTTTATTCAGCCCCAAAGCAAAAAATAACACTAAACAGCCTCGATGAAGTTGATCCTGAGCTATTAAAGACTTTTGAAAAACTCGGTATTTCACTTGATGAGCAAAAAATGCTCTCTGGTGTAGCTGTTGATGCTGTTTTCGATAGTGTTTCGATTGCAACCACCTTTAAAACAAAACTCCATGAAGCAGGGGTTATCTTCTGCTCTATGAGTGAGGCCATACAAAACCATCCTGACCTTGTAAAAAAATACATCGGCTCAGTAGTACCTTTTACAGATAACTATTTTGCAGCCCTTAATTCTGCAGTTTTTAGTGATGGTTCTTTCTGCTTTATTCCAAAAGGCGTTCGCTGCCCCATGGAACTATCAACTTATTTCAGGATCAATGCGTCCAACACGGGTCAGTTTGAAAGAACATTGATCGTGGCTGAAGATAATAGCTATGTAAGTTATCTCGAAGGTTGTACTGCCCCTATGCGCGATGAAAATCAATTGCATGCCGCGGTTGTAGAACTTGTAGCCCTGGAAAATGCCGAAATAAAATATTCAACGGTACAAAACTGGTACCCCGGTGATAAAGATGGCAAGGGAGGCGTTTATAATTTCGTTACCAAGCGTGGCAATTGCCTCGGCAATAATTCCAAGATATCATGGACCCAGGTTGAAACCGGTTCCGCCATTACGTGGAAATACCCAAGTGTGATCTTGAAAGGTGATAACAGTATCGGGGAGTTTTATTCCGTAGCTGTTACCAATAACTACCAACAAGCTGATACTGGTACAAAAATGATCCATGTGGGTAAAAACACAAAAAGCAGGATTGTTTCTAAAGGTATTTCTGCCGGATTCAGTCAGAACTCTTATCGTGGACAGGTAAAGGTGAACAAACGCGCGACCAATGCACGTAATTTCTCTCAATGTGATTCCCTGCTCATGGGTGATACCTGTGGGGCGCATACTTTCCCATACATAGAAGTCGATAATCAAACAGCCCAGGTAGAACATGAGGCCACTACCTCAAAAATCGGTGAAGATCAGCTTTTCTATTGCAATCAACGTGGTATTGATACCGAACAGGCTGTTTCATTGATTGTGAATGGCTATTGTAAGGATGTTTTGAATAAATTACCCATGGAATTTGCGGTTGAGGCGCAGAAGTTGTTGGCGATTAGTTTGGAAGGTAGTGTCGGATAGTTATTTAATGCAGTTGGAAACTGCTTTTATATTTGCGAACCAGTTACAAACTGGCCCGAGCTGGGGTAAAACTCAATGTGATAATATGCTGATGTGATAATGTGCTAATTGGCTGACGCATTCCATTTTTTAATTAGCACATCATCGTATTAGCTAATTAGCACATTAGCTCCTGCTTTCGCAGTATTGTACATGAATTTCTGCATATCCCATGCCGATGTTGGGCATCGTTCGGCACAGAGACCACAATGCAGGCAAACATCTTCATCTTTCACCATCACACGATGGGTTTGAGGAACCGGTTCACTCACCATGATATCCTGGGTCAGGTTAAGCGCTGGTGCTACCAATCTTGTTCTCAGATCAGCTTCATCTCCATTTTCAGTAAATGTAATACATGAAGTAGGGCAAATATCTATGCAGGCATCACATTCTATACATTTATCAGCCGTAAATACCGTTTCAACATCACAGTTCAGGCAGCGCATGGCTTCTTTGTAGCCGGTCAGTCCATCGAAACCTAATTCAACTTCCAGTTTCCTGTCCTTTAACGTTTTTGATTTCTCAGCCTGTGGAACAATATATCTCGGATCGGTAACAACATAGCTATCATAGCTCCATTCATGTATTCCCATTTTCTGACTCACGAGATTGGTCATCGGGTGCGGACGATTTTTCAGATCTTCTCCATTGCAGAACAAGTCAATGGATATGGCAGCCTGGTGTCCCTGAGCCACAGAAGTAATTACATTTTTAGGCCCGAAGGAGGAATCCCCGCCAAAAAATATTTTTTCATGGGTTGATTTAAACGTATCCGGATCAATAACCGGCATATCCCATTTGTTAAATTCAATGCCGAGATCGCGCTCAATCCATGGGAAACTGTTTTCTTGTCCTACGGCAATCAATACATCATCAGCTTCTACAAATACATCCGGTTCACCGGTTGGAACGAGACTTCTCTTACCATTTTCATCATAAACGGCGTGGACTTTTTCAAAGGTCATCCCGATCAGTCTGCCGTCTTTTATTTCGTATGTTTTTGGTACATGATTATCCATTATCGGGATATCCTCATGTTGGGCATCTTCCTTTTCCCATGGTGATGCTTTCATTTCATTAAAAGGACTGCGTACTATCACTTTTACATCTTCTCCGCCAAGCCTTCGGGAGGTACGACAGCAATCCATAGCTGTGTTTCCACCGCCCAATACAATCACTTTTTTACCAATTTTCGTGGTATGCTCAAAAGCCACACTGGCCAGCCATTCTATCCCGATATGGATATTTGCTGCCCCTTCTTTGCGGCCGGGCAATTCGAGATTACGTCCTTTGGGAGCGCCTGTCCCAACAAAAACAGCGTCATAATCCTTTTCAAGCATCTCTTTCATGCTTGCAACATAGGTATTGAAATGGGTGTGAATGCCCATATCAAGGATATAGTTCACTTCTTCATCCAATACTGAATGCGGCAAACGGAATGAAGGAATCTGGCTGCGCATCATGCCGCCACCCTTATCCTGTTCGCAATAGAGATCAATCTCATAGCCCAGAGGTGCAAGATCTCTTGCAACTGTCAACGATGCGGGTCCTCCTCCTATCAGTGCGATACGTTTCCCATTTTTTATTTCGGGAACTCTTGGCATCATGGATTTAACATCCCCTTTATTATCTGCCGCAACCCTTTTCAACCTGCAAATTGCCACAGGCTCTTCTTCTACCCTGCCACGTCGACATGCAGGTTCACAGGGGCGGTCACAGGTCCTGCCGAGGATGCCCGGAAATACATTGGATTCCCAGTTGATCATATATGCTTCAGAATAACGCTGTGCCGCTATCAGCCTGATGTATTCAGGCACGGGGGTATGCGCAGGGCAGGCATACTGACAGTCAACTACCTTATGAAAATACTCGGGGTCTTTAATATTTGTAGGCGTCATGAGCTATATATCTATGCGTTTAAGTCTTATGGTAGGTAGGAGAAACAAAAGTATAAATTTTTTGGGATGAGAGGGCAGGTTTAGAGGAAATAATAAGTTGTCAGGCAGCAGGAGGCTGCAGGCTTGTTACATCCTTAGCGTGGAGGCTAAGGATAGCAACGTAAAATCATATAATCATTTCAAATTCCCACTCGCATCTAGTCTCATCAAAAGAATATCGTTCCCATTTTTGCCTTTGGCGAAACCAGTGGTACTACCTGTCACGGCTATACTTCCATCATTTAGCTCAACCCCGGCTCGTATTACGGATGAACCTGCCGGAGAGAAGGATTTCTCCCATTCTTTATTCCCATTTGCATCAATTTTCAAAAGATATCCATTGTTATTTGAGTTTGCCAGTGTGTTTTGGTATTGGCCCGTTATCAAATAACCTCCATCTTTGCACTGCGATACATTTTGTGGTCCTGTTGCAAAGCCATTATAAGAATACGTATATTCAAATTTGAGCGCCATATTCTTATCAAGATTCAACATTAGAATAGAACTCAGGTTTGTGGCATGGTCGCTCCTGGTTCCTATGACAACAAAGCCTGAATCAGGCTTTGTTATAAAAAATAGCGGGTTATCACTATACCTTGTTTGATTGTCATCAACAGAGACAGTATCCCTTAGCGCAGTACCTGAAGTGGTACCGAAAAACAGTTTCCAGGGGTCGGTCCATTGCCATGCCTGATGACAGAATTTTTGCCCGAGTATTTTTAAGGGACCGTTTGGATAAGTACCAATCACATCAAGCCATATGGTATGACCGGAAACATTACCGTTATCGTTGTACGTATATGTATTGAGGTATTTGTGGTTAATGTCATATACATACACAAAATTATTAGATGCACTTCCGCCGTTCGAATAGCCATTTGAAAATGCCTGATAATATTTTCCATTGGAATAGATGGCATCAGATCCCTGGTACTCAGAAGGTACTGAAGCATTATTAACAGACCATAGAAAGTTTCCTGAACTGTCAATCATTGAAAACCAATTGTAATCGCTACTCAGATAAGTGCCATTGTTCATAGACCTGATGTAATCAACAGTAAATGTGTCTTTTATAATGGATTTATGCCATAATAAATTTCCCTGGAGATTGGTTTTGCAAATAAAAAGGTTGCCGGGGCTCGTCCCTTCCCGCCCTATGATCAATAGATTATTATCTTTAGTTTGTTCAATATAAGCACCATAGGATACATTTTCTGAAAAATTAAATTCCTTTATGAACCCTACCTGGGTTTCAGGTGAATTCGGCCCCTTTTTACAAGCGGAAATTGCCAGTATTAGAAGGATTACAATATAACGACAATATGTAAGTCTATTTCCCATAATCCGTTAATTTCCCATTTTTATCAATCCCAGCAAGACCAAATTGATTACCCTTATTCAAGACATTGCTGGTGATGGCCAACCCCACATTAAATCCCCCTGAGGTTGCAGTGGCATTTTCAATAGCGAGACTGTATTCGTTTACAGGCATATCTGCTTCATAAGTAACGTCTCCTTGGGCGGTGATACTTAACAGATATGGAAGGGAAGCCGCATAAGTATTGCTATAACTATATCCGCCAAGAAGGTAACCTCCCTTTGCATTGGGGCTGAAGCAGGTAAGGAAATTTGCGCCTGATGATTTGCAATTCTTGCTCCATAAAAGAGTGCCTTTATAATCGGTTTTAAAAATCTTGATCACACCTCCTGTGTCATTTGATTGAGTAGCTGTGATCAATCCGTCGCCCGTGTTTATTATTCTGGAAACAATAGCGCTGCCACTGCCAGAATCTATCTTTAACCACAACAATGTATGCCCGTTAGCCCCGCCAAAGCCAGCCACAACAGGATAAAATGTGCTTTGATCATTAACGGCGCTGGATTTGACAACACGACCAATAACAGCAAATCCGCCCGGGATATCAACCACTCCTGAAAAGTTTGAACGATAATTTTTTTGCAATTGTACTATAACGTTATTATATAATACATTTCCATTTTGATCTAGCTTAACAATGTAAGATTGAGCAGTATATCCTGAAAAATTCGGGTTGTTTGGAGCAGCAATAAAGCCCACAATAACCAAACTATGGTCGGCCATTTCTGTTACATCATAGAGATCGTCCGTATAAATATCTCCAAAGGTCTTTTGCCAGAGCAAGTTGCCATGCGCATCTACTTTCACAACCCAGCTATCATTGTAGTAATCGCCCCTGGTAGCTCCATTGCCATAAGAGTTTGTTGTCCCCGTCATAATATATCCACCATCAGAAGTCTGCAGAACCTTGTTAAACTGATCGGTTTCGGGACCACCATAAGTCTGTTTCCATTGCACGGCTCCTTTCGAATCTGTTTTTAGCAAAAATCCATCTGTATTTTTTGTCCCGCCAGCAAACTCATATCCACACATAATATTACCTCCATTACTGGTTTGCTCCATAGAAGTAAGGGTAGCACCCTGGCCTATCCGGTAAAAAAGGATCGGAGAAGTCGAAATATTTTTTGTTGGATCTACTTCTGTCTTCGTGCAGGAAAAACAAAAGCACAAAACCATTAAAATAAGCGCACTATGGCTGTATTCGAATCGCATTAAATACAATATTAGTAAAGTTTGAAAGGAAATGCAAGTTTTGCGAAATAACCTGATCATCAGCAGGAAACCATTAGTACGGCGTTCCACCTTCCCTTCCTGCTTTCATGGCCCTGATGTACCAGTCAAACTCCTTTATAAACCGTTCGGCACGTGAAGGTGCTGCGGGATCAGTCGGATTTCCTTCATCATCAAAAGAGGTTTTGATTTTCGGAATATGATATGCAATCGGAATTGCAGGCATCCCAAGCTCCGCGGAAACCGAACGCAACGGTTCAACAGCTCTTGCACCACCAAAATATCCCTCTGAATAAGAGACAATGCCCGCAGGTTTGAAAAAGAATTCTGATTGAAAATGATCCAGCATATTTTTCAGAGCTGGCGGAATACCATGATTGTATTCTGCAGTTACCAGGATAAAACCATCTGCGGAAACAAAAATATCATGCAAATCCTTGAATTTCTGCTCTGGGTCTTTCATTTCTTTATACATGAAATCCAGCATAGGCAGATTATAGATTTTACAGTCTACCAGAACTGTTTCCATACCAAAATCATTAAGGCATTTCTGTATAAAATATGCTGCTTTATGGCCTTGTCTTTCTGTGCGAACTGATCCTAATATTATAACTGTTTTCATTGCGGAAAAATTAATAAATCTTATGAAATGAACCGAAGGAAAAATATCAATCTAATTGACGTTAAAATTCTTATCCTTTTTCAAATCATTTATTATGTCTGCTGTGAATCTTTTTGCACCACTTCCCCTCATATGACACATATCTACAAAATCACTTTCAGGCATATCTGAATCATATTTATTTATAAAAATTACATTTTTACAATTCTCCATTATACTTTTCTCTATGCCCTTAACGCTATTCGACCTTAAAGAAGAATACTGTATCCGTCTTCCTGGCGAAAAGCATATAATAATCTTATTTACAAGCTTTGACTTTTTTATTATAAAATCAACATAATCCGCCATGTCCTTTTCTGAAAATACTGCCTTTGAAAAATTCCACCTTTCTTTACTTATTACGAATTGCGGGTCATTAAACAAAATAGTTCCCGTGGCGTCAAATACCAGATAGGAATAATCGCGGCTTTCATCTTTGCGAATATATTCTTTGTACATAGAAATGCATGCCAGGTATGTATAAAAATCGGATGCTACATCAACATAATCAATGAATTTGTTTTGAGAAAGTGGGTATCCAAAATTCTTTTTAATATCAGATTCTCCAAAATCTTCAAAATACAGATCCATCATAATGGTTTTATCTTTCGTCCAGATATTGAAATCATCAAAATCTGCAGGTTTCATTCCCCATGAAGATAAATTAATAACAGGAGTCTTAAAAGAATCCTGAATCTGCTGACAATCCAGGTTATTAAGACTCATAGACGAACCGATAATCAAGAATTTACTTCGATTGAACAAACTTTCGTGTTCATGTATAAATTTTGCTTTGGCGTTGAAAGAAACCGAATTAGATGTAAATGGCAGATTAATTTTTCTGTTAATCCATAACATAGAGGAAATTAATAGAAATATCAACAATATCAATAAAAGGAAATACTGTGAAATTTTTATAAGAAACCTTCTCATCAGAATTTAAAATAAATGAATGAATTATTAGCACCTAACTTAACATATATTGCAATTCCCATGATTATATATACCAGATAATACATTTTTTTCAGGCTTCTTTCGTCTCTTCTCCACCACCAATCGAAAAGGATAAGAGGTATTATATATGCAAGTAATAATTTCAATCTCGGCAATTGAATGGGGTTATGATAAAGGCTAACACAAATATGCTTCAAATACAACAATGCTGATTCAATTCCAGGATTTGCCCTGAAGAATACCCAAGCAAATGTTACGAAAGCAAAAGTACCAAGCATCTGGCTTAATTCTTTAAAAGACGGGTATTTTCGGTTCTGTGCCACGATGTCTGTAACATGCTTCCGATTTCGATTTAATAATAAAAGAGGCAAGAAACCACAAGCATGTATAAAGCCCCATGCAATGAATTTCCAATTAGCTCCATGCCAAAACCCACTAATGAGGAATATAATAAATGTGTTTCTTATCGCCTTTGCCCTCCCATTTCTAGACCCACCCAAAGGAATATATAAATAGTCGCGAAACCAAGATGACAATGATATATGCCAACGTCTCCAGAACTCAGCTATATCGCGTGAGAAATAAGGAAATTTAAAATTACTAAGAAGTTCAAAACCCAACAATTTAGCTGTACCGATTGCGATATCTGAATAGCCACTGAAATCTCCGTAAATCTGAAAACTAAAAGCGATGGCCGCAACTACAAGTGTTGATCCATTTTCAAATTGATAATTATTAAAAACAGAGTCTACATAAGAAGCCAGTCCATCTGCGATAACTACTTTCTTAAACATACCCCAGATAATGAGGCGGCAACCTTCAATTGCCTGCTTGTAATCAAACGTCCGGCGACTTTGAACCTGCGGTAGCAGATGGTGAGCTCGTTCAATAGGGCCTGCAACTAAAAGCGGGAAAAAACTTACGAAAACAGCATAATCAATATAATTTTTTACAGGTTTTTGATGCCCTCTATAAATATCGAATACATAGGACATACCGTGAAAAGTATAAAATGATATCCCTATCGGCAAGGCAACACTTAAAAGCACGGGATTGGTATGAAAACCCAGTAATTCAATACCTTGCTGAAATTGTGTGATAAAAAAATTAAAATATTTGAATAGCCCGAGAATACCAAGATTATTGATAACGCTCAGCCAAAGGAAAAACTTTGATTTTTTCTTATTTGCAGATGCCACCTGAAAACCAAAATAATAGTCAAGCAGCGTACTTAAAACCAAAAGACCTAAAAATCTGTAACTCCACCATCCATAAAAAAAATAGCTGGCAATTAATATCAACACATTTTGCCAACGTAATGACTTATTGAATACAAACCAATAGAGACAAAAGACAATTGGAAAAAAAACAAAAAAGGCAAATGAATTAAAAAGCAAGAGATCTACTTATTTTTTTCTGCGAATCTACTCTTTTTTGCAGATTCACAATGGGTATAAATTTTGGGTACCTGATAATGTGTTACATCGCTTTATATATGATAAATCTAATTTATTAAGATGATAAAAAAATATCGCGATTTTAACCCATTTGAAAGCTAAAATCATAAGCAGTCAATTTATTTCACTTTCTAATACGAAGAAATCCATTATTATTCAGAAAGTTGGAAACATATTGTAAGTTTGGGCGTTATTGATATTTTAACCGGGTAGTCAGCGCCGGTCTCCACTAAAAACCCTAATCAGGCAAATCATCACCGAATTTAAATAGGATTCATATGTGTTTTTCACCCGTAGCCAGCTTTTCAGCAAGCGCAGTTTTGTTAACTGCCGGTGTTATAGCGATCAAAGAATCTAAATTCACGGTAAAGCTTCCTTTCGCTGTAATTCCTGTATTTTTTGCAATTCAACAATTTGCCGAAGGAATCCTCTGGCTGGCATTGGAAAATCCGGAACATGCAAATTGGCGAAGTCCCGCAACTTATATTTTCCTGATTTTTGCTCAGGTGTTGTGGCCATTCTGGGTTCCCTTTTCTATTTATATGATGGAAAAAAAGCAACCTGCGAAAAACATTCTTAAAATACTTTCCCTGCTTGGAGGTATGCTTTCTGTTATTTTGCTTTACAGGATAATAGTTTCGCCTGTTTCGGCCGGGATAGATTGTAATCATATTTATTATAACCTCATCATTCCGCATTCATTTATTATCCCAACAGATATATTCTACCTGTCGGCGGTGTTGGTACCTCCGTTTATATCCTCGCTAAAAAAAACAAGTCTGCTGGGCGTTATTATGATATTTTCGCTCATAATTTCCCAGATATTTTATACCAGGGCCCTGATATCTGTCTGGTGCTTTTTCTCAGCTATTTTAAGCGTCGTGGTTATTTATATCCTGTATAAAATACCAAAATCAGACCGTAAAGATTACCAGGATTTTCGTAGTTACTGATAATGTTCGGAATTGTATTGAACATAATTTTCGTAGAATTGTTGACTGATTGACCTGCTATCATTTCAGGAAACTAATAATTTATATATCTACTAAAAAAAACAAATTATGAAAAAGAAAATCATTTTTACTTCAATGATGGCGCTATGTTTTGCATTCGCGGTTTCTGCCCAGGACGATCATCGCCAGGACGATCGTCGCCGTGACGACCAAAGGAAAGACATGCACAGAAATGACCGTAAAGTCATTCATCACAGACGTCATGTAAAGAAAGTTGAAGAAAGGCATGATGATCATCATCCGGATGTAAGGCATGATCAGAGATAAGTTTCGATTCGGTTAAGAATTGAAATCATAAAATTAAAAGCCCCACATATTGTAATATGCGGGGCTTTTGCGATTCAAGTAGTCCGTAGGGGAATCGAACCCCTATTACCAGAATGAAAATCTGAGGTCCTAACCGTTAGACGAACGGACCATGTCTGTCTAAATAAGGCGGCAAAATTAGTAATAATATTTGAACCTTTACCTTACCCTGTTAGAATTTTTTATTCTTACCTTTGCAGCGCCTTTAAATAAAGGAATTGTTACCTATTTATTAAATTTAAAAAGCTTAAAATAAACAAGTTATGAATTCAGTAAAAGTTGCCATTAATGGATTTGGTCGTATCGGTCGTTTAAGTTTCAGGGCCCTTCTTCAATATCCTGAGATCGAAATCGTGGCTATAAATGATATTACAGACAATAAAACCCTTGCTCACCTTCTGAAATACGATTCAGTTCAGGGCATGTTTGCCGGAACCGTTGGCCATGACGACCAAAATCTGATCGTTGATGGCAAAAAAGTGGCTTCTTTAAAAGAATCTGACCCAACCAAACTGCCATGGGCTGCCATGGGTGTTGATATCGTTATTGAATCAACCGGTCGGTTCACAACCCGCGAGCAACTTGAAAAACATATTCAGGCAGGTGCCAAACGCGTTATTATCTCGGCTCCGGCCAAAGGTGATGTGCCTACATTCGTAATTGGAGTAAATGATGAAAAGCTTACCGCGAATGATCTGATCATTTCAAATGCATCCTGCACTACAAACTGCCTTGCACCAATGATCAAGGTGCTGGACGACCTCGTTGGCATCGAACAGGGATTTTTGTCAACCATCCATGCTTATACATCTGATCAGAAACTTCAGGACTCCCCACACAGCGACCTTCGCAGGGCCAGAGCAGCTGCAGTTAACATCATCCCTACTTCAACCGGTGCCGCCGAAGCTGTAGGTAAGATATTGCCGCACTTAAACGGCAAACTTACCGGAGGTTCTTTCCGCGTTCCGGTTGCAACGGGTTCCATAACTGATTTTGTCTGCACCGTGAAAGGCGATGTAACAGTAGCCCAGATCAATGAAGCTTTCAAAAAAGCCTCTGAAGGTCGCATGAAAGGTATTTTACAATATACAGATGAACCACTTGTATCTACAGATATTATTGGTAACAAACATTCATGCATCCTTGATTCTGACCTCACTATGGTAAATGGCCGTCTTGTAAAAGTTGTAGGCTGGTATGATAATGAATCAGGATACAGCAACAGGCTGGCACAGATTACTTCTATGCTTGGGAAGCTGATATAAAGAGGTAAAACGAAAGGTAACATATAATGATAAGCGCCCGCCCTCAGCACAACCAAGCCTATTCGCTGGGTTGTGATAGGAGAGTGTTATAGCTTCACTATGACTCATTAAATTGATACTACAGTGAAAGTAAATATTCTTTGGACAGGAGTCGAATATTATTCTTTAGAAAACTGCGTATTAACGACAACGAATTCGGGTTCGGAGGCTAACTCTGTAATTATTGGCTTGTATGACGATAAAATTTACAGGTTTGAATATCAAATAAAAGCAGACAAAAATTGGAATACAACTTTCGTTCAAATAAAAAGCCAATTTGACGACATTAAAACGTCGATAACTTTTCAAAGTGATCTCAAAGGCAATTGGATTGTCGACGGAAAACACGCTGAGCTATTTAATGGCTGCACCGATATAGATATATCCTTAACACCTTTTACGAACACTTTACCTATTAACAGGCTTAAACTCGCGAAAACCCAAAAGTGCCAGATTAAGGTAATATACTTCAACCTTTTGAAACAAGAGATAATTGCGGTTTCGCAAAGTTATAGCGTGATATCAAAAGATGAATATAAATACGAAAATGTGCCAAACGACTTTGAAGCGGTCTTAAAGGTTGATGACTTAGGTCTGGTTATTGACTATCCCGGTCTATTTATCAGAACTGAAAAGAAAGTAAGCGACTATCACTAAGTATTCTTTAATCGAGTTAAAGAAGTGAATACTGTTAATTGCCCCCTTATTAACTGAGCAAATTTCCTTAGTTTTGGTTTTCTTTATCCTGCTATGATCATAAAAGCAAAGTTCTTTATTGCCTTTTTGTTGTTTGCAGCATTTGCTCTAAAAGCAAGTGCAAATGATTCGTTGCCGCGTTATGGCGTTGCTTCCTATTATGGTAGAAAAGCAAACCATCATCGTACGGCATGTGGCGAAAGACTTTCAAATGATAGTTTCACGGCAGCATATAAAATTTTACCCTGCGGCACTTATCTGAAAGTAACGAATATTAAGAATGGCAGATTGGTTATCGTCAGGATCAATGACCGGGGTCCGCACCGAAAAAAACGGATTATTGATCTATCTTATGCCCCCGCACGTAAACTCAGGCTCATGAATTGCGGTCTCGCGCAGGTAAAAGTAGAAATAGCAAGTCCGGAAGAAATCAGGAACAAGGACAAACTAAATGCCGACTCATTGGGAATTGATAGTTCGATTTGCACAAAACCGGTTACAAAGGCAACGGAAAAGGAACCGGGAGACAAGATTTACACCATCCAGGCAGGGATTTTTAGTTTAAAACACAATGCCGATAACATGAAATCCTATTTGAACCACAATGGCATTGATGCTGTTTTGGAAGAAAAGATCCACTTCAAAGGAAAGGATTGT
>JABDBQ010000044.1 GCA_013288555.1 Bacteroidota bacterium | reverse complement strand
AGTTTAACCTATTATATTGATACAATACATTTCTAGCGACAAGCTTTCCAACTGGAGTTCCAGCCTGGTTTTTGCGCCCGCTTCGCATGACCTCCAGGTCGTACACGGCAACATTTTTAAGAGGAGTAAATATTTTTCCATATTGATCAATTAGAAAATATTTTGAATGGCTATAGTAGACCCAAAGACGACCGATAATATCATACGGATCATCAAATTTGCCACCTTGTACATATAGATAAACCATATCGCCTGAGGTTAGATAATTGCTTATCGTATATGAATTTGCAGTGGTATTCATGGCACCATGAGAATCAAAGCCAACATTCTGCAATTTTACTCCGTCATTTATAGCTGCCTGATCCATTCCTGAATATTGAGTCATCCAATGCGCCAGATACGTAAAACTGTAAATTGAATCTCCAAATTCGTTATATGTCTTTTGAAGAAGGACATCACCAGTTTCTTTGTCCCAAGCCACATTTACTGATTTTGTGCTCTGACCGTTATCGTGATAAATAGTTGTTGTAAGTATTCCGGTTTTAGTAATAACTTTCGCCAGAACTGCGGACCTGAATATTGAAGTATAATCTGTATTGTTCCCATAGCCGGAAGGTATTATAAGAGGGATAATGCCAGCAAAAAAGATATCAACATTGACTTCAAAAGTGGAAGATTGAGTGGTTGTGGAAGATTCCCGCATATCTGCTACGCAATCAAAATCAACACCAAGAGGATAGGTTTGAGTGAGCATATGTCCTGCACTGTCAATAACCGTTACATTGTTGTCAAGACGTTTAGGATTAACAGAAGAAGTTTTATAAACATATTCAACCCCTGACAAAGCAGTACTGACTCGCGAAACCCCCTGACTGAATTCAGGCTGGTTTTCAGCATATTGCCAAACGGCTTTTGGCTTACCAGCCATATCATTAATCTCTATTGAATATCCCTGGCTGATTGTTGCATTAGCCGTAGTACTGATACCCAACATAGATTCTATAGTCAGTGGATTATAGTAGTGGGGGTCAACTGCTGTCTGGTCTAATATAACCGGAAAATCCTGGGCAGTATAAAACTCATACACTGTGAAGCCTGTTCCCGTGCGTTTGATTCCACTGCCTACACCTGCTGGTTTAATATTTGTGACTTTAACAGTATTATAAACTATTCTGGGAGCTGGGAAAAATGATTCTCCATAAGGACCTTCTTGATATAGTTGAATTGAGGTAGAAAGGGGGTGTGATTGCGTGTATGGGATGGGAAACCTGAAAGGGTTTTCATCATTCCCAATCATCGGTTCATATGACGCAACGCCGCTACTAATCCACCCATTATAAGGAGTATATACCTGATAATTATAGGTTTGGCCGTAGGAGCTGCCATAAGCCCCTGGTTCCATTGTGTTCCAGGAATCGGTCATGGTAAGTTGTTTTACCCTGGCCCCACCTCCATATTTTTTGAAAGTCGGGTTTGATAACCTAATCCATGAGTATCCAGTTAAGAGAGCGTAGGAATTTTGTTCCGCTCTGCAATATTTGTTAAACCCATTAACCATGATAGGAATATCGGTAGAAAAAACACTTGCCAAACCTTGTATTGCCTGATTAGGAGATGAAAATCCAGTGCTCGGGTCAGCACCTTTGAAAACTAAATTATTATAATACATCCTTGTAAACTGCCACCCTGCTTTTGCTACCGGGTTGCATTGTACACCAGAGCCATCATCTTGAATTCCTTCACTAAAATATTTGATGTAAGCATAATTGTGCGTGGCATCTAAAGCACAATTGTTACTGTCAAGCCCAACGTATCCAGAAACATATTCTTGTCCTGCGTTGTACTTGGTCAAATCCATCAAACATTTGAAATACAGATCCTTAATGCCTGTTAAATAATGTGCCTTAAACGTATTTATGTTCGTTTCAGTAAATGGAAGGGCTATCTTGAAATATAAATAGTTATTATAATTGTTGATATCATTCCCTGAATTTTTTTGATACAACAGGCCAGATAAATTATCAACAATGGAACCAGATTGATTACTGGCCGTACCAATTATTTTGAACATTTGCCCCGCACGTTTATTCTGAACATATGCGTAATCATTGGATTCATAATCAATTTTCACCAATCCTCCAGATGGAAGAATAACATTAGTCATACTCCATGCAGCTGCGAATACATTGGCTTTGTACGAAGCGCTGTCCTGATCTACATAAGGATATTGAAAATCTTTTAATAAATGGTAATCATCGTTTTTATAGTTGCCCCATCGGTCATATTTTTCAATATTATAACGGGGGTTATATATATTAAGAGTATCTGTTTTTTCAGGGTCTGAAGGATTATGTGTCGGGTCTCCGTATTGGAACTGGTATGGAGTTAATCTGCCCTTTGTTGAATTGCCATTAATAAAGTATACCTTTTTCAGGGTTAGCTTTCCTTTAATTGGATTTACGTTAACGCCACCAACGGTAACTGTTGTACCGTCATTATTTTCAACAAAAGGACACAATTCATAATCATACTCAAAGGTTATTATCTTAAGAGGTATTGCGGAATTTCCATGTTGAATCCTGTCATGCTTTGCATACAATTTAATGCTATCCAATTTATATAAGGGTAAGCTCGTATCCATACCTCCATTTTCGCCTAAAACGCCATAGCCATCATGCCTTTTACTGATTACAAATTCAGCCACGTAATTTTTGCTTTCAATCGATTGCATATACCAAACTTCTTTTGTTCCATAAGTGTAACTTCCCCTCTGATCATTAGATTTGGTTATCAGTCCCTGGTTATAGTTAGCGGTTGCAGCTTTGTAAGGTACACGCCAGCGATATACTTTGCCACCCTTGTAATACGTTCTGGTATAATGGAACTGTGTCGCAGATCCGTAATCATCATCTGTTATTCCATCTCCATTCAGGTCTTGATAATCCGGAGACAGTACAGATGTAAGCATGTAGGAATGGGCGAAAGGTGGAAGGGCATTACTGCTATAATATCCATCGTAACTTACTGTGTTATATATCGAATTATCGCCTTTATTCAACCCCGGATGTGAAGTGGTATCCACATGATAAGTTGTAACATTCTTAGTGGCGTTAAAAGAATAACTTTGATTAGCTACCGCAAAAGTTGCATCCTTTTGAGACAAATTATAGGCCTGGATACCATAAACATACTTTGATCCATCAGGCTTTGTAATTGTTATTTCAGAAACATGATGTTTTCTCCTAACAGAAGAATCAGGACTCATCCTTGGTAAATATCCAATACTGCCGCCACTTTTTGCAGTAGCCCAATAATTCGCAGGGTATGTTTTGAGAGATTGATCTAATCCTGAAAAAGTTGCATCTTCCGCATTTAGCACACGAATTCCATAGTTTCTCTTGACCCTGTTATGCAAATATGAATTTGTCGAAGACAAAGTAATCGTAGACGAGTGATCAGATGGAAATAATGTACTAGAAGCAACCAGACTAGAGCTGCTTCCACTCAATATTATTCTTGCAGCAGATGTATTATTAAACTGAGTATAAATTCTTTGATCACCTGTTGTTAGCTCGCCAGCCATTTTAAAATAACAAGGTTCAAAATAAGGGTCACTTACTGATTGATTGCTTTTGAAATTTAATGATGGACTTAGGGCTGACGCAGAGCCTCCTGACCAATTTCCACTGTTGCTGTTTACCCAGGTATTGCCCACGTTAAGGCCTACTTTCAAAAAATTTCCCAATCCGAGTTCTAGACCCACATTTTTATTTGAACTGGTAGATGAGACATAATTATCGTATACAACTCCTACATCAGATCTATGTGGGCGAAACATACCTTCTATTCCCTGACCTGTCACTGAGTAAATATCATAAGTTTGATTCGGAACCGGCAATTGTTGCATAGACTTTGTAAACGTTTGATCCCTTTCCCTGTTAAAATCCTGAATTACATAAGGCGCGTTTTTAATATTCTCAGAATACATATATCCAAAAGCAGGTATTTGCATGGTTTGTGTACCGAGTTGTTCGTACATGTAATAGCCTTTTGCGTATACATAGCCCTGTATGCCATTATATTCGCCTCCAAGATTTCCCCATAAGGTAAGTCCACTATTAAGCATAGGTAAGCTATATTCAGGTATATAAGTGGGTGTACCAATTGGTACTGAGGCTCCAAATTTGGATACTGTTTCGTTGAGTTGACTTATGTTTGTCCCGAATGTCAATTCTTTTAAACCTTGCCTGGTGTTATATGATGCATTTACGGTTAGCCCTAAATCTGTTTTTGAATCATTGTCCATAACACACTCTAAACCCATAGATGGTGAAACTTCAAATCCGTTTTGAGAACTGAAATCAAGACCAATTCCTGCATTTAAATGTGTAGCGTCTTTTTGACCAATGCGCGCACTTGGATTGATATTTAGATCAATTCCTGCGCCAGTATAATTATTGTTAGTAACACCTACTCCAACTGATAAGTCGAGACCAAAAGGCGCTTCATTGCCTAAAAGTTCAGCTCCACCCCCAATTTCAGACCCTGTCGTGACATTTGGCGTAATGTTCATTTGCCTTGTCATAGTGTCGCCGTTAAAATCATCCGGGATTCCACGCATCTCTCTGTTTATGGCGCCAGGGTTTATGTTCCAGCCTAAACCGACCCAACTTGCTTCCTGATCCATCGTAATCCCTCCATGGTAGCAAAGGGTGATAGGATACCCTTCCACATCAAGAAGGGGTATGTTGTAATTAAAAGATCCACTGGACAGGTCAACCATATCTGAAGTACCTGCCGGTTCAAAACTGGTCATTTCGGGCTGAGAAGGACCACTAGTGAGTGCCTTCGCAATCATCGGAAAACCAAGCTCAAACAAGAATGTGAACAGAACCTGTACGCTTATTATCTTTAAGATTTTGCGAAAAAATTTCATAGAAGACTGAGATTTGGAATATTATCAATTGAATTTTTTAATATGGTTAATTTAATAAGCCCCGCTCCTAAATTATGGTCGTCAAATACTAATACTCTGTCGCAATTATTTTCGTTGTTTTTAATATTAAATGCGAGGATAAAATTATTAAATGAGGTCATATTATATGTCCTTTCAAATAAAAAAATTGAGCATGGAAAAGTATCTTTCCCACAGGTTAATTTTATATCTTTTTCAATTGTTGATGAAAAATAATTTAATCTTGTATTAGAAGCTTCATTATCTTTTTCGTTTAACCCATTTTTCAAGACATCGGATTTCTCATCAAAAGATCCTATGCGAAATGTGTAATATTCAAGACCCTTATATTCCTGGATTTTTTTTCTGAAAAGATCGGGTACTACAGTGGTTCCTTGATCAATAAGGGTAACATATTCCGGCGTTTTGTACTGGGCACTAAAAATGAAATTCTTATATTGTTGTTCCACAATCAAATGATTATTTTTATCATTCATCCATCTCATGTATTCAACCGGACTTAATTTACCCGAACATGATATTAAAACCCAGCATAACTGAACTGAAATAATTATTTTGATTTTAGGTTTCATGGTTTGTCGAATTCTTTTATTGTCCAGAAGCAGGCTCAGAATATTTAAAACGTATCGTATATGCTTGGCCTGCTCTGGTATTCACTTGCATCAAATAATAATTCTTATCCTGAATGTCATTGATATTTCGAAGGTCTACAACATATCTGTCATCATTAAATGGCCTCTTTAATGGTATGGTTTGAGGTGTAATGTCAACATTTGAAGAAGTTAACAATTTGATAAATTTAACCCCGGTATTATACTGGTCATTGATCCTGAATTTTACACATCCATTTGCCATGTAATAGCCGCCATCTGTTTTTCCATTCAAAAGTAAATAGTTGTCAGTAAGGCCAATGGTTGCAGAATCAATTGGTTTTGGCTTAAAAACAAAACTCCAGACTTCACTGCTTCCTATGACATAATCCTCAATCGAAGCGGTGACCTGCCAGGCATATATTTTATTCTGATCAAATGGCAGGTTATTATATGAATAAGATAAAAACAAAGTATTACCAACATTTGATTGATAGAATGCTTCATTCCTTGCAATGCCATCACTTGGTGGTTGGCTGTCTATAAGTTCGACAACTTTTATTTGGTAATTGATTTGTTCCCCAGGTCTTAATGGAGAAGCAGGAGTCCACTCAAGAACAGGATAGGCATTATCAAGGACTTGTTGATCAGATGGATAAACAAGGTGTGGCGGATGAATTATTTCCACATTATTTTCAACGCAAGACCCATCAAGTTTTGTATTATTCGAATAACTATAGGCGTCAATACATGATACATAGCTCCCTGAAGGGAATTGCCCGGATTTAGTTATGGCTTGCTGAATTGTATTATTATAATAGTTAACACTAGCAGTGCTAATTGTTGAAGAAGTGTAATAATGGATTCCCGGCGGAACAGTTAAAGGCAAACTTGTTACTTTAATTAATACATTTTGGCTGTTATCTTTCACACTGCCGATCAAATATATTGTTTGCGATTGCGATCCCTGGTTATTGATGGTTGTATTCCATAAATCATTTGGGACAAACTGAAAGGTGGATGGATATATTAAGGAAACATGAATTTGCGAATATCCAATTATTGGGTTGATAATAAAAAACAACTGAATTAATAAAAATGGAATGAAGAGGGATTTGTTCATTTTCCAATTGTTAGGGCGTCGGCATCAAAGATAAAAAACTTATTTTTTATAAAACAATTTTTTTTCAATTTATTTTTCCAAATTTGCTATCTAAAGTAAAAGTAAATATGAAAGTTAAGAAAACATGATTTAAATCATATAAATTGTTAATAATTTAAAATTATGAAAAATTCCACCCACTCAACCATTATTCTATTATTGATAGTATTTTGCTTTGAAGCAAATAAAGTCATAGCACAAACACCAACCTACTCTTGGTCCTTTGAAAGCACTGGGGCAAATATTGGGACATCAAACGAAGCCATTCAGAGTTATTGTACCCCTGGGCCAAGTCTATACTGGGGCTGTGAAGGACATTTTGGAAGAGGGTGCATTTGCTGTTTCAGAAACATTACAACAGATTTTCCAGGTGGATTGCCAAATTATTTGGGAGTCGGTGTTAGACGAAATACTGATACGATTTCTTATTATCGAATGTTTTTGGCTGCAGGTATTCCCACGTATCCCGGCAACTACACAATATGGTCAAATTCTGTTACTCTTTATCAAGGTCAAAATTATTTATTCAAATGTTATGTTAAAAATCTCAACAGAAGTCATTCTGAAGGGCAACCAAGTGCCCGACTTCAATTCACATATCTTGACGGACCACAAAAAGGAATTGTTCAGCAAGTTACGGAATATCAACCTGTTGTATCTAATCATAATGAGTATAAATGGGATTCTATACAAGGAGCCTGGCACAATACCTCTAATTGCCATGTAAAACTTGAAGTAGCGGCTTTTTCTCCAGATGGATTTTCTAACATCTGCGACACATTTGGCTATATGCTTGGAATTGATAGCATCACTTTAACAGCAGTATGCGGATTAAATACACCAACAACATGGTGCGCAAATGATTCATTAACCCTGAGGGCTAATATAAGTGGAGACCCAACCTTGGACACGATTAGGTGGTATGTTAATAACGTTCTAAAATTTACAAGGCATAGGGATTCGACATACTCAGGCATAACCTATGCCCCTAATTGGTTTAGATATTCGTTTTCTTCCGCCAATCCTGCCACTAAGATTAAAATAGTTAGGCGCTTTTTACGAGGAACAGGAACTGAGGCAATCGATTCATGCATCAGCTATATTAATGTACTTCCTGCCGTTTCAGCCAATTTTACAGTTGCTCAAACATATTTGCGACAGATTGAAATGACGAATACTTCCGTTTCAGCCACGTCATACACATGGCGCTTTGGCAGTGTGGGAGGATATACTTATAATTATACAACAAACCCGACTTTTATTATTCCCGGAACTGGGACATCAGATTCAGTGAAGCTAACTGCAACCGGTTCTTGTGGTTCCAGTACTTCATCACAAAATATAACATTATGCAACTGGTCAACCCGTTTAAGTTTTGATACATCTTCAACAAACTTAGCTGTAACTTATAAGGCTCATGGCTTTTATAATTCAGCCCATACGAGCCGCAGATATTTTTGGAGTTTTGGTGATGGAACGTATTCGGCTGCAAATGATAGTGATTCAACAGCTACGCATACATATGCAGTTAGAGGTAATTACAGGGTGAGCCTCGTGGAAACAAGATTAGGCTGTGGTATTGACACTTCCAGTAAGACAATGCTGCTATGCGAAACTCCACCGCTATTTACTCGGAGCTCGGATAGTATTTGTAACAGTGATTCTATTCATGTTACTTGTCCATATTCCAGTGCACCGTCCTACGCATGGTATGTAAACGGTGAATTAATGAGCACATCGCAAAGTACCTATTTAAAAGTATTCTCTGATAGTACAAATATTATTAAGCTGGTTATAAATAATGGATGCAAAGTTGAAACATTCTATAAAAATGTATTTGTTAGCCCATCTGTAGTCTCTGCATTTAAGTTTTCTACTACGTTCCCAACATTAAGTTTAACTTCTCTATTTGTCCATGGAAGCAGTTATAGTTGGGTAATCAAGAATGTGAGTAATACAACTGTCGCTACGTCATCTCTGAAAAATTACAGTACAAGTTCTTTGAGTGCAGGCACTTATACAGTCTACCTCACTGTTGTATACAAGGGTTGTACAATGACTACCTCTAAGTCAGTGTGCCTGCAGCAAGATATAAGGGATTGTTGTGCGGGTTGCTCAACGAGCAATTAATACTCAAAGCTGTCCTTAATGCTACCAATTAATCGTCTCACCTACCTTTATATTATAAGTGTATTAATATGCTTGGTTTATCCGAGTACAAATTATGGGCAAAGTAATAAAGTAAGCGTTGACTATAGTGTAAATATTAACGACAGCATGTTTGGGCATAAAATCCTTGATGCTTTGATTACCTCAAACTTCGCAGGGTTTGCTGATTTGGATATTACTTTTGTCAAAGGTGAAAATGACACCATAACTATATGTAAACTCAATCGTTTACAAGTAAATTCCGGGTTTACAAATATTAGTATAGATCCTTCTAAAATTGAATTCAGGGATAAAGAAATACAAACATTTTACCTTGCAACAGGCCATTTCCCTCCCGGAAATTATAGGATGTTTGCTGTGCTAAGAAGCGAAAACTTACACTCAATCAGTCAAACCATAAGATTGACATCTGAGTTTAACTTAAAAATGACAACACGTGAAAGGACTAACATTATCTCAAAGAAAAATCAGATTAAACTATGTTGGGATATCAAATCTCCAAAAACACTAAAGGAATCAATTTCATACCATCTTATGATCGCCCAAGTATCTGACTATAGAGATGCAAGGAGGCCAATAACGCAGTTAAAAGGTTTCCAATGGGTTCCGGATATCAAAACAGATTCCATATCTGTCAATAAATTACCTGTCAAATTAAAGCCCAACCAATTCTATACCTATTATGTCGAAGCATATTATAACAATGTCAGGATCGCGGAAAGCCCAAAAAAGATTTTTTTGAATAAAAGAGTCTCTTCAAATAACCCCTTAAGTAAAATTACGCGTCTCTTATTACCGTCCAAACAATACAACGATTTGCAAAAATTAATGCAGGACACTGGTAAGGTTTCAAGCGTTAAAAAAACGCAAAGCCCAATGGGCAAATATATAAGCACTAATTTATCGGATAAAATTAAATTCTATGGGAGTGCGAAACTTGAAACTCAGATCTCAAATATTGCCGTCCCTAGCACTCAGATTCCTCCTAATTATGCCAGATTGTACCTGAATCCCGGGGTTCAAGTAGATAACCTACCTATTGTTAGCAATATTTTCCTAACAACTGAGAATAGTACAATATACAAACTCAACTCATTTAGCATAAATTTTGATATCCAAAAATATAAGGACAACCAATTGAATGCTTTCAAAGTTCAGAACTTAGACATTGGAAACATTGATCAGTATTCTTCGGCTGAGAAAAAAGCTCTATTGATCCAGAAAGATCTTTTGACCAAACAAATTTCAAGTCTCGAAACTCAAATAGAACAAAAAGGATCAAGCCTGGAAGATACCAAGCCGCCCGTAATCCCTTCGGTAAAAAATATTGGGAATGATGCCAAAATGGGAAATCAGTTATCGGATAGCCTCAATAAAAATAATTCTTCACAACAGCTACAGGGGCCAAACAAATCCCAAACAAAGGATTCATCTGCGATGGTACAAAAGGATGCTTCCAAAGCTGACAAAAGTTTACAGGACAGCATTTCCAAGAGTAAAAAAGATTTCAATCGATTGAAGAAGGAAGAAGATAGTTTGAAACAGTTTAACCAGAATTCAGCAGCATCGATGGTTACCAAAAACAAATCGCTTGACAGTGCTAAAAATCAAGTCAATATACTAAAGCAAAAATTGGCAGTTATAGAAAGCACTTTGGAACGATTTCAAAAGCAAGCAAATAATTTAAAAACGCCGGATAAGAAGGATATATTTATGGATTTGGAAAAGTATATGCCTGGTAATAAAACACTTAATAAGATATTCTCTTATGTTGATCACTTTAATATAGGACGAAATTATCCTTATTTTTCTGACTTGTCACTTTCAGGTATAGCGGTTAACGGTTGCAGTGTCGGTTTAAGCAACAAAAATCTATATGCTAACGCCGTTGCAGGGAATGCATTGACATACAATCCAAATTTACCTCAATCGAAGGATTTTATTACGGGCATTAAGGCAGGGTTTGGCAAAGAAGCCGGGGATCATATTGCCATTTCTATAGTTAACATTGACCCCGCAGGTGGAGGAGCATATTTGAAAAATCAGGTATTGACAGGCGAAATCCAATATATATTCTTCCAGAACGTAAAGATCATTGGCGATATCAATAAGTCGTTCACTTCAGGTGCAACACCTGACGAATTGCCCTTGAGTACTAAATTAACAGGTATTTCAGATTTATTTAAAGATGATGGCAATACTGCCTATTCAATTAAAGCTCAATACTCTAATCCCAAACTTCAATCAAAATTCCTTTTCTCTTATAGCGTGATTGAAAGTGGCTACATTTCTGAAGCTTCCCCTTTCATTAGAACAGGTGTATCTGAATATGAATTCAAGTATGATCAATCATTGTTTAAGAAAATAGTTACCCTGTCTGCATTTTACAGAACATATACCGATAGCCTTTCTAAAACCGCTCCGGCTACAACCAATTTTGAGAGTTATGGGTTATCAGGGAATATAAAAATTAAACACCTGCCAATAATTTCCTTTTCGATATGTCCATACCGCCAAACTTCTGCAGCCTCAAAAGATAGTGCGGGAAGCAACAATACTACCAATTCCATTATGGAAAATGCCTCAGCGATATATAATTTTAAATTAAAAGGCGCATCATTTAATACTACTGCAAGTTGTTTGTGGATTACAACAGAAAATAATGTTTTAGGTTTTGGATATAAAACAAGCAACTATTCTATTTCAGAGCAAGCCATGTTTAAAAATGGCGCGTTTATCTCCATTGCAGGCACAATTGTAAATACGCCTGGAATGCTAAATAATTTTGTCGATTACCACGCAAGTATTGGGGGAGTCATAAAAAACAAATGGTCAAATTCTCTTAACGGAGATATCGATATTTCGAATGGAGAATATCTTTCAAAATATGTACTGGCATGGCAAAGCTCATATGTTTTAAGCAGTAAATTCAGTATTCAACTTAGAGTGGGCCAGAATTATTTTTATAACCTGGATCAATCAGGATCGAGCAAACAATACTTTGCCAATTATGGAGTAATTTACAATTTCAGGTAACTGTTTGTTGGGCAAGGCTTTATTTTCAGTACTTCAAAATTTTTCAGTGACTATATATAACTGAAGAATTCTATCCAAAAAGAAACTCTATTCATAGACAACAGCCTGCCAAGTCGAATACGAGGCAGGCCATCATCACATCAAGGACACAATCTTTATGCAATACAATTATTCAAATTCAGCTTGTCATGATTAACAGAAAGTATCTTAAATTCCAATGCGTTTTCAAAACTTTACAATATTTCTTGAAACACACTGACCATCCATTGTGAATTTTAAAATATATATCCCTTGACTTAAGTTGTAGTGTTTATCGCTTATCTCAACCTGATATTCCCCAGATGATTGCATTCCTTGAGAGACGACATAAATTTCAATCCCTGTTATGCTTAAGAGTTCTATTTTGATATTTGTTCTCCTAGCTAAATTATATTCCACAACAGTGGAGTTTTGAAATGGATTAGGATATATATTCAAATTGAGACTTTCTGCAAGAGGATCCTCAATACCTGACACTTTTACGTCTATGGTTGAATCCTGTTCGTTATAGCATCCATTATTATCGGTAAGCGATAATTTGACCAGGTACGCCTTGTTCTTTGGAAAGATATGAGACGGATCATAACTGCTTATTATTGAGCTGCCTCCTGTCCCATCCCCGAAATCCCAATCATAGGCAGTGACTCCCTGTGTTGAATCATTTGCCTTAAAAAGGATAGATGGACTAAGTATTGAGGCCACTTTCCAATGAGCATCCGGTAATGGATTTACTTTAATTATTTGAGAAACAGAATCCTGACAGCCACTTGAGCTTGTTACTTTAAGATTAACTGTGTATTTCCCTAACGCATTATATATGTGTGTAGGATTTTCTACGTCAGAAGTATCACCATCGCCAAACCTCCAAAGGAATTTTACCGGCACTGTACTTTGATCAAAAAAGGTAAATGGCTGCCCTATACAAGCATTCTGGAATGATGCCATTTGCGGCCTTAATACTGTTACATACATTTGTGAAGCATCTTTGATACAACCATACACGGTGGTTTCAGTTAAATCTACTGTACCTGTTACGTTACCCGGCCAATGTATCGTTATTTTATTCGTGCCAATACCCGATGTTATTGTGCCTCCAGTGGCATACCAATCATACTTACTCCCGCTATCTTCTTTCGTTTGATACATAACATTTGTTCCTATGCAAATAGAATTAGAACCAGTAATAACAGGAGAAGGCATTGGATGGACAATCACTGTTTTTACTAAACTGTCTTTGCAACCGTACATCCCTGACACTTTTAATTTTACAATATAGGTTCCAGCTTTTGAATACGAATGAGTCGGATTCTGCAATTTGGAGCTACCCTTATCTCCAAAATCCCAAGCCCATGATACAATAGATTCCGATTTGATGGTATCTGACTTAACTGAACCGAGAATGACGCTTTTGTCTGTAAATACAAAGGAATTACCATCAAAGCATTGTGAAGCTTGGTTAACAGTAAAAGCTGAAACAGGATGAGAAGGATTGATGTATAGAATAGCGGTATCTCTAATGACACAGTGAGTGGAAGTATTGGAGTCTTTAAGGTAATAGGTGGTTGTCTTTTTTGGGGATACCATAGGCCGCCTATCAGTTGATGTAAAGCCGGGTGGGTTTGATGTCCAGGTATAGCTATCCCCACTAAGGAGATTAAGGCCCAACGTGACGCTGTTGCCCAAACAAATAGAGTCTTTACCGCCTGCATTGGGACCAATGGCAGCTATCAATACAGCAGTGTCATTGTCGGCAACCGAATCAAATAGTCCATTGGGGTTTTCTGTCCATACTTTAATGTTGTAGGTGCCTTTTGAAAAATGGAAACTGCCAATAATAATTAATGTATTGCTATCTATTTTCATGTGACCGTACCATTTGTAGTTCTTTTGAACAGAATCATTAATTGACCATCCAATTGTAACGGAATCTAGTTCCTGGCTGCCATAAGTGTTCAAAATAACCCTAATTGGCAATGCGCCCGAACAGAAATTGCCATATGGCGATATGATAGTGGAGATGCCTGCATCATTAAGGGGAGTTCCGGCATATAGAACATGGGTTGCTAATACAAATACTATGACTGGAAGCAGTTTAAGAGATTTCATACCTATGATTTTATTTATCTGTTTTAGTTTCAATGTGCCAAAGATAAAAACATTTTTCAAAATGAGGCTCTTTGAGCCTCATTAATTTTCTTAACAATGTCTGACTTTTGATCATGCTCAAAAAGCGACTACCGGAAACACTTTTTACATACCCAGAAACAGCAATTGCCTTTGGTAATAATTTTCGCCAGGTACGAAGGAAGCAAGGTATGACCCAGGATGATTTGGCATTAGAAGCAGAAGTAGAACGCAGTACTATTGTGCGTATTGAAAGTGCTAAAATGAATGCCAGTCTTGACATGATTTTAGTGCTTTCAAAAGCTCTAGGAGTTCACCCAAGGGAATTATTTGATTTCAGCCTTACAGAATAGATAGTACTACTCTTGTATATAGCTCATTTTCTGATAATATGTCTCGCCAAATTATGCTATTTTATTATCTGATTACAGAGAAAAAAATGCAAAAGCATCCCGTTTTAAATTTTGAAATACGAATTAGAATAATACATTTGCTATTCTTTTAGTTAGTTAGGATCAGGTGCCGGTTTACCTCTGGGAATCCGGCATCTTTGTTTTATTTCTACTTGCTTTATTACTTTTAACTCCTTATTCCCATTCTGCCAACTCGACCCTGGCCTTTCACCGCTTAGGCAAAGGTAGTCAGCTCGTTCGGGATCGTCAAGGTTACATGAACGGCCAATAATCTGTTTACTTCATGGGTATCAGCCGACCTTGCCTATACCTCACTTCACTAAGCAATTTGGCGCCTAAGCGTTGAGAATGCCTCCCTTGCTCAAACCTTATATATTACATTAAATATCAAATAAATATGTGCTATTACCACCACCTTCGAGCGTCGAATTTATATAGCCAAATTAACATAACTACTTGACATTCAATGCAAAAATATTTTACAACTTTCTGATTCTCAGAGAGAAAAAGATGAGAATAATTAATTAAATATTTGGTTATCAACTAAATAACTCATATCTTTATATCATTATTAATCACTTAAATATTTAACAAATGAAAAATGGAAGCAACGGCAAGGCACCTCAAGGAGGAGCCGCCGTAATTGAAACCCCCGAAGCTGAAAAAAAATCAGCTACCGAAGTGAATGAGAAAGGCCAGTTAAACGGCAATGCTCATGAGACCCCAACCCTTTTAACCATTGATGAGAAGATCACCAAACTTCAAAATTTGGTTGATCTGGTTGAAAACAGGGACAAGTTCAGGAATCACCTGTTCCAGGTGGAAGGTATGAAATTTGGTGACCTTGATGAGAGATGCTCACTCACGATTGCCTCAGAAAATGGCAAATCGTATGTCATCAAATCCGTCTATCTCAACCAAAAGGTTGCCACCCTGTTAAAGGACGAGTTCACGGGGAAAATCAAAGAAATTGAAGCAAAAATCAATTTCTAAACCAAAAAGTAATGCCCTGCCTATTAGCCTGGGCAGGGCTATTACTTCACGTAATTAATCACTTTTAAATACGAATATTCAAATATACCAAATATATGATAACAGAATACGACATACTCACAGCAGAAGCGCCCGTATCTACCGCTTCATATACTCCGGTTCCCCATATAACCCTTATCAATACGGTTAAGGAGAAACTGGACAAGCATAACCTTCAAATCTCAAAGACGAGGTATAGCGGCAATAACAGACTAAACCAAATGTTCGGGGTCTATGACCTTGCAGATTCTGACGGGGAAATAAACCTTAATATCGGGTTCAGGAATTCCTATGACAAAACCTTGCCGGTTGGCTTGGTAACCGGAGGAACTGTCCTCGTTTGCGCAAACCTCATGTTTCGAGGAGAAATTAAGGTAGTGCGGAAACATACCAAGAATGTTTTTCATGACATTGACGCACTGCTGGAAAATGTCATTCAGTCTGCTAAATATGAATACGAAATGCTTGTAGAAGACAAGGAGAAAATGAAGATCAAACTACTTGATAAACGGCAAATGGCAGAACTGGCAGGGCGGATGTTCATTGAAGAACGGATACTGACAGCAAATCAAATGTCTGAACTGAAGCGAGAAATTTACCAAAGCGAGCACTTCCAAAATGATACCCTTTGGGATTTTTACAACCACAGCACCCACGCTTTAAAGAAAAGCCATCCCGGCCAGATTATTCCAAACCACATCCGGGTACATGACTTTGCAATGAAGCTGATATAGGAGCATAAAAGTCCATTTACAGCCCTTTTTCTTGTGCATTGGCAGGGAGAAGGGCTTTTTTATGCGAAAACTTCTTTTCTTTTTTGTGCCGAAAAAGAAAAGAAGCAAAAGAAATCGGCATTACTATTAATCAATAAATTGTAGTGACAGTATACACAACGATAAAACCTGCTATTCATTTATCGTACCAGCCTCCAAAATATTTATGCCAATTAGACAGCAATTACATAAAAATCACTACTTATAGTGACAAGCATTTCCCTATAAATGGTGCTAACAATGGAATATAATACTTTGAAATTTGTACCATTAACCTTAAAAATTATAAACGATGAAACAATTTATTATTCTATTACTAACATTTTGTTGCATACAAGCAAACGCACAAAAAAAGGCGACAAAAAAATGTCATTGCCAGAAGCCAGAAGATTCTGTAGAAATTAATTACGATTTTAACACGAAACAATATAATAACGCCTGTGGCTGTGTTAAAAACTGTGGACAGATAATCATCCACGTGAAAAACATTAACCCGGGCTTAAATAATATTTCTTTATCGGGGAAAAGCTACAACTTTAACATCAGTACCCCATCGCAGTTTGCAACACCAACAAACACAAACGTATCAGTACCAAATATGACCTCGACTGGCGGTTTGCCAATTAAATCAACAAGTAATTCCTCCCAAAATATGGAATTATTCTCTCAAAGAGGTAATAAAGGTATTGCTCCAAAACCGCAAACCATGGAAAGTGGTGAAATACAAAAAATGGTTTTAGCCATCAATAATTTTAATATAAGTTGCGAAATGCTCAAACCTGTTAAAGGAATTGACTCTGCCATTAAAAATTATCTTATGACTTCAGATAGTCTTGGCGAAGCTATTTCTAATCGAAAAATGTATCTTCTATCATGTGCTGCAAAAAACAATTATGACTCGGACTCTTTGACTCATTTTAATAAAATACAACCATATCTGCTAAATCTCCTCATAAATTTAAATAGGGCGTATGACAATGCGAATAATATTTTGACAGCCGACATAAACAAATACAAGAGTGTCAATGACATAACGGACTCTCTTACAAAAACTTTGCAAAAAATAAAGGATTCAAAAACTAAAATGGACAATGCAAAATATGACTTTAATATAACTTCTATTCTGCAAACCGATGCATTATATAGCCAGAATTACTTTACTTTTACTGAAAGTTTTCATCCATGCAATTCAGATCAATATAGAATTATTTTAATGGCTCAACCTACTGACGCTGGAAAGAAAATGGGGATAACTTCATTTTCAGACACATTATCACTTAATACAAATGGAGGCATAAAAATTGATTTTAGTGGAGGTATATTCTTTAATCTCTTTTTGAATGATCGTACATATCATTATGATTCAAGCAAATCAGCGAAAGGAATGACCCGTATAGTTCAGGATAATCCCACGGCTCATTTTTTGCCAAGTGTCGGTGCTCTGATGCATGTTTATTGTAGAAAATGTTGCGATGTAAATTGGGCTGGATCTTTCGGAATTAGCAGCAATGGAACTGATCTTTCATATTACCTTGGGGGCAGTTTGTTATATGGGAAAAATAGAAGATTTGTAATAAGTGCTGGCATTGCAGGCAAACAGATAAGCATTCTTAATGGAGCATATCAAACAGGTGTTGATATCCCTAACGCAAATAAACTGGCACAAATCCCCACAACAACTGCTTTTCGCATAGGTGCATTTTTAAGTGTTTCATATAATCTTAATTAATCGCAACGATCTTATCTACATATATTTCAGATTCTCTAATGCTAAATATTATTTTTAAAACTAAGCCCTTACATTTAAACAATATATAAATACACAAAAAAATGAAAACTTTTTCAAACTTTAGAATCCCAGGATTACTTATATTTTTAAGTGTCTCTATTTTAAGTTGCAATAACAATGGAGATAAAAAGGATTCCAAAGACAATCCACAAAAACAGCCGCGTTTTGTTGGGGTATCAGGTGGAAACTTATGTATGGATACGGCAACGTTGGATTTTTATGAACCATATGTCCAATTAAGTAATTTCCGTGTACTACCCTCAACTTATGCTGGATCAGATATTGACCAGGTAACTGTTACCTTTAAAATCCCAAGGGGTTATTCAATTTCCCAGGATGCCTCAGGAATTATTGGTCCTGTCATTAAAACAGATTATGACGGCGGGAATGATTATTATACGCAATCCAAGAAATATTATTTCGCATTGGGAACATCTGGTTCAACATTAAATTCCATTAATACCTTATCATTTTCTATTCCAGTCATCGATATTATAAATAATTTTGAATTTGTTGATATACGAGTATTTGATCATGATACTTCAGTTGTGAAAGGGCATACTATTCTTCATCATGGATATGTGGCCGGTATTCATGCTGATGGGAAACTTAAGTAAAAAACAAAGACTTTGTTGAATTCAAGATGTCCATAATTGAATATATATTTTATTGATGAAATGGCTGATAATGATCCTTTTGGTAATACTTCAATATAATTTGTTTGCCCAAAATCTCAAGAGGATTGATAGCCTTCAATATAAATTGAAGGCTATCCCTATGGACACAAATCGCGTAAAAGTATTGTGTGAACTTGGTCTCGAACTTCAGAATTCTGAGCCTGACAAAGCAATTCAATATGTAGACGAAGGACTAAAATTAAGCATTAAACTAAAGTACAAGAAAGGTGAAGGATTTTGCTTAAACAGAATAGGCGTTTTGTACGAAAACAAAGGAGATTTCGCAAAATCATTAATGTATTTATCTCAAAGTCTATCGATTAGAAAGAAAATTGGCGATCCTGTTTCTATTGCCAGCACTATGCATAATATTGGGATAGCATATGAAAATATCGGTATGTATGATTCAGCTTTACACTATTACGTTGAAGATGCCCGAATTAAAGAGAAATTTACAGATAAAAGAGATTTGGCAGGAAGTTATATTGGGATTGGTTCTATCAACGATATTGAAGGTAATTTCCAAACTTCCCTGAAATATTACCGGCAAGCTCTGCTTATATATTCATCATATAAAGATAGTGCAGGAACTTCGATTGCCTATGAGAATATCGGAGACGTCCATAAAAATATGAATAGCAATGACAGTGCATTATTTTATTATTTCAAGAGCGCAAGGATACTAAACAATATGAACAACCTTGCAGAACTGGCTAACATATACAATAATATTGGTGCTGTCTATGAAGAAAAACATAAATATCAAGATGCTTCTAACTATTTTATTAAAAGCCTCAAATTGCATTCTCAACTTGGTAATCAGCAAGGCATAACAGAAGTAAATGCGAATATTGGTGTATTGTTTCAAAGTCAGGGAAAATTTGATATTGCACTAAAATATTATCTTGTTGCATTGGATACTGCGAAAAAAATCAAAGCCAGGGAAAGCCTCTTACTGATTAATAGGAATATGGCGGAGATATATTTTAACCAAAAAAAATACTTAGAAGCATATTCCTATTTCAAATCCTACTCTGATTTAAATGATACGCTTTCTAATGAACAGAAAAACAAGAAAATATCGGAACTCCAAATTAAATATGAAACCGATAAAAATTTAAGACAAATCGCTGCGGAAAAAGAAATTGGAGCGCAAAGGGCGCGTGAGCGTAATATTTTATTAGTAAGCACAATTCTTATCCTTTTATTGTCTATTGTTATCATTTACAATTACAAGCAGAAAATTAATGCTAACTCACTTATTGCTAAAAAAAATGAGGAAATAAACAGCCAAAAAATCAATGTTTTGCTAACTGAACAGGATATTAAGTTTGCAAGTGCATTAATTGAGGGTCAGGAACAGGAAAGGAAAAGAATTGCAGAAGATCTGCACGACCGTCTTGGTATCTTGCTATCGACTATTAAATTACATTTTAGTGCAATTAATTCCGATATTAAGTCTAAAATATGGCCTTCAATAAAACAATCCACAATAGCTGAAAAATTATTGGATGATGCATTTGTTGAAGTCAGACAGATAGCTCACGATTTGGCATCCGGAACTTTAACAAAATCAGGCCTGGTAGTTACACTCAAAGATTTGAAGATAGCCATTGAACATAGTCGCAGGATAAAATTCAACCTTGATACTTATCATATGGAAGAAAGGTTTGATAGTCAAATAGAAATAACTATTTATAGAACGCTTCAGGAATTAATTGGGAATGCACTTAAGCATGCTGCGGCTTCTGAAATAACAGTGTCGTTAAACAGATATGATAAAGAATTAAACATAATTGTGGAGGACAATGGAATTGGTTTTAACAAGTCGCTTGCATACGCGTCAGACGGCATTGGCTTGAAAAATGTTGAAACACGAATGAAAAGTATTGGAGGCGAATTGACGATTGATTCCCTTCCAGAGAAAGGTTCAACAATAATAATAAATGTTCCTCTAAGTTGAAGATTAAACCTGTAATTCTCAATAAATAAAAGTAAAGTGTTAAGAATATTGATTGTTGATGATCACCAAATGTTTTTAGATGGATTGAAATCAATCCTGGAAAGAGAAGATGATATCGAGATTGTTGCCGAGGCATTAAATGGCGAGGAGGCAATTAAAGTAGCTGATAGAATGACCCTCGACATAATTTTAATGGATGTAACTATGCCAAGGTTGAATGGTTTTACAACAACTGCAAAAATTAAAGAAAAATATCCAAATATTAAGGTTTTGTTATTGACCATGCATGGTTCCAGGGATTTTATAGAACAAGCACTTGAAATTGAAGCTGATGGTTATGTATTAAAAAACACCGGGAAGGATGAATTAACGCACGCAATATTTTCATTGGGAAATGGTGAAAAATATTATAGTGAGGAAGTTAAAAGAAGTTTCATGGATAGTTTTGGCAAAAAGTCGGCTCCACAAGCAGCAATAAATCTATCAAAACGAGAAATTGAGGTATTAAGACTTGTTGTCCAGGAATTATCAACTACACAGATTGCCGATAAATTGTTTATTAGCCACCATACTGTTGATACGCATAGGAAGAATTTATTAAGTAAACTTGGGGTAAAAAATACAGCGGGACTGGTTAAATATGCAATGCAAAATGGATTATCTTAGCTTTTATTTATGACATAATTTGACTTTGAAACTTAATTTTCTAACCATTTAAAACCTAACATTATGGTGATTTTATTGGGAATTATCTTTTTAATCTTAATTTACTACTTTTTTGTTCAGAATAGGCCAAAAAAAGTAGGTCAAATTCATTCAAATCAAAATCATTACTTCGACAAATTGCAATTCTCTTCGAATGAATTCTATACTCTTGTCGAGAAACTTCTTGAAGAATGCCAAATGCCATACGTTCTGCCTCAGATAACCCTCTGACACCTTGCGAATTGGTTATTTGCTCTATGGCTTCCATGATGCTGTCTTTGACACAGGCCCGGAACATGCTGGCGGTATCTTCTTTATAATAAGTTGTTCCCTGGGCACTATC
>JABDBQ010000043.1 GCA_013288555.1 Bacteroidota bacterium | reverse complement strand
GGGGCGCTTTCTGCGAGACTACCAAGGGAATTAGTGAATTTAAAACCGCCGTTTTCCAGGGCCTGTGTACCTTCTGCTCCATCCCATTGCAATTGTATATCACTAACTTTTCCTCCTGGGTGTACAATGAAAGAATATTCCATCGCTAGCTCTTTGCCTGCTCGGATGTCCTGGTCGGACGGGGCCTGGAGAACCATATCAATATGAGGATATACTGATTTATAGGTGATGGTTTTATAGGTATGTACATCAGTAATACCTTGCTCAGGCATATAAGGCAGGTAAAAATTTTCATAATATTCCTGCTGGTCAGTGGCGGTGATCTGGGCGTTGGGGTCGGAGTTGATCAAGACGAGATCGGTGCGGGAAGTGGAGATTTTGGAGGGATGCGGTATTTCACGGTTTTTCCACCCCCTACCCCCGTCCCGAGTACTCGGGAGGGACAGTTCTGTTGTTCCTTCTGAGGTTCCTGTTGCTTCAGATATAGTTTCATCTGAGTTTGTTTTTTCAACCTTGGTGAATACAAAGCTTATCATTCCCGGTTTGCAATAGAGATATACGCCATTGGAGTGGCCATAATATTTGATATCTTTAATCACATTGCGGTTTTCATCCATCAACTGGCCTTTGTTTTCTTCAAAAAACAGGGCTTTGTTTTTGTGCATGAGTTCCGTTGCCTGTACTGAACCGATTGGCCGGGAAGGATTGGATGCAAATGAATTGAAAGAGATTATGAAAATGAATATTAATGTCCAAAAAAAAGGAAGCGTAAAAAATTTCATAATCGGATATTTAAGTATAGGCATCTCTAAAAACTACCTTATACCCTTCTCCTTTAGGAGAAGGACAAAGGATGAGGCGATAAAAGCAGGCTTTTTAGAGGTGCCCTTGTGCCTATAACAAAGATATTCTATACTTCGATTAAAAATGAAAATAATTCATTTTATTATTATAACCATTTCCTTAAAGATTCCCCTCCGTCAGCTACCTCACCTCTATAATCTTCTTGCTGATAAACTGATCATTAATTATCACGTTCACAAAATAAGTTCCGGGCGACAAACCGGCTTCTATAGCATTTATTTCGATCTCGTTCTTCCCGGGGCCGAAAGCTTTATCAGCGGGAATAAATAATATTTTTCCCTTTATATCCATCACACTGATTTTGACATGTGATGATTCAGTTAATGTGAAATTAATTAATGTTTTATCAGTGAATGGATTGGGGTAGATGTTTAAGCTATATAAATCGGGATTGTTGATTGCTTTCATTCCGGCTTCAGCAATAATAACAGTTGAGTCCAGATTATTAACACAGCCTAAACTGTTGAAAACACTAAGTTTAATCTTATAGGTATTGCTATGACTGAAAATATGATTTACCGAGTATCCTGATTGTATTCCGGTGCCATCTCCAAAGTTCCAGGTATAAGAGGTTTTGCTCCATGAACTGTCTTTTACATGAAAATAATATTTATCTGATGTATTTGTCACGGTCCATGATGCATCGGGAAGGGGACTTACGTTAATTCGTGCAGAATCAGTCGCACTGCATCCCGTACTTGTTATCGTTTCCGTCAGCATATATATAGTGCTGCTCAGCGGGTTTACACCAGGGTCTGCAGATGTGGAAGAGAACCCGGATGGAGAACTTGCCCATGAATATGTATTTCCCGGTATTGCTGGTGAACCAATTGAAACTGCAGCCCCGGGGCATATAGTAGTGTCTGTAACAACCATCGGTACCGGAAGCGAATTAACAATAATTGTTAGTGAATCTGATTTTATACAACCATTAACATTTGTTTCTGTAAGGGTATAACTTGAGGTGGATGCCGGCGAAACAGAAGGATTTGCCAATGTGGAAGTAAAACCTGCTGATGAACCTGTCCATGAATACGAACTTCCAGGTACAGTAGCTCCACCAATGGTTATTGATTTCCCTGGACAAATAGCAGTATTTGAAATGACTGCAGCCGCAGGAAGCGCATTGACCTTAACGGTGACAGTATTGGATCTAACACATCCATTTGAATCCGTTTCAGTAAGCGTGTAACTTGTGGCTGAAGCGGGCGACACATAAGGATTAGCCAACTTAGAAGAAAACCCGGAAGGTGAACTGACCCATGAATAAGCAGAACCTGATACCGGTGCCCCTCCAATAGATATTTTTGCTCCCGAACAAATAGCAGTATTTGAAATAACCCTGGCAACTGGAAGTTGATTAACATTTATGATGACCGAATCCATCCCCTTGCAGCCATAAATATTGGTTTCGACCAATTTGTAGGTTGTGGTCGTATCAGGGCTAACTTTGGGATTACTCACAGTTGAACTAAAACCTGCGGGACTTGAACTCCACTGGTATATAATCCCACTTAAACTTTTAGCACCAATTGAATCGCTCATTCCTTTGCAAACTGTCTGCGCTTGACCAGGTTGTGCAATGGGAACAACATTCGTTTTCACAACCATAGAATCATAATTGGTACATCCGTTTGCATCTTTGATATAAGCTGCAAAAAAGGTATCCCGGAGAATTTCCTGCGTGATGCTGGAGCCGGTTGCCCCTGTACTCCAGGTTATGGTATAAGGTGAGGCGGCATAAGATGCTGTTGCGTTGATGATCAGGCTGCTGCTGGGGCATACGCTGGTATCTTTTGGAAGGCTTATCTGTGCCAATGGTTTTATCTGAACACTATCGTTATAAATATGGCTGCATCCGTTCGAGCCTTTCACTGTGAGGTTGTATTTATAATAAACACCTCCCTTGTTGTACTGATAAGAACCTGTACTTCCTGTAAAGCCAAGAGGATTGCTGGCAGGAGATCCCTGACCCGCCCAGGTATAGCCTGTAACCGTAACAGGGGTATTACCCGCTGGGCTTGCAGCAAAATATACAACACCGCAATTCTTTACAGTCGCCTGATAGTCACCCAATGGTGAAGGAATAACTGTAATGGTTACAGAATCCGTTTTGGTTTGGCCTGAGGCCCGTATTGTTTCCGTAAGAAAATACTTAGTGTTCTTACTGGCATTAATCTCTGGCTTGCTTAGGGTAGAATGGAAACCTGATGGAACCGAAACCCACTGGTAAGAATGTCCCGCAATTGAATCCTTACCAAGGTAAAAGCTATCGCCCTCACATACAGTCTTATCAGATCCGGCATATGGTACAGGCATAGCAGCGAGGTTCTTCCCGAAATCATAGGATAAAATAGCACCCCGGCTGCCAACAAGCCAAAGCTTCCCATTATAATAATACATTTTACGCATGGTTTTGCCAATATTGGGATATTGATAAATCAAATTTTTACCGGTATCCGTAGTCATTATCCCAGTGCCGTCAGATTCCATTGCAATAGCCGTATCGCCGCCAACAATATATAAACCAAGGATATTGTTATACCCATTATTTAAAGTATATGGTGCTGACTGCCAGGATTTCCCACCATTTGTTGTTCTTATCAGGGTGCCATCCTGCATAGATCCCCAGCCATTCAGTGTATCAGTAAACTGCATGGAAAGTAACCCAAAATAATATGAATAACCAATATAACTCCATGTTTTTCCTGTATCTGTTGCTTTAAAAAAACCATCGTATCCACCACCCCATCCGCCTGCCCATCCCTGGTTGACATTTTTAAAATAAATTTTAGAAATTACAACGCCATAATTAAAATTTATATAAGACCAGTTTTTGGCATCAGTAGTTCTATATACTCCGTCATTAGTGCCAATAAACCCGAGTGTATCATTTACAAAAGATATTGTAACAGCATCTCCTACTGAACTTACGGATGACCATGTGCTGGCACCATCCATAGTTTTAAAGACGTAACCACCGCCTATTATCCATCCTGTATCTTTGTTTAGAAAAAATACATCCGTTAGCTGCGCACCGGTTGGGCTTTTCGCCAGGTTCCAGTTTAGTCCTCCGTCTGTTGTTTTCAATAATGTACCACTGTCTCCAACAGCCCATCCAACATTCGGGCTGCTAAAACAAATTCCATGCAAATCCTGATGGGTTACATAATTATACACTTTTTGCCATGTTTTTCCATAGTCTTTACTTTTCATAATGGTACCATCCGGTCCTACAGCCACAACAGTGTTTAGTCCTACTGTCACCACAGCATTCATATATTGCTGGGTGTATTGAATTGTAAATTTTAAGCCGTTTGACATATAAGCTAAAGAGGGACTTTCGCTCCCGCTTGTATTAGAGCTGCTCCCTACTGCATAAGCATGGTATCCGTCATAAAATGCCACATCATTCATCATAAAAAATCCATACCCTCCTGTCCCGGTCCAGTTTTTGCCTCCGTCATAAGTCATCACCATACCTGTCCATCCCCAGTAACATCCGGTATCGGCTGAAAGGAAATGGAGGCCAACAGCAGTATTGTCTTCCCAGGATCCATTGTAAGTATACCAGCTTTTGCATGAATCCGTTGTTTTCATAAAAAGGCCTCCCTTGCCAGTAAGACAATACGTAGTATCATTCAGCATCTGAATGGCATACAGATCGGTGGTGACGCCAGTGCTCTTTTTTCGCCAGGTCTTGCAGCTGTCGGTAGTCATAGCAATAAATCCGCCCGGGCCCACCACTACCCCGGATTTTTCATTTATGAAAGAAAATGAACTGATTCCATAATACGGGGTGCAGTACTTCCAGGTTTGCCCTGCATTTGTGGTTTTCATGATCTGGCTTCTGCCGATCAGAATATAGCCTATTGAGCCACTGATAAACTGTATATGGGTAATATCTTCATTTGAATTCACCGGAATCCTGGTCCATGTGCTCCCCGAATCATCCGATCGCAGCAAAATACTATGGGTGCCTCCCGCATAGATGGTGGCTGTACCGGGCGCCCGGCACATACAAAGCAGATCACTGCCCTGGGGTTTGGGGTTCAGCCATTGCCAGTTACCGGCAGTAGCACCAAAAGCCATTGAAAGGCAGAGGCATATTAAAATAAAAACTTTAGAGTGATGAGAATGCTGCATGAGTGACAAAAATTTCAGGAGTAAGGAGGTTTTAATACAAATATAGGAATAATTGCCTTTTATTTCCCTCAAAAAACAAGGCTTTGTTTTGGTACCGGAGTTCGGTTATTGTTCGATAATGAAGGCATAAAAATTTCATAATTAAATATTTATATATGCCTAAAACAAAGATATTATATCCTTTTAATTAATAATTGAATAGCAAATATTATTGTCGCATTTCCTTTAGGAGTTTCCCCCTGACCCATTGATTTTGAAATGTGATTAAATAAGAATTGCCCCATACTACCTCATCCCTTTCTAACATCCTGTAACTTTGCCGGCAAAACAAGCGTCATAAAGCTTTCTTAACTTGCACACCTAAAATGGCACAACTTTCGTTTGATATAAAAGTAACCTCTAAAAACCTACCGCCTACCTTCTCCAAATGGAGAAGGATTAAGGTTGAGGCGATAAAACAAGAGTTTTTAGAGGTGCTTATAAAACCAAAGACAGCGCCGGGATTATTTTGAAAAATACAAAAGCTATAGTTCACAGTGATTTAGATATCCTTTTTGAGAACCGTAACAAATCTTACGGGGCTTATGAGCTGCGCAAAAAATATAAACGCAGGCTCATGATCGCTTTTTTCATCACTTGCGGATCTTTTATCGCGGTTTTTACAGCACCTTTTATCTTAAGTTATTTCCGGAACGGCAATCTGAATAATGAAGATTTTGAAACCCAGGTGGTTATAGATGCCCCCATCCCTAAAGGATTTGTAACGCCCCAATACCTGCCTCCGCCGCCACCACCTAAAAAAACGAATATCCCGCCAAAAGTGGTTCCCGACAGTATTCCTGCTGAAAAAAAAGAGGAAAAGCCGAAGCCGGCTCCGGAAACCCCTCCCGTTACAACAAATACCAACAGCAAAGATACGCTACAGAACAAACCAACTTCTGGCAGCCAGGACGGGGAATCGAACCAGATAAGCATCGATGTGGATGAATACCCCACATGGGCCAGCGGAAATTATACCAGTTTCCAGGATTATATCCAGAAAAATATCAAAACGCCGGAGATTGAAATTGTGATGCGCCATTTCGGAACGGTAGTTGTAACTGCGACCGTAAATATGGATGGATCTGTAACGAATGTATTTGTATCCAAAGGACTTAGCCCCGGACTTAACGCTGAGGCCGTTCGCGTTATCAAAGCCATGCCGAAACTGAACCCGGCCATTTATCACCGCCATCCCGTGAAGACTTATATGAAATTCCCGGTGACATTTTTACCGCCAACCCAGAGTACGGGGGGGAAATAAACGGCAAAGAACACAAAGGTGGCGCGAGAACATAAAGTGTGTCAAGGAAAGGAATTAAATGCAATTTCGAATTTAAACTTTGCGACCTTAGAGAAACACTTTAAGACCTTTGCATGAAATTTTTCTATCGTATCAGCGTCAGATTTCCACTGAGATTGAAATTCTTAGCGTTCATTCCCGTTGCCGAAATGATATAGACATATACTCCCGCTTCAACTTTCTGCCCTTCAAAAGTGCCGTCCCAGCCTTTTTGAATATCATCCGATTCAAATACAAGGGTCCCCCACCGGTTATATACTTTCATGCTGAACTGCCTGAGTTTATCGCCGATAACATTGTAAACTGAAACAGATGACACCTTCCATACATCGTTAAGGTCATCACCATTTGGAGAAAAGGCATTGGGCACAAAAAATTTTGTCGGAAGCACTGCACAGGTCATATTCGAAATACTGCTGTCAGGGTTCGATCCGTTTTCAATAGCGATAACCCGGTAACAATATGCCGTATCAATGGCGTTATATACTGAGTCATCCGTGTAGCTGGTGTCCAATCCGGACAGCGTTGCAATGGTTTTAAACTGCCTGTCCTTCAATTGAATCTGAACTTTATAATTCTGAACCCCTGGCAGCCAGTTATGATAATTGCACCAGTTTAAGGAAACATTGTCATTGTTCACATTTTGTTTAAGCAAAATTGAAGTCCCGATATTACTTTCAGGACCAGGATATCCGCATTTGTCAATCGTCCGCACTCTATAGGTATAGCTGCTGTCGTTTATTTTAACATTCTGATCTGTGAACACATTGGCTTTAGTAACGATATAACTATTTGTCCATCCGGCATTTTGAGAATACTTTCCGACCTGGTATTCTGCCATGTTTTTATAAGAAGAACTGTCCCATTTTATTTGTATCAAATTATTATTCAGTACCGTCGCATATCGCAGGTTGGGGACGGTGTTGTCTCTTACATATTGATCTTTAAAACAAATAATATTGCTTTTTGATGCTACTTTGAGGCTGTTATTTACGGCTAATATATAATAGCAATAATTTTCATCGCAAATGGTTGAATCTGTATAGGTTAAAACATTTTCACTTACGGAGTCTATTCTATTAAAAATCCCGTTATTCCCGGCCCGATAAATATAATACCAGTCAGGTACCCATCCGTCATAACTGCTCCAGTTAAGCAGGTTGGCAGGACGGATGATCTGCGAACCGGTAAGGAGTATGGTGCAATGTTCAAAACTGCCATAGGAAACATTCCCGCATTTATCTGCTGACTGCATACTGAAACAATAACTTAATGCAGAGGTATTGACGGTAGAATCATGGTATATAAACACGGTATCCTTTTGTGAAACAACAGAATCGAGCATGCTCCTTTTTCCCGAATCGAGCAGATTGATAATATAAGACCCGAAATTCTTGATATTGTTTTTATTCCAGGCAATGATGATCGAATCTTTGCCGAGGACAGATACATAGATCATGTTTGAATTGGGTGGTGTTACATTTTTATCCACGTTTACGGCTGCCTTGGCTAGTGTGCCTGTACAGCCCTGGTTATCTGTGGCTGTGAGGGTTACAGTGTGCATCCCGAATGAATAAAATGTAAATATTGGGTTCTGAATAATACTGGTATCATAAGGAGCGGCCGGATCTCCAAAATTCCAGTACCAATGCACAACAGAATCAACAGGCTGGGTCAGGTTTTTAAAACTTACTGTACCCATTTTACAGATATCAGAATCCGAAACAGAAAAATCAGCTTGCGGCACCGGGTTCACTGTTACCAGGTTTACCTTAACAGTGGAATCGACACAGCCATTAATAGAAGTTTCAATCATTTTTACGGTAAAAAGTCCTGTAGGGAAATGAAAATTCACGTGCGTTCCGGTGGTATCAATCGTCCCGGTATTTTCAAAATCCCATTTGGCCGAATAACCGTATTTACTTGTATCACTGAAATATACAGTAAGAGGATCACATCCTTTCGGTGCGGAATAATTGAAACCGGAAATGGGTACCTCATAGGCGGAGAGTGTATCCGTTAGTGAATCTACACAGCCATCAGAATCATGCGCAATGATATATGGATAATAATAGATCACATTTCCGGTATCTATACTCGGATCAAAATAATATTTATGTGGTGAAATGGTATTGCTGTCTTCAATTGTACCGTCACCATAATTAAATTCAAAACTCTTCGCGTGGGTAGTTAAATTTTGGAATGATATCTCTGCCGCACCACATATTTTCTTTTTGGAAGGTGCAAATCCTGGAATAGCATTTGGCTGCACATAGATCGTATCACTGTAAACAACATAAGGACATTGCCCGTGGTTGCTTGCGATGAGGCGGGCTATAAATTTCCCGCCGTGGTTGTATGTAAACACAGGGCTCTGGTTGGTTGAATCTTCAATGCTTCCATCGCTGTAAAAATCCCATTTCCAACCATTTGCAGGCCTCGAAACCGCATTGAAATGCACGACAAGCGGGGCACATCCTCTTGTAACATCCTGGGTTATTTTCGCGTCAATAGGAGTTCTGTAAACCTTGACAGAGTCTGTATAAAACGGGCGGCAAAAAGGGTCCGTCCTGGATTGAAGTCGTGGATAATAGGTAAAAGAATCCAGGTTTGGGTTTGGAATTACATAAGTATAAGGAGCCAATGCGGTCGAATCAATCTGAGCATTAACATCTCCATTTACAAAGTAAAATTTATTCACATTAATACTCGTATTTGTAAAATGAACGGTCACACTATCACAACCGGATTGTCTGTCCTGGGTGAACAACGGCACCGGTCCCGTAATTTTTATAATTCCATTTTTGGTGACGGGACTTCCCGGACAACCATAGATATCAAAGGGAGTAAGTTGCACATTGTAACTATCGTTTGTAAATTTTAGATAAGCATGATATACAGTGCTTTTATTATTGACCGACAGACTGTCACCATCTCCAAAATTCCATATAAAACTTGCTGTATTATTTGAAGACAGGTTTTCAAAAGCTGCTGCTCCGGGAGCACAATACAATGTGGGTGTAATAGTCTTAAAATCACCAATGATCGGTTTGTAGCAAAAGCCTCCTTCTTCCCATTGATTGGTGCAGGTGGCACCCGGAATGGTTCGCATACCGGTTAATAAAACTTTATAGCAGGTATCCTTTTTAAATACTATTCTGACATTGGAAGCCGAATCAGAAGGAAGTATAATGGATTGACCCGGAGGGAATACAGACCATTTGAATCCATGCACACCATTATTGGTATCAGAAATATTAATAAATGGCACGGGATCTCCAAGACAACCAAGTTTTTGGCCGAGATCATAAGGTGAATGATAATAAACCTGGGCACCCACACATACTTGATTAAAAGCGGTAAATGATTGATTGCAAACATAAGTCCCTACGGTGGTCGTCACATTCATGTAAACATTAAAACAACCGGGCTGGGTAAAAACAATTTTTGTTTTGAGCGAATCAGGGTTTAATATCAGAACCCCATTGGTAGGAGAAACAGCCCATTTATGGGTTGGCGGATTGTTGGGGTCGTTAGGGTACTTATGTTCTGACCCAATCCAGGCGTTTATCGTATCTGTGGGCAGCAGGCATCCGGCATAACTTGACAGGAAAACATCCGTAGAATCCCCTATGACTTTGAATACGGCTATTTTTGTAGTATCTGCGTTGCAATGCCCGTTTGATACTTTTAGACTTACATCATAGATGCCTAACGGAGGCTTGTCAAGCAATTTCTCTCCTCCCGGCGGAGCCGGTGTAACAATAGTATCATGTATGGAAGGATTGGCTTCATTGTGCACCACCCATTTGAATGTATAGAATTTATATGCCCCTTCAGGGGGTGACGGTTCTGGTGTAATTGTAATCAATTGACCAGAGCACTGCAACGGAAATATAGGGCCAAAATCAGATTTGGGCTGAACAATGGTAATAAATGCAGGTACGTTTACAGAATCCCTGCACCCATTGGAACTCATTGCAACCAGCGACAGGCCAAAAACTCCTTTATAATCAGGCGCATATTTAGCGTTATAACTATTCGTTGGTCCGATATAATTGTGAGAGGGTATTAGCTTTTGGTCTGCAGAATCAAGAATATACCAGGTGTACTGCACACCTGGTGCATCGGTTGTGTCAGTTGCATTAATAAAGTGCACAGTATCTCCAACTTTACACAATTGGTTATCCTTCGAACTGAAGCTATCCGCAGGACCCACAATATTGATATATTCAGGATATACGATGGTAACAGAATCGCCGCCAATTTCTTTATAAGTAAATTCAGCAGGGTATTTTCCTGTTTTTCTATAATCTAAGGTGCCGTAAAAAGATGGCGCCTGCCCGGGAGGCGGTGGCAATATTGTACCATGATCTGCTCCGGGGAATATAAAATTAAAATTGAGCCTGGGTTCATCCCCCGTGTCCCCATATACATTATAGGATACACGGGCACATTCATTTTTAAATTGAGGGTTCAGAAAAGGATAGACATATCCTTTTCGATGGTTGATATAACTGCATCCGCTGCTCATATTGATTTTAAGGGATACATCATATTTTTTTTTGATGTTTGAATACGTTACGGATGCTGTGTTTGCCTGGTTGGAAGATGAAATACTGGCCCCTGGCATCGACCAGGAATAGCCGGTGATGGTATTGTTTCCTGAATTGACAATATATGGCGCAAATGAAGCTTTTGTGTAGGAGGGATACGCCGTAAAATATCCATAAATATCCACAGGAATAGAATCATATATCTCCAGTGTTTTACTTACTGAATTCGAGCATTGGTAACGGTTGATAACAAAAAGGCTTATAGGCTTAAACCCGGAAACGGGAAAGGTATAATCAGTTGTTTTTGAGGTATCTTTGGCGCCATTAATGATCCAGTACCTGCTCGCGACGCCACCCGGTGTATTGTCGGTAAATACAACGTCGGTATTCACATTGCAAACCAGGAATCCCGGGTTTATATTCATTTGAGGTGAAGGAACCGGATATACATTGATAAATGTGTCTTTTTCAATGACCGGACAAGCCGAGCCTGCACCCAATAAGGTAGCGCGTAACTTTATATTATATTTCCCCGTTTTGGCAAATGCCTCGGTAATGGTGTCATCTCCTTTTAAATATCCATTGCCAAAGTCCCAAAGGTAGGTGGTACCCGTTGCGGCTCCGGTCACATTAAACTTAACCACGAGCAACGGGCAGCCTGCTTTTACATTTGCATTAAAATCAATGGAATTGCACTGCCCTGATGCATTATTGCAGATAAGAAGTACCTGTAATATACCCAGCCAGAAAATAAATCGCACACGATAAAGGGGCCAGAGCCGCATTTGTTTGGAACAACTATCTTATTAAGGTTATATTCCCGTTTAATCTGATAAACCTGCTATCAATTCCTTCTGCATAAACGATATAAATATACACATCAGCAGGCGCTTTTGTCCCCTTAAAAGTACCATCCCATCCTTTGTAAATATCATTGGACTCAAATACCAGCATACCCCATCTGTTATAAACTTTTGCGCTGAACTGTGTCAGAGTACTTCCCACAACATTATATACTGATAACGCAGATACCTTCCAGACATCATTGAGACTGTCTCCATTGGGCGAAAAAGCATTTGGTACAAATATCCTAGAAGGTAATACGGCACAGGTCAGGTTTGAAATACTACTGTCCTGGGTCGGGCCGTTTTCAACGGCAACAACCCTGTAGCAATATGCGGTGTCTATCTCTTTATAAACTGAGTCATCCACATAGCTCGTGTCTGTTCCCGCAACTTTTGCGACGTTCCTGAATTTTTTACTTTTCAGTTGAACCTGCAACTGGTAGTACTGTACTCCTGCCTGCCAGTTGCGATAACTATTCCATTTCAGATACACTTTATCATTGGCTACATTCGCTTTAATCAATATGGATGTTCCATCATTGCTTATAGGGCCGAGGTATCCGCATTTGTCAATGGTGCGCACTGTATAAGTATAGCTGCTGTCTTCAATTAATGCCTTGTTATCAATATAACTATTGGACTTCGTGACGGCAAAATTATTCAACCAGCCGGCATTGCTCGAATATTTACTCACCTGGTATCCTACAAGACCTTTATAGGTTGAACTGTCCCATTTAATTTTTACAACACTGTTATTCAACACGGTGGCATATCGCAGATTCATGGGCGAATTGTCGTGAACATATTTGGCTTTTAAAACAATCCTGTTGCTGTTTGATACAAACCCGCTGCTGTCATTTTTTGCGGCTACATAATAGCTGTATGTCTCATCGCATAAACTGGTATCGGTCCATGTGAAAGTATTGCCGCGCACGGAGTCAATCTTTTTGTACGCGCCGCCGTCTGACCGGTAGATATAATACCAGTTTGTAGTCCAGCCGGAATAAGCGGTCCAGTTCAACAGGTTTGCAGGCCCCGCAGCGGCAGTACCCGATAGCAATATGGTACAATGGATAAAACTACCAAAAGACACTCTGCCACACTGGTTTAGCGTTTGAATGCTGAAACAATAACTTGATGCCGAAGTATGGATAGCCGTATCCCTGAAACTAAACATGGTATCAACAATCGAAGTCACGGTATCTGTCTTCACCGGAATGCCATTTGAAATCCAGTTGATTTTATAGGCATCAAAATGCTGGAGGTTGCTTTTGCTATATGTTACCTGTATGCCATCACTATCCTGAACCGAAACATACAGCAGGCTGGTATTTTTTGGAGGAATTGTATCTTCAACAAAAACAGCACGTTTTGCAATGAAACTGGAACAGCCCTGGTTATCAACTGCCTTAAGAGTTACAGTATGCCATCCTTTCTGATAAAATACAAATGTGGGATTTTTTACGGAGCTGGTATCATAAGGCGCTGCAGGGTCATTGAATTTCCATGACCAGCTAACGACAGAATCTGATGGTACGGTAAGATTGGTAAATTTCACACTATCCTTATAGCATACGTCCGAATCTGAAACACTGAAATCAGCCACCGGAGTAGTATTTGCTACTACAAGATTTACTTTAATAATGGAATCGACACATCCCTGGAGATTATATGCCCTCATTTTCACTGTGTATAAACCGGAGGGATATATCCAGTCCACACTCTTGCCAAATGCATCAAATACACCATCATTATCAAAATCCCATTCGGCCGCGAAATCATTCTTGCTCGTGTCCAAAAAACTTACTTTTAACGGCGCGCAACCCGTTGGTTTTGAATATGAGAACCCTGCAATGGGCAGGCGGTAAACGGTAAGGGTGTCAATCAATGTATCGGAACATCCGCCGGCATTAAAAGCAATCAATCTTGGATAAAAATAAGCGGCAAAACCGGTATCACGCTGGGTATCATAATAGTATTTATGTACTCCCATCTTGTTGCTGTCCGTCGGCGATCCATCCCCATAATTGAAGGCATATTTTACTGTGTACAGGCTTGTGTTTTGAAAAGAAATTTCCTGCTGTCCGCAAAATGTTTTCTGAGAAGGAATAAATCCCGGTACCGCATTCGGTGCAACTATTATGGAATCGCTGTAGACGATATAAGGGCAATGCCCATGATTCGTGATAATGACCATAGCCCTGTAAATCCCTGGTTTTCTGTACACAAAGTATGGATTTTGATGGGTAGAATCATCAATAATACCATCGCCGTCAAAGTCCCACCGCCAACCGTTACCTGCCTGTGCTGTTGCACTAAACTGCACTTTGAGGGGGGTGCAACCCGCTTTGACATTTGTGGTTACAGCTCCTGCGAATGGCGTCCGATACAATTTGACGGAATCCTGGAAAAAAGGATTACACCCGTTTGGGTCATCGCGCGAAAGTAATTGAGGGGTAAAAGTGATAGAATCCTTGACGTTAATGCCGGATGTATCGAAAGTATATTGATGCGTTGAGAGATTCAAAGAATCCGGCGTTGTAGCGTTGTCGCCATTTAAAAAATAGAATTTCTTAACATTCTTGCTGGTATTTGTAAAATGAACGGTTAGGGTATCGCATCCTACCCTTTTATCCATTGTAAATGAAGGTACCGGCCCTATCACATCAATAGAATTTTTTTCCGTGACGGTCGCATCACATCCGTATGGGTTCAAAGCGGTAAGGGATACATCATAAGCCCCTTTGATAAATTTCTGATATACATAAGACACGGATTCTGTATCGGCGACAAATAAGGTGTCTCCATTACCAAACCGCCAGATGTATCCTGAAGCATAAGCGTAATTCTGGGTGGTATTGAAAAACGTAGTTTGTTGAGGGGCACAGTATAAATTAGGCGTTTTGGTATAAAAACCGGGCTTGGGCAAGTGGAAACATTGGTATGATGTATCTATGTCGGAGCATGTTGTTCCATTTACGGTCCTTGATCCCTGCAATGTAATAAAATAGCATGTGTCTTTTTTAAATACAATGCTGATATCACGGGATGTATCCGACGGTAAAATCACGGCATCACCGGCTGGAATCACGTGCCATTTGAAGCCAAAATCTCCCGGTTTTGAATAATTGGTAACAGCCACAGTATCACCCGGGCAGGTTAATTGCCCTACGCCGAAACTAAGAGCTGGCCCCACACAAACGGTTGCACCCGCCCCGTTCGGAGGATATACTTTCATGCAGGTATCTGTATCTGTAACGGTTGTAACATTGACAAACATGGGATAGCATCCATCTTTGGTGAAAGTAACCCTCGTTGAAGGAGAGTCTGGATTATCGAAATGTATAAATGCATTGTTTTCAGAATTAGGGTCCAGGAACCAATGATAAAAAGTCTGGCTCCCCGGTGGATATATTTCCTGCCGGCCGACACTAACAGTAGTAGAATAATCAGGATTCAGGCATCCGGCATTGCTGCCTATTTTTACGGTTTTAACAATATCGCCGATAAACTTAAAAAATGCACGTTTAATAGTATCGGATGTGCAGTGACCATTAGAAACAGCCAGATAAACATCGTAAGTACCCAGGCTATCAGCAGAATATGAAAAATTCGCAGAGATACCTGAGTCCGGAGGGGCAATCGACGCCTGATTATATATTTTCCATTTGTATTTATAATTGACTGTTCCTCCTTCCGGGGGCGTCACCTTGGATATCAGGCTCGCAGTAGTTCCAAGACAGTACAAGGGGTTTTTTATAGAATCAAAATCTGCCTTTGGTTTGGCTGATATGATAAAATCAGGATAACCAACTGAATCATAACATCCATTAGAACTTCTGGCAATTAACGAAACCCCAAATTTCCCTTTTTGGCCGGGAATATAAGAAGTATCGTAATTAGAAGTCGGTCCGATTTTGTTATTTGTAGGTAGAAGTTTTTTGCTGGTAGAATCAAAAAAATACCAGGTGTACAGTACATTTTTGGCAAGTGTGGTATCAGAGCTGTTGATAAAATGAACGGTATCATTCGGATTGCATATCTGGTTGTCTGTAGATGAAAAACCTACTCTTGGCCCAAGGGCTGTAACAAAAGTTCGATAGTCAACCGTAATTAAGCAGCCCAGACCAGGATTATAAGAATAACTGATAGTTGCTCCATAACTTCCTCCACTATTATAGGACAAAACACCATATGTTGGATTGGGGTCACCCGCGGGTAGTGGTGCGAAATTGCCATTCGGAAAATTATAATTATACCCAACCCTGTTGCCGTCTGACACATCTGTATATACAGTAAAACCTGTTGCACAAACCGTCTGGAATAAAGGCGTTAAAAAAGGGCTTACAAATCCTTTACGTAATATGGTATAGGTACATCCTGTACTTGAAGTAATGGTCAGACTGACATCATATTTTTTAGTGATATCCGGGTAGGTTACCTGTGGCGGGAATTCTCTATTTGAGGAAGAAGGGCTGCCACCCGGGAATGACCATTTATAACTTGTAATGGTTGCGCCATGTGTATTCCCTACGCCCGGGGTAAAAGTACCCGTGGTATTGGATTTTGTTACTGTAAATGACGCGCATATATCTACCGGTATGGAATCAAGCAAATGCAGTGTGTCAAGTGCAAAGTTTGAACAATTGAATTTATTTTTAGACTTAAGATATATGGGATAATTTGCGGGCGTTTGAAAACTGTCTGTAAAACTTTTTGCGGTATCATTGAATCCATTAATGGTCCAGGACCTGCTCACAATTCCGGGTGTGTTATCGGTAAAAGTTATCTTTTTGTTTTTAATAAAATTACAATCTGTAAAACCGGTACTGGCACTCACGTTAAGAACGGGTACGGGCAAAACAGTTATGAATGTGTCTTTTTGAATAACAGGACATGGAGCATTGGCTCCCGATAATGTGGCCAGCATTTTGACCGTATATTGCCCCGGCGTGGAAAATCCTTTTGTGATGGTATCTAAACCTTTCACATAGCCATTGCCAAAATCCCATTGAAATATGGTTCCTGCCGCAGAAGAGGTTCCCGTTGCATTAAAATTTACGATTAACAACGGGCAGCTCTTTGTAGGGTTGCTTGCTTTAAAATTTATATTGCCGCACTGTGCCTTAGCGCTCTCAGGGGACAAACCCATTAAACATGATAATGCCAGAACGGAGATATAAATTTTACATTTATGCTTAAACATAATATATACCGGGAGTGAATTTTATAAACCTCTCAAATGATAATAATTACCTGTTACCATTACTTAACAATTTTCTGCCTGAAATCATTACATAAACCTTCGAAAGCCATTTGAGTGAAACAGTTTCCCGATTTATTTTACTACATCAATATTCATCACAAGCATCAGTAACTGATACCACCAAAAACTTAAAAATTAATATTTACCTCACTAAATCTGCTTTGTTAAAAACCTATTACCCATTCGAGCTGATTTAATCCTGTAAAGATAATAATAATTTCTTAATGTGGCGAACGATTTGAACACATGAAAGAATTATTTTTGTTTTTTTATGCCGTTTGAGCCTTTAACCGTAACTTTGTATTTAGAATGGTTCTAAATAATGACGAGGAATTTATAACGCTTGACAAACTGAAATCCGGTGGCAGAGCTGTTATTGTTGAGATTCTTGATACCAATATTTCCATCAAACTCATAGAAATGGGCTGCCTGCCCGGTGAAAAAGTATTGGTACGTATGACAGCCATTCACAAAGACCCTATAGCCATAGAAGTTTCAGGCAATCTTATTGCGCTCAGGAGGTCAGAAGCACGCTCTATTCGTGTAAAACAGATTGAAAATTGAGCCGCAAAATTCATATCGCTCTCATCGGCAATCCCAATACAGGGAAATCTACGCTTTTCAATGCACTTACGGGACTGAAACAAAAAGTTGGAAACTTTCCGGGGGTTACCATTGAAAAAAGTACCGGTTTTTTTGCGCTTGAAGATGGTACAATGGCAGAGCTTACAGATCTTCCGGGTTCCTATAGCCTCTTCCCAAAATCACTCGACGAAACGATACCCTTTAAAGTCCTGATAGACCCTGCGCATCCGCAACGCCCGGATCTGGTATTGTTTATTGCAGACGCATCTAACCTCAAGCGCAATCTGGTACTGCTATCCCAGCTCATAGACCTGAAAATACCCATCATACTTGCCCTGAATATGATAGACCAGGCGAAAGCCAAGGGCGTGCAGATTGATATCGCCTGCATGGAAGAAAAACTGGGCCTGCCCATAGTTCCGATCAGCGCACGAAAGAATATAGGCATAGACAAACTACTGCACCAGATATCATTGGGTGGTAAAATTTCGACACAATCATTCACATTTGACGGACAAACTGAGATTGAAGATCTGGCGGTACTGCAAAATTCACTGGGCGTTTCAACAAAGTATAATGCACTGCTTCATTTGCATCACGGCTTTACGAATAAAGTGACGAAACCGGATCATAAAGCGGCTCTCGACAAATTCAGGAGCAATAACCTTTTTGATTCGGGAACCCGCCAGAGAGATGATCTTTTGAACCGGTACAAACTTATTTCAGCTATACTATCAGGATGCATAAAAGAAGCCGACACTTCAGCTTTTAAAAGAAGACAGGAAAAAATTGATGCTATTCTAACCCATAAATTCTGGGGTTATATCATATTTTTTGCCGTATTATTCCTGATATTCCAATCCCTTTTCAGCCTGGCAGATTATCCGATGAAAGCCATCATCGCCTGCTTCAACTGGCTGTCTGAAAGACTGGAACAGGCCATACCCGGAGGAGCGCTTAACGATCTGGTAAGCAATGGCATTCTGCCCGGCCTTAGCGGCATCCTGGTCTTTATTCCCCAAATTGCTTTTTTATCAATGTTTATTGCCATTATGGAAGATACGGGGTATCTGGCCCGGGTGGCATTTATTATGGACCGCACCATGCGGCGTTTCGGGCTGAATGGCAAATCGGTTGTCCCTCTTATCAGCGGCACGGCCTGCGCAGTACCGGCTATCATGGCTACCCGAAATATCGAAAACAAAAAATCAAGACTGATCACCATTCTGGTCACACCATTAATGAGTTGCTCGGCAAGGCTACCTGTGTACATCTTACTTGTTGGGCTGGCCGTACCTTCCAAAACCGTTCTTGGTATATTAAACCTTCAGGGTCTGGCTCTTATGGGCTTGTATGTTCTTGGTTTCCTGGCTGCTATCGCTGCTGCTACTGTGTTTAAACTTATCATCAAAAGCAAAATAAAACAATATTTTATCCTGGAATTGCCTGTATACCGGCTGCCAAACCTGAATACGGTGGGCATTACAGTTGTGAATAAAGTCAAGGCATTCCTGTTCCAGGCCGGAAAAATCATTGTAGCTATATCTATCATTCTCTGGTTCCTGGCATCTTATGGTCCTCCGGGAGCATTCAAAAAAGTGGAAGACAAATATGCAGCCATGAAACCCGAAAACGAGGCACAAAAACATGCCTTCGCCCTGCAGGAAAAAACAGATAAACTCCAGAATTCTTTTGCCGGCGATCTGGGCAAAGCTATTGAACCGATAATCCGCCCACTGGGATACGACTGGAAAATCGGTATAGCGCTAATCACTTCATTTGCAGCCCGTGAAGTATTTGTAGGAACTATTTCTACTTTATATGGGCTTGAAGGGGAAGGCTCTGATTTTAACCAGCTCCGTGCCAACATGATGAAATCGCGCGACCCGGTCACCCATCAAAAAACCTACTCTTTTGCCACCATATTTTCATTGCTCATATTTTATGCCTTCGCCATGCAATGTATGAGTACCCTGGCCGTTACTTACAAAGAGACAGGGTCATTAAAATGGACACTCGTACAGCTGTTCTATATGACCGGTGCGGCCTATATCTTCAGCCTGCTTATATACCAGCTGCTGCCGGCAGGCACCCATTTATTTTGATAAGATTTTACGAAATTTGTACCAGTGATCACGAACAATACCATAAAAGAAAACAAAACTTTATATGCAGCGCTTGACCGGTTTCTTCCGGCAGGTACCTCCTCCTTGTTTCCAGAACTTCTTGAAGGTCATTCTGTTCTAATCAAACTAAAAGCGGCTCGTAAAAGCAAATTCGGGGATTATCGTCCTTTGAAAAATCACAGGTTCCAGCACCAGATCACCATCAACAACGACCTGAACCCTTATGCTTTTCTGGTAACATTGTTGCATGAAATTGCACACATGTATGCCTACGAACAATATAAGAATCGTGCAAAACCGCATGGCACGGAATGGAAAAATATATACGCCCAGATTCTTGTTCCCTTTATAAGTCTTGACTACCTGCCTGCAGATGTTTACAAAAGCCTGCTCGAACATATCAACGGACCTACGGCCTCGAGCTGCTCCGACCATGGCTTGTTTCAGGCCTTGAAAAAATACAATCCCGAAAGCAATGGCCTCATGGTATTGGAATCATTGCCACTGGGAAGTCATTTCAAATGGCGCAACGGTAAAGTTTTCCTTAAGGAGTCTAAACTTCGTAAAAGGTACAAATGCACTGAGTTGCAATCAAAACGCATCTGGTTTTTTCATCCGATGGCTGAAATAGAAAAACTTGACTAATCATATTGAAAACCATCAGCATGTCTCCGGACATCCGTGCACCAAAATCGGCATGAACCATTTTGCGGCAAGACTGATTTTTATGTTGGGTTTCTTGGTTTTAATCCTGAATTCTTCATCTCTTCTGGCCCAGGGTACCAGCAAAATAGACATCCTTCATGCCAACAACCTGCATGCAGAACGCAAAAATGGAGAAGACATCCAGCGGCTTAATGGCGCTGTCGTTTTCAAACAAAATGACGTGACCATGCACTGTGACAGTGCCATACTGTATTCCGTGAGAAATGCCCTTGAAGCTTACGGGCATATTGATATCAATCAGAATGATACATTGCATATTTATGGGGAACTTCTTAATTATAATGGTCAGACAAAATATGCCATCATGCAACAACATGTTAAAATGACCGACAGGCAGATGACGCTCACTACCGAAAGACTTGATTATGATTTTGCCAATAAAGAAGCATTGTACACAACAGGCGGAAATATTGTTGATGAACAGAACAAACTGACCAGTGTTATCGGGTATTATTTTTCAGAAACAAGAGACATGTTTTTTAAGAAAAACGTGGTGCTGATAAATCCGAAATTCGTGATGAAATGCGATACACTTCAGTACAATATCATTTCCCATAAATCAATATTTCACGGACCAACAACCATCAAAGGCGATAAGGATTTTATCTATTGCGAAAGAGGATGGTATAATACCGTCACCAACAAGGCAAAATTCGGCAAAAATGCCTACCTGGAAACGGATAAGCAACTGCTGTATGGCGATAGCATGTTCTATGACCGGAAAAACGGATTCGGCAGAGCGCTGTACAATGTGCGACTGATAGATACGACTGAAAAACTGATCATTACCGGGCAATATGCCGAGCATTACGGCAATATTAAAAAGACCTTTATTACCGACCAGGTTTTTGTAACCAAAGGCCTGAAAAAAGATTCGATATTTATGACTTCAGATACCATCTGGGCCATGTACGACAGCACCGGAAAATACAGGATTATCAAAGGATTTTACCACGCGAAAGTATATAACAAAGGGTTCCAGGCTTCGGCCGATTCTATGGTGTATTCAGCGGTAGATTCTACCCTCGATATGCGCACCAAACCGGTGATGTGGTTCGATAACAACCAGGCCTCGGGAAAAAGAATTTTGATCCATACCATTCATAATAAAATTGATAAAGTATATATCTACCAGGATGCCTTTCTTGCAAGCCAGGAAGACAGTGTAAGGTATAGCCAGATCAAAGGCCGCAACATGACAGGGTTCTTCTCAATGAATGAATTGTACCGTATAGATGTAGACGGAAATTCTGAAAGCATGTATTATGTACGCGATGAAAAAAAGGCGTTTGTTGGGATGAATAAAATTGTATCAAGCGATATTGTGATCCATGTGAAAAACAGGAAGATAACCCGCATCAATTTTATCAAAGACCCCGATGCCAACATGATCCCCATGAAAGATGTAAATCCCTATGAAGCAAGGCTTCCCGGTTTTGCATGGTATGGAAGCGACAGGCCAAACAGCAAGGAAGATCTCCTGAGACCCATGGAAAAAATTAAGATTAAAGCAGGGTCGGAAGTTTTTGGGGAATGAAGGTAGATGTTCCAGTTTTTAAAAAATTGGAACATATCGAAAATTATTTTCTGAATAGATTGATTTCCAGGCCAGCCGAAGCAAATAAAGGATCGTAAGAACTTCCGTAATCAAAATTTTCCAATATCGGAAACTCATGCCCCGATATCCTTGCAGAAAATCCAGCGCTTAATTTCAATTTAATTTTGTCCGCCCCAAATGAGAGCATGATACATGGTTCTAAAAATGCTGCGGAACCATTTAATGTCCCATTAGTAGTTGATACCAGATTGCCTTTATCAAAGGTGGAAAATGATGCAGTTCCACTGGTTAAGAGATCACTTAATCTGATACCGAAACCAAAATCAATATTCCTTTTTACAACCCCGATATCAGCTTGTGCAAATAAATGCGCAAACCGGCAGTTTGCTATCACGAGCGGGTCATTAGATAACCCTTCCCAAATATTGTGAGCATACGAATTTGTATATCCATAACCCGCTCCTCCAAGTAATTCAAATCGGCCATGGTGGGATATTTTAGTGTAGTATCCGGAAGAAATATCTCCAATATAATTCCCCATTTTATTTGGTGGATAATCAGCGGGCGCTCCTGCTTTATATGCTATAATATATGAATAGGAAATATTGGCACAAACAACAACATGGCTGTCAATACAATATGAACCTTGTATTTCACCTCCATCAGTTCCCAAAGCCAAGTTGCCTTTTATTTCTCCTTTATTCGATGCAAGTGGCATGTTCGGGTTATCAGGAAGATATAGGTAAGGTTGGACCGCACATCCAGTTAATAAAATCATAGTTATTAAAAATAAAAAATAACGCATAATGTGTGCTATAATTGCCTGAATATGTTGACTGTTATTCCGGTTGTTACATAAAATGTTGGAGAGTAGAGTCCATATAAACTAAGGTTATCAATGCTGTTTAATGCAAATGATCCTCCAACACTCAAATGTAGTTTAACACTACTAACCCCAACTGCCAACATAAAGCATGGTTCAAAATACAGAGGACTTCCTTCGATTTGATAAGCCATTTTATTAAGAACCTTGCCACTGTCCATATTCGTATACGAAGAATTTCCGCTGAAATTGAGATTGCTAACCCGAAGCCCAAAACCAAGTTCAATATTTTCTGTGACCATCCCGATATCAGCCTGACCGAAAAAATGAATCATGTTGCCTTGTACACTTATTTGCTGATAATTATTAAAATTACTTTCTTGATAAGTGACTCCATCACAGGACATACTCCCATAGCCCCCACCTCCTAATACCTCAAAACGACCATATTTTGAGATTTTCTGGTAATAGCCAGCGCCGATGTCACCATTTGTAAATACAATTGGTGGACCATCTGTATGAGTTTGACTCGTAGAAGCGTTTGCTAATACAACCAAATGACTATCTATGCAATATGAAGCATAAAGCCCAATTCCATCTATTCCAGCTAATAGGCTTGCTTTACCTTCGCCTTTATTTCCGGCCAGTGGCATGTTCAGGTGTCCTTCCGTCAATGCACAACCTGTTAAGGAAAACACGATTAATACAATAAATAATGTAAATATGCTATTTTTCATGTTTTCATTATTTTATTGCAATTACGGAATTTATATCCTCAAAAGCAATAAAAAAACGTAATAAAGAAAACTTTGACAACTTTCATAAAGTTGTCAAATCAGCATTATATTTCGCAATTTTTCCCTCATAAGAACGA
>JABDBQ010000042.1:7500-23830 GCA_013288555.1 Bacteroidota bacterium | reverse complement strand
AAGACCATAGGCCTGCCAGTAAACATATTCTATTTTAGCAACGTTGCAATCCGAACTCAGCATGTTGTTATAAGTATATAAACCCACAGACCATGTATGGGGCCCCGGGTCTTTGGCATCGAGGTCTCCGGTGAGTTCTAAAAAGACAGACTCAGGCTCCAGCAATGCGCCAGTTTCTGGATTGAGCACTACCTTGCCAATCTTGCTGATATCTACTTCTCCCATAGATACCAATCCGAGAAATTCTTCATCCATGGGTATATTGGGTTCAACCTGTCTTATGTCATAAGTCCTGAGCCATTCTGCGGCACAAGCACTGCAATTGTGCGCCGTATGAAGGGTGATGAGATTATCGGGGTTGTCATAGTTAGCAGAAAAGTGAACGGTTTCTTCCGGCAATACAGCTTTTACGGCCTTTACTGTTTCTACACCCGGAACAAGGTCGGCTCTTTTTACAATATAAAAACTGCTGTAATCATTCATGGGTCCAGTGAGAAGTTCCCTGGTAAACCTATCGATTTCGGCATCATTTACAAAAGGGAAATTCATCATCCCGTCAAGGGTAAATTTAAAATTAGTATCACCCAGGATCAGGTAATCGCGTGACAATGAAAGCTGGTGCATATTGTGCTGGATGAGGATGCCTTTGCCGTTTTCATCCACAATTCTCCATCGATGCAATTCTTTTGTTCCGTTCCATTTTATAACATATATATCATCGGTATTACTGATGTGTTTATAATACCATTTGTGAAAAATCCGTTTTATCAGGTTCATTAATTTCTGGAACCAGGTTTTATTGGCATTTGGTGCATTTAAATGAGCTGTTCCTAAAAAACGACCCAGCCGGGTTCGCTGCTCTTCCGGTCTTAGATCTTTAACATCGTCGATGAGCTTTTTAAGTTCTGATTTGAGCCAGTCAAGGTCTTTGAAAAGATCACCCATTATTGTTGTAGGCGCCATTAGTCCTTCAAGATCTTTGGTAAAATTGACTGTAAAAAGTTCCTCGGTATCCGGGTCAAAAACGGGATGCGCTGTAGTGAGTATCATAGGAAATGGCTGAACAAGCATCGGCGGAAGACCTGAATGCCACTTTTTATTTTCGCCTATGGCCGTGATCATCGAAAAGTTTTTCGGATCAAATTCATAGGGCCTCCCGGCATCAAAATTGGCAAGCAGCCGGTATTGATTGTCATTTTTAAATCGAACCGGTGTAATGGCTGTATTTAATTCATTGCGTGTACCCAAAGTGGATGACAAACGGGCGAGTCCATTACTTTCAAAATGGAATTTGTAATAGGGATTATCATTTTTACTATCATAAGTGGTGGCCAGATCGGCATAGTAACAGGGAGGTTTCATGAGCCCTGTCTTCACATGAATTTTCCCTGGTTGTGTCAGGTCGATACGGTAAACCATTCCGTCACCATTTATCAACGGCGTTGCATATTCCTGGTTTTCTGTTCCGTCCGCATTATTTTTCGGGAAAGGGACCCCATTAGAATTGACAGTGCCTGCGGCCGAGTTGATAAAAATAAAACCGCAAAGATCATTGGGTATTGCACCTTCCTTTAACTGGAGCTCAACATCAATTTCTTTTCGGGTAGTTGTTGAGAAATGTCTGATAGCCATGGTTTACTTTTTAAGTTTTTTTAATCCAGACACAGATATCCCCACTTTGAAATTCAAGGCAGTAGTTGTAAATAAATCAATTTCGGGTTCTGAATCCAAGACAAATGTATGCGAAATAAGCACATTGACAAAAATTTTAATTCCATGCGGAATTGCATAAGCATTTAATACACTTATTTTTTACCTGCAGAATTAGATTTTGAAAAGTCTTTTGCATAATAATCTGCAGTCAGCCTGATATAATCCTGTGTATAGGATTTATCATCATTATAGATCACCAATTCGGATATTCTGATATCTCTTTTGATTTTTGTTAATCCTAGAATCGAGCGGACAGGTTCCTGATTTTCTGTGCTTTTGATATTCAGCCGATCAAATAATGTCAATCCTTCCTTTTCGGCTTGTGTAAGGATTGATTCTGTTGAAACAAATGGGATGATAACATAAAAACTTCCATTTTCTTTCAACAATCTTTTGGAGTGAATTAATAAATCCTCAAAGCCAAGCGTATTCAAAGACCTGGAATGGCTTCTTTCTCTATATCTTGATGATTCTTTGTCAGCTTTGAGGTTGTGCTCAAAATATGGAGGATTGGATATGATCAGGTCATATTTCTCATTGTGCCCGGGGTCAAAATCCTGTATGGATGTATGGAATATTCTTATTCTGTTTTTCCAGGAACTGTTTTCAATATTTTCTTTGGCCTGATTATATGAATTCTCGTCAATTTCTACAGCATCAATCGCCTCACCCCCAATCCCTCCCGAAGAAGTCCCCGAAATGGTCGGGGCAGGCGGGACAGGTCTCCGCAAGGAGAGGGGAGAAAGCCTTTGTGCCAGTATTAATGCAAGTACCCCGGTCCCTGTTCCAATGTCAAGTATTTTATAGTTTTCACTCTCCCCGCCCTGGCTCTTCGCTCTTTCGCTCTCTGCACTTAGTTGGTTCTCCACTCTTTTCCATCCTCCGCTCTCCACACTATCGCTCTCCGCACTTCCATCGCTCTCCGTGCTTCGTTCCCCGGCCCATGCTCCCAAAATCATCGCATCAGTCCCGACTTTCATGGCAGTTTTATCCTGCTTTATTATGAAATGTTTGAATATGAAGATGTTTTGGGACATGGAAAGAAGTTAGAAAGTTTGCAAGTTAGTAAATCGGTAAGTTTACCCGGTCCCTGAGCTTGTCGAATGATGGTTCCTAAGCTTATTGAAGGACAAGGCAATAGTAAAAAATACGCAAAAATGCGTATTTCCTGATTTATTATCCCATTATACTTTTGTCTCATACAATAATAAAACAAAAACCATGAAAAACTTTACACTTGTATTTTGCTTAGCTGCAATCACTTTACTTACATGTACAAAGGGACATGCCCAAACATCTTATAGTTGTACTTATCGCCAGTACTGTGACTGGAATGCGGATGACAAAAAGTGAAACAAAATCAAAAATATTTTCGCTTGTATTGCATTGAAATATAAAGCAATAAAAAATATTTTTCAAATTCATCCACCCACTTGGGCAGTTCGCTATATATGTACTTAAAAACAATTACGAATTATGAACACGAAGTCTCGCGATAGCAATTACGAATTACGAATTGGCTTACACAAGAAAATCATGCGTCAGCCACTTACGCCTTACGCCTTATCCCTTACGCCTTATATTATGTTCACTCAAATAATTGATATTAAATATTTTACGAGAATAAGGAATACAAACTGTATACAATTGGTGCAAAATGTACACCCAAACGAACACTTAGAGTGTTCATTATTAATATTTTATCAAAAATATTAAAGAAAAAACGGGAAAATGTACACCCATATGAATTTTCAGATGGCTCATTATCTATAGGTTACTAAAATTAAAAACGGGAAAAATGCTGAAATATATGAACGATATGTCGCACTTTGTTCAACTTTTTTTGATCACCGGCATCATGCGCCAGCCAATTTTCAAATTGTCTTATTGCCTAATTGCCCAATTGTTTGGCACTTCTCAGGAAGTTATCATACGCCGAGATTACAGCAATAATAAACCCGTTGCGGCCATCGAGGAAACCGGCTTTGATAATGTAGAACTTTATGAAGGTGGCTATCGGGCCAAAGATCATTTTGAAAGCGGATCCTGTTCTGCCTTTCGACAGTCGCTCGGCGGCAATGAGGCTGCTATAATTGTTTACTTTTTCGACATGCTGCTCGATGCTATTGAAAGAATAATGAAGAAGATCGCCTTTGAGTTTTACAGGTTTTATATTGTCGCCATACACAAGTCGTTCATGCGCATAATCGCCTTCCCACCTGGCAATGTGACGGTCAAAAAGTCTCAGTTTGGTATCGGGGTACCAGCCCCCATGCCTGATCCATTGTCCGCAATAATTGGTGAGCCGGTTGAAGGAATAAAAATAATTCTGCGGACTGGTTTTTTTGATTTCCAGGATACTGTTGCGGAGTTCAGACGAGAGCGCTTCATCGGCATCAATGGATAATATCCAGTCGTTTGCAGCCTTATCATTCCCGAAGTTCTTGGCTTCGGAATAGCCGGTCCATGCTCTCTGTAAAAATAATGCGCCATATTTCAAACAAATTTCTTTGGTTTCATCTGTTGAAAATGAGTCGATTACAACAATTTCATCCACAATCCCTAAAAGAGATTCGATGCATATTGCAACATTTTTCGCCTCGTTCTTTGTTATGATGACAGCTGAAAGCAAAATATTTTTACCTTTGAGAGTTGCGGCACAGAAAATAAATCCATTGTTAATGAGGCACGAACTTAGTAAAAAAGAGAAAGACGAGCTGTTTGAAAAAGAATTTTTGCCCCATTTTGATTCGTTGTACAATTTTGCAACATACCTGCAAAACGATGAAGAAGTGGCAAAGGACCTGCTACAGGAGACTTATTTAAGAGCATATAAGTTTATAAATTATTATGAAAAAGGTACCAATGCGAAGGCCTGGCTGATCAGGATTCTCAAGAATACCTTCATAAATGAGTACCGGAAGAAAAGCAAGGCACCCCAACGGGTAGAGTTTGAAGAAACCTACCAGCAGGTTGACGACAGCGAAGATGAAATGCAGAATGTAGACCTCAGGCAGGAGGTTTACAAAAACCTGGTAGGGGATGAGATCACCAAAGCGGTAAATGCCCTGCCGGTAGATTATAGGTTAATTATTCTTCTTTGTGATGTGGAAGGATTTAAATATGATGAGATTGCCAGGATCATCGATGTGCCCATTGGAACAGTCAGAAGCAGATTGCACAGGGCTCGGAACATGCTGAAAGAACAACTGAAAGATTATGCAGAAAAGAGAGGTTATCATTCATAAACAAATTTTACAGAGATGGATTGCAACGAAGTAGCAGCAAACCTGCAGCTCCTGGTAGATGACGAGTTACCTGAAGAAACGATTCAGGAAATACGTGTACACCTGGAAAACTGTGGGGGATGCATTGAAAAGTTTGAAGCAGAGAAGGCATTTAAGGAGGTACTGCGAGAAAAGATCTGCAAGAAATGCGCCCCCGGTGCATGGCTTGAGGATGTTCGTTCTTCGGTTCTTCTAAAGGCTTATTAATTTTACCAACGCATTTGCTTCAAAATGGCTGAAATAAGCCCTGTATGGAAAGACATAGATCTATCCGATCCTAAAAGTCTTGCCCGTGTCATCACACGGGTTGAAAATAATGCAGATGGCAGCAGGCAATGGCTTGCTTCGCTTTTGCAACGCGATAAAACTCCGGTTGTTGGTATAACAGGTCCTCCCGGTGCCGGTAAAAGTACCCTTGTTAACGGACTGGTGCAATACTATTTATCCAAAGGCTTAAAAATTGCCGTACTTGCAGTAGATCCTACTTCGCCATTCAATATGGGTGCATTGCTAGGGGATAGGATACGTATGGCACAGCACTATACCAATCCTAACGTGTTTATTCGTTCTTTGGCTACTAGAGGGTCGCTTGGTGGCGTATCGGCCAAAACGATTGAAATAACGGATATACTTAAGGCAGCCGGATTTGATATTATCTTTATTGAAACAGTAGGGGTGGGGCAGTCGGAAATTGAGATAGCGGGCATTGCAGATACTACTGTGCTTGTCCTGGTTCCAGAGGCCGGTGATGATATCCAGAATATGAAATCGGGTATTATGGAGATCGCGGATATCTTTGTCGTAAACAAAGCAGACCGGCCGGGTAGTGATCTTTTTAAAGCCAATCTCGCCAAGATATTGCACCAAAAACCGGCATCCTCCTGGAATCCACCTATCATTGCAACAATAGCTTCAGAAAACACCGGTATAGAAGCGCTGGCCGAAGCTATAGAGGCACATCAGAAAAGTGATCACACCTCATCAAGAAAAATATATTTGATGGCAGAAAAAGCCTATCAGCTTATTCAATCAGGTCGTATGAAAGATATAGACCGGAAAAAGCTGGCAGAAGATATTAAAGCCGAAATGAAGGCAGGTAATTTTAATTTATACGCCTTTGTGGAAGAGGAAGAAGGGCGTGACCGTCACTGATATTTCTTTTAAATTCTGCTCAATATTTTTCTATCAGGGTTACAAAAACTTCGTTCGAACCATTGATCTTTAACACATATACCGCCTGGGGAAAAGGAGAAAGATTGATGTTGCCATTATTTTCCATAAATCCCGAAACAAGTATTTTGCCATTTATGTCCATGAGCGAATAACTGAATTTTCCTGTATTATTTGAGATAATACTTACCGTATTATGCGTAGGATTAGGAAAAACTTTGAATATGTTTTCGTGAGTATTGTTTTCATTAATACCTGAATTAGAGATGATTTTTACTGAATCTGATTGAAGATAAGCCATATGCTGAGATCCATTGGAAATAGAAGAATTAATGCCGGTCAATTTCAGATACCCTGTTTTTGCAGATTCAGGAATTACAAAACTCATCTCACCAATTTTACCATGCCCGGTTCTTTGTGAGTAGTCTATCCTTGTATTTACAAAGTATAGATTTCCGGAAGAAAAATCGGTATGAACGAAACCAATCATACGTGGTCCTGCAGTATCCAGCCAACTCTTGTTAAAATTTAGTTTAAAGCTGTTTGAATCAATATATTCAGGGTTATAACCAAATACAGCACCAATTCCGGCTATATAATTTTGCATAGAATCTTTATAACCATCCAAAACAATATCAGCCTTTAAAGTATCACCCGTTTTATAGCTGGTTTTGGAGAAAACAAAATGAAGTTTACGATCTAATGTTGAGTCTCCAGTCTCTATGGCATCAGTTTTTAAATGGGACTTTGAAAAATTTAAAGATATAGCCTTCAAATCAAGTGAATCCACAGTACCATCTCCGTTGCAATCAAACTGTTTATAATTGTCTGAAGTGCCATTGGTATAAAAATATGGCCAGTCGTAACAGAATTGTGCATCCCAGTTCATGGTGGCCTTTTGCCTTTTATTCCCGGTTTTTCCAATGAGTGTGGCCAGTTTCAAAACGTCATTGATATCCACTTTTTTATTCCGGTCTACATCGCCTGGCCAGGTACAGGTACTATCAGAAAATACCTGGTAAACTTCGGAGTCTTCACATCCTCCTGAAGTATATACATGCAATACTATATTCCGATATCCAAGCCAATTGCAAACGTGTACCGGGTTTGCCGAAGTATCTTTCGGGCTTCCATCATTAAAATTCCATGTCCTGCTTATTTTACCACAGTTCACAACCTTAGAACTATCTGCAAATTGCGTTGGCACGCCTAAGCAAACTATATTAGGGGTATTTAACGATGGCGTACCTATGCTACAAAATACATGAGGTGTAGTGTCAGGCAATTCGTCTGCGCCAATGGTGGGTCTGTTCACAGAGGGCCTTTTATTTCCATCAATATCTGTTGAAACATAATAAGTGTAGTAGTTGATGTCCGGATTGCCTTTTCCATAAAGTTTTGTATTGGAAACATGAAGATCTGAAGCGGATTTATATCCCGGGTTCAAAAAAGTGCTATGGATATCAAAGCCGGTCATTTTTGAATAGTTTGAAAGGTTAAAATAAGAACGGCAAGCTTTTACAGGTTGAAAATTATTAAATGCTTTTGCAGGATTGGATGAATAATAATTATTATAGTCGCAAAAGGTGGGATATGAATAAAATATGGATCCCCAGTATGGTGTGCCGAAAACGATCCTTCCGTATGGTGTGGCGTTCACAAAGTTATTATTTGTAATAACCACAGAATTATACTTACCACCTCCGTCGTCTTCCCACATGATGGCAAAGGCATTCGAGCTACAAGAAGCTGTATCACCATCCAGCATCAATACATTGTTATAAACAAACGAAACACCATCCCCGCCATACAAAAAAACACCCACGCCATGGCCTCCTGCTGAGATAAAATTATTTGCTATGTTGATATTAACCGACCGGGAATCTATAATCCCATTTCCTTTGGGCATATAAATTTTATTCTGAAATACATTAGTATTCTGTGCCCCCAAAGAAATAGCGGCAGAACTATCACCACCAATTGCCTGAAGTCTTTTGTCAAAAGAATTACTGATTTCGTTGCCTATAATGTAGGTAGAATCGGCATCGTCTTCTATGCCCGTTCCGGCAAAACTGTCAATGAGATTATTGGTGATGCTGATTCTTTTCATGTACGAACCATATCCTGCTCCATTACCTACAGAAATCCCATTAAAACCCCCTCGAATGAGATTGTTAGTAATGCTAATGAGTGAGTCCTTTGTGACAAGAGTATAGTTGGATGATCCATTTAAAGTCCATTCTACCATATATATCAGGGCGGCATCTGTAAAATCGCTTGCTCCATACAATGACACATGCCTGACACGGTTGTATCCGATTACCTGGTTATGTGCTAATGTAATATTGCCCAGGTTCTGCCCCATTTCTATAGCCTCGAGCTTATGGCTTCCCATTTGTATAAAGCTCAGGTTTTTAAAAGTCGTATAGCCCGTATTTTCAAGGAACAAGACATAACCAAAAGTAGAATCAGCCAGAACTACCTTGCTACTGTCTTTAGATTTAGATGTAAAACTAAGTGTATTTACTGCTGATGTGCCGGATACAGCCGATAGATGGAGGTGCGTATAGTAAATTCCGTCCTCGATTTCGATGGTTACGGCACTACTGATGCCGGGGCCGTTTGCTTTATACCCATCAGACCGTTTCCCCGAATCGAGATCCTGAACTGCTGACAATATATCCTTATAATTGGTTGCCGAGGCTGAAGCTGCAGGGTTTACTGTATATATACCTTTTAATTGGGCGAACAAATAGGAGTTACAGGTAATTAGTAATAGAAGAATGGCCAGGGTTTTGGATTTCATTTTTATTAATTATTGGGGTTATATTTCAAATATCGCAAATATTTATATAAAATTTATTTCTGACGCAATATTACTCCCGTGATTAAGAGTGTAAGCTGTTAAGCTTAAAAATTTGGATTTATCCTCATTTCTATCCATCTTTGGAATATGGACTTCGGGAAGCTTGATAATATTGATAATATAGATTTCACATTACCACCTGATGCATGGCAAACGGTGCAGCTCTTTAAAGAGCTGAAAAACAAACCAGCCAAAGGGGCTAAAATACATGTCGGTTGTGCCAAATGGGGCCGTAAAGACTGGATAGGGCAGGTGTATCCTCAGGGGACCAAAGAGAAAGATTTTTTCAGTATTTATGCCAAAAATTTCGACGCTATTGAGTTAAACGCGACGCATTACCGTATTCCAACTTCAAAAACTATCCTCGATTGGAAAAGTAAAGTGGATAAGAATTTCTTGTTTAGTCCGAAATTCCCGCAAGGGATAACCCATTTCCAAAGATTAAGGAATGCATATGATTCTACGATTTCTTTCTATGATGCTATAGCGCTATTTGAAGAAAACCTCGGTACGACATTTCTCCAGCTTCCTCCAAACTTTGCCCCAAAAAGCTTCGGTGATCTGGAGAAATTCGTGAATGAAATTCCGGGAGATGTTAAGATTTGTATAGAATTCAGGCATCATGGCTGGTTTGAAGATAAGTCGGTTGCAGACCAGACGTTTCAGCTTTTAAAAGAGAAAAATATAGGAACGGTGATAACTGATGCTGCCGGTGAACGTGAAGTGGTGCATCAGATTCTGACTTCAGATGAGGCATTTATCCGCTTTGTAGGTAATAGCCTGCATCCGACAGATTATAAACGAATTGATGACTGGGTTATAAGATTAAAATCCTGGCTTGACAATGGGCTGAAATCATTTTATTTTTATATGCATCAGCATGAAGAACAATACTCACCCGTACTCTGTGATTATTTCATTAACGAAATGAATAAAAGCTGCGGACTGAAGTTAAAAAGACCCCATTTGTTGAATGAGGAGATTGGCTTGTTTGGATAGAACTGTTACAATTTTCCCAATCAGATTTTGCAGCGTTGCTTTAGATTAGTAAACGATTCTATAGGCCCGGTTGTAGAAAACAGGTTTACAAGCCATGCTGGGACTGCACCACCTGCATCTACATTGGTAGTATAGACAACATGCAATGTAGATGAGTTAACTTCACTTGCTACCATATCAGAATGCAAATAGGGGATACGTACAATGCCATTCACAGGCGGTTTATAATTGGGAAGGCCTATAGCTGTGATGGTTATTGTTTTTGAGCTTGGATCCCGGGAGAGCTTTAATTTAGAATAAAAGTCGCGGTTAGAAAAAGGCCATGGTGCATTTACCTCTGAATAATAAACAATTTCTTCATTACTCACCCGCTCACAAAGCCTGCTCGTTTTAATGCCATAAGTCCAAAGTGGGTATTTGTCCACATCAAAAGTGACTGATATAAATTTAGCCATGCTGGTTTGAACATCGAACTCAGCCTTTATCTCATTGAACTTTGAAGTTTTGGATGGCCTGGTGTATACTTTGATGCCTTCTTTCTCTTTTTGGAATGTCCAGTTTGTCTGGGAAAATGCTTGATTACAGAGATGGATTGCTATCAACAAGAAGAGAAATGAAGTTTTTGATATGGGAGGTTTCATTCTTTAATATGACCTTTAATATGACCTGGAAAATACCAACAGTCAGCTATAACTTTCGTTTAGAAAATGGCTTACAATTTCTCCCAATCAGATTTTGAAATTCCTGCTTCCTTTAAAAGCTCATTTACTAATCTCATGCTTATATCTCCACTATGAGGATTAGGAATAGTAACTTTTAAACTGCCTTTTCGCATAAATTGATACTTACCTCCTGAGAAAGGACCTTCAAAACCTGCCTTTTTAAACGCACGAATGAGATCATTCCTTTTTATCGGACCGAAAAAAGGCATTAAGCGGCTTCTTTTATTTCAAGGGAAATACCATTTATAACAGGAATAGGATCATGGTGATAGATACCCACCAGCAACCAACCTTCTAACGCCTCTTCCAGTTCTTTAGGCATAGGTCAAGTGTATCACCGGTGGCCAAAACACCCCGGCAGGCGGGTATGTGTCCGTAGAAGACTTTATCGTCGTCCCAATACTCAAATTGGGCTGTTTCCATAGCGGCATTTATGTATTCAGTGAACATAGTATTGCAAATATATTACTTAACCGGAAAAAGAGATGAAAAGTTACGGAATGAAACCAAAGGTTCTGGCTTGGGAAGAAACAGGCCAGGGAAGGAGTTTGTAGAAAGTCAATAGACTTTTATCTATCCTTTTCACACACGAGTGACGCTACGCATAACATGCGCGAACAGGGTTGTTGGTTAACATTAAATATCCTTAATCATTTCGTCTAAATCATCAAATTGATGTAAGACATTTACAATTGTATTATTACTGCCCTTTCCTGAAAGTAACACATCTCTATATTTTTTCGCCCCCAGTTTCTTAATAATCTCTTGCGTCAGATATTTTTCACCATCATTGGTATTTCCAGTTATTACATACCTGAAGGCATAATTGGTTAAAATTTTCTTTACTATTTTTTTAATCCCCGGGTACGTATTAATTACAACATCAAGGCATTCAGGCACGTATAAGGTAGTACGTGGTATTGAATTTTTTATTATTCCAATCAAATCAAATACCCGATATGCTCCGCCCCTAAAGGAAACATAATGTTCAATAAATCTTGCAAAAACGTTTCCTGATTTACCAACATATAATGGATAGAAACTACCTTTATCATAGAATCCCCAAACATAAACTCCAGACCCACTTTGTTTGTTCAGATGGTGCTTCCCCCTTTTAAAAAAATCTGAAGTGGGATAATGTTTGACTTTTGAGACGACTTTTCCCTGATAATCTTTTTTTATTTCTATGACAATTTTTTGAGGAGATTCTATTCGTATTTCAGTGAAAGACATTTTTTTCATTGTGTTATTAGTATCTTTTTTATATCATCCATTGTTTCAGCCTGCTTACACTGCCTGTCAACATGATCTGTTTCCTGCGCTGCTTTCATGTTGAATCTTTTTTCAAAGATATGAGCGGGGGAAGTAAGCAAATGCTCATTGTGTTTTACAGACTTTTTATTTTTAGTTTTTATTTCAACAGTAGTCAATGCTGTTAGGGCTGTCTATTAGGGCTTGACTGTGCCCATAACTGTAAGGATAAAGGTTTCATCATTTATTTTTACAGAAACTGTTTTGTTGAAATATCCAACTATAGTACTGTCATAATAGATCCAAATAGCTGCATGGTTTCCGGGCATAATGAGGTATTCAGGATAATCAGTTCTTAAACAACTACAACTTGGCTTTACCTCCTTAATTTTTAATGGCGCAATACTGTTATTGGTGAAATGAAATCCATGGCTTACCTGAGACCCATATTTCACTTCGTTGAAATTAAAAACCGTATCCTCATCAAATGTATTGTTCTTAATCGTGTTTCTGTGGTTGCCCGATACTTTAATAACCTTTCCATCAGAAATGAATTGGTAATAATACCATCTTCCATCATAAACAGATAGTATTCCTGTTTTTACATCGTAAACCCGCTTCTCATTTTTCTTATTGGGATCTGGGGCTGACATATAGTATATATAGCCATTAGCGAAAGAGGTACTGTCTACTGGTTTTTTTTCTGGATTATTTTTATTTAAATATGACAAGTATATCTCATTGTAACCCCATCCTTCTACAAGGCTGTCCTTTTTATAAATATGAATGTCCGTAATGTGGCCACTATAAAAGTACTCAATATGCATCCCTATTGTGTCGTAATCCACTCTGTCAACTCCTGAAAGGTTCCCATCTTCGTCGATCCCGTATTGGTATATTTTCCCATCAACAGTTTTTACTGAAGGTTCTCCTGTTCTCGTGTAATGTATGTGCTTATAGCTGGCCGGTTCATCATCAATGTCCCATTCAATTTTCCCATTATCGTAATATGTCTTTTTCTTTATCTCCACACCATTTTTGTAAAAGTGATCTGCGCACAGGTAAATTTTGTCCTCACCGCACCACTGTTTGTAGACGCCATCCATGACGTCATCCTTGTAATTCTGTACAGCATAGACACGTCCCAATGCATCGTATGTTTTCCATGTGCCATTTTTCCTACCCATCTTGTAGAAGCCATCCTCGTATATGACGCCGTCAGTATTGTAAGATTTGTAGTACCCGTTCTTGACACCAGTCTTTGGGTCAACTTGATAATTGAACTTGACCCTGCCGCTAACCAGGTATTTTTCTACCACCACTTTTTGTGAAAAAAGATTGAATGTTAAGCATAAGAAAAGGGGAAATGCAATGAGTTTTTTCATGCCATAATTTTTTAAAAAGGTAGTAATGGAGTATTGCTGGCTTGAACTTTTGCGGTATTAGTGTGGGGAATTCCAAAAATTCTTTGGCCATTATTAAATTGAGCTGCCTCTTGGTCATTAAGGGCTATAAACGCCACATTACACGGACTTTGAAAACTCCATCTGCCACAAATTAATCCTGAATTTGGGAACCCTATCGGTTCTGCAGCATGATTGTGTCCTCTAACTGGATGATTTCTACATCTGACATATGCCATTTTTAAATTATTAGTTGCGCAAATATAAAGCTTTGTCAATATACCACAAGAGGATTGAGATTGATGTAAACTTATATTACAAAATCATTTGCTGCAACTTGATTTCTGAATATTTCACACAATTTATACAATGCTGTCTGCAATCCTTCAACTTTTTCTCCAGAAGCATTTGACCAGTATTCATTTCCATAACCACAATCGCCAGAGCTAATAAGATTTGCGATACTTGAAATAGCAATTGCGGCATTGAATCGTTTAGTAAGAATAGATGGAACGGCAAGCCATATATATGCCCGATTTTCAAATATGGTACCAATTACAACAGGAATGCCACTATTATCTTTTCGCATATTATGAAATGTTTCATGTACCTGATCGCGGCTCTGTCCAGTTAGGTTTTTACATATTATGTTAGGCATTGACGCAAAGTTATCTAATTTCCCAAAAATCCCATACATCCCTAAAATCACCGTTCAGACAATTTCAGACATAAAAAAACCCTTTCACGTTTCCATGAAAGGGTTGTATAAATAGAAGACGTTGATCCCGAATAAGTCGGCACAGGCTATACTCTCCCGGATTTACTCTCCAGAACACTCGGGACGCTGGCGGGCTTAACTTCTCTGTTCGAAATGGGAAGAGGTGATCCCCGCCGGTATAAATTGTCTGAACGGGGATTTATGGGGTTTTAGGGATTGAGGAGATATTACTGAAGTGTTCAATCCCATTTTGGGAAGTGACCACTTTCCAGTTTCCCAAAAATCCCATCCATCTCATAAATCACCGTTCAGACAATTTCTCATACATCTCTAAAATCCCCGTTCAGACATTATATTCGCAATATGAAATTTGAAGATATCACCAGAAGTATCCTTGCATCTGCCTTTAAAGTCCATTCCACTTTAGGAAACGGATTCCAGGAAGTAATTTACCAAAAGGCTATGGAACTCGAAATGCCCTTGCATGAACTCTCCTTTAAACGTGAAATGGAGATGCCAATTTTCTATTTAGAAAAGCAAATAGGCACAAGAAGGGTCGATTTTTTTGTTGAAGGTTTAATAATGGTTGAACTGAAAGCGCTGATAAAACTTGAAGATGTTCATCTCGCACAGGCCATAAATTATCTCGAAGCATATAATGTTGAAGTTGGGATGCTCTTGAATTTTGGGGCTGTGAGCCTGGAATATAGGAGACTAACTAACAAGAAATATAAAGAAGTCTGAACGGGGATTTGGGGGGATATTAGGGATTGCTGAGATATTATCGGAGTGTCTCACAGTGTGAGCATCAAACACTCTAACTATTTCCCAAAAATCCTATACATCTCTAAAATCCCCGTTCAGACAAATATACGCATAAAAAAACCCCTTCTGTGTTTCCACAAAAGGGGTTCTATAAATAAAAGGCGCTGACATACTCTCCCGGATTTACTCCAGTACCATCTGCGCTGGCGGGCTTAACTTCTCTGTTCGAAATGGGAAGAGGTGATCCCCGCCGCTAGAAACACCAATTAACTCGTCTCAATGTGCCAATGCGCGGATATGCAAATGTGCAAATCCAAAACAATGGACATCGTAAATTTTAATCTACTGGTGAAATCAAACAAAAATGAATAAAAATAGAAAGCATACGGGCAATTAGTATTGCTCAGCTGAGTACATTACTGCACTTGCACCTGCAACCTATCAACGTCGTGGTCTACGACGGCCCTGCGAAGTCTAATCTTGTGGCAAGCTTCGCGCTTAGATGCTTTCAGCGCTTATCTTAACCGAACGTAGCTACTCAGCGGTGCCCTTGGCAGGACAACTGATACACCAGAGGTTCGTCCGACTCGGTCCTCTCGTACTAGAGTCAGGCCCACTCAAACTTCAAACGCCCACAACAGATAGGGACCGAACTGTCTCACGACGTTCTGAACCCAGCTCGCGTGCCACTTTAATAGGCGAACAGCCTAACCCTTGGGACCTTCTCCAGCCCCAGGATGTGACGAGCCGACATCGAGGTGCCAAACCTTCCCGTCGATATGAGCTCTTGGGGAAGATCAGCCTGTTATCCCCGGAGTACCTTTTATCCTTTGAGCGATGGCCCTTCCATATGGAACCACCGGATCACTATACTCTACTTTCGTACCTGGTTGACTTGTCAGTCTCTCAGTCAAGCACCCTTATGCTATTGCACTCAACGCACGGTTACCAAGCGTGCTGAGGGTACCTTTAGAAGCCTCCGTTACTCTTTTGGAGGCGACCACCCCAGTCAAACTACCCACCAAACACTGTTCCCTTTTGGGGTTAGAAGCCAGACAAACGAAGGGTGGTATTTCAACGTTGGCTCCACGACAGCTAGCGCTGCCGCTTCAAAGCCTCCCACCTATCCTACACATCGTTTGCCCAGCATCAATGTTAAGCTATAGTGAAGGTTCACGGGGTCTTTCCGTCCCGTTGCGGGTAATCGGCATCTTCACCGATACTACAATTTCACCGAGCTCACGGCTGAGACAGTGCCCAGATCGTTACACCATTCGTGCAGGTCGGAACTTACCCGACAAGGAATTTCGCTACCTTAGGACCGTTATAGTTACGGCCGCCGTTTACTGGGGCTTCAATTCAATGCTTCGCCTTGCGGCTGACATCTCCTTTTAACCTTCCAGCACCGGGCAGGTGTCAGGCCATATACTTCATCT
>JABDBQ010000042.1:0-2500 GCA_013288555.1 Bacteroidota bacterium | reverse complement strand
CCCAACCGAAATAGATGCTTTTAATAAACCTGATTTAAAGGCACTTTTTGCCGCCAGTAAAACGGTCGGATCCGTTCTTAAAAATGGGGATTACGTTGTTTATGAATCCACAGTATATCCAGGATGTACAGAAGATGATTGCGTTCCTATATTAGAAAAGGAGTCTGGACTCAAATTCATTTCGGACTTCAAAGTTGGATATTCTCCGGAAAGGATTAATCCGGGTGATAAACAGCATACTTTAACGAAAATCACAAAAGTTGTTTCAGGTTGCGATGAAGAATCATTGGATACAATAGCCAAAGTTTATGGAGCCATAATTGAAGCAGGAATTTATAAAGCGAAAAGTATAAAGGTGGCTGAGGCCGCTAAGATTATTGAAAATACCCAGCGTGATCTTAACATTGCATTGATGAATGAATTATCTATGATCTTTAATAAGATGAATATCAATACATTTGATGTTCTTGAAGCCGCAGGTACAAAGTGGAATTTTCTTAAATTTGTTCCCGGCCTTGTGGGGGGGCATTGCATTAGTGTAGATCCATATTATCTGACATACAAATCTGAAAAAATCGGATATGTTTCAAAAGTTGTGACAGCGGGCAGGCAAACCAATGACGCTATGGGGGCCTATATTGCAAAAGAAACCGTCAGGCTATTATTATCAAAAGGTAAAATGCCGCAAAATTGCAAAGTGCTTATAATGGGCGCTACCTTTAAAGAAAATGTAACAGACATACGGAATTCTAAAGTTGCCGATGCTGTAAATGAACTGAAATTATTTTTAGTAGAGGTAGATTTGGTAGACCCGCATGCCTCATCTGTGGAATTTGAGCACGAATACGGAATTCCGCTCAGTGATAAACCGGAATCTAAATATGATGCCATTGTTCTTGCAGTGCCGCATAAAGAATATCTGAATCTGACCGAGAATGACTTTTTAGCATTGACTGATGAAAATGGCGTTTTTATAGATATTAAAGGCATTTTTAGAAATCAAATCCATAAGCTTGCTTATTGGAGTATGTAAGAATGGGTTATCTGATTTCTACTCAAACATCGTCACCGTCCCTTTAAAATAACTCTGTTTGCCGTTATAGTCTGTCACAGTGATCATATAGATATATATTCCTTGCTGAACGTATTGACCTCTGAATGTTCCATCCCATCCGGTAGCCTCACCCGCCCTCTCCAAAGGAGAGGAGTTGGTGTAAACCATCTCTCCCCACCTGTTATAAATCTTCATATCATAACTTTTGATATATAACCCTATTGGGCCAAAATAGTCGTTAAGACCATCCTGGTTATATGGCGTAAAAGAATTAGGAATAAATACTGTTGCATCCTGATGTATGCATTCAACCGTTGATCGTGAAAGCTGGTTATACTGTCCGGGGTTTTCAATGGCTTCCACCTGGTAGCAGAAATTTATGGTGCTATCGCCGAGTTTGCTGTCGTTAAAGGCCTCACCCCCGGCCCCTCTCCCAGGGAGAGGGGAGACGGTTCCGATCAATTGCCATCCTGTACTGTCTTCGTTTTTATAGACATTATAGCTTTGTACCCCATCATACCAGGTCTGGTAGCTATTCCAGGACAATGAATTATAACCTTGTTGATTTTTGGCATCCAGTATGATGATACAACCCTGGTTGCTGCCGTCGCTGATGTTGCCGCAGTGGTCGCGGGCAAAAACATAATAACAATCAGGATCACGGATTTGACGGATAGATGCAGGGATGTCACGGAATGAATCGGTGTATGTTAGATTTACGCTGCTGTCAACAAATTTCAAATTTCCAGTTTCAACGGATTTTCTATATACAAGATAATCCTTTACGTCATAAGAGGTTGAAGGACTCCATGTAATTGTTGTGGCCTTATTTGGTTTAGAAACAGTAACCGTTTTTATATATACTTTTTGTGGCAGGATATGATTGGCAGCTTTGGCGCTGTCGGTGTTAGATGCCGATATAATTGCATCGTTTACCGAATCAATGGCTTTGATAAGGTATCGATATACAGTATGACAAATGATGGCAGAGTCTTTATAAGCAAATTGATTATTCGCAAAAGAATTAATCAGAATCCCATCCCGATAGAGTAGGTATTTGTGAACCGGCCAGCCGATATAGCCGTTCCAGTTAATTTGATTATATCCATTACCTGACTTTGCTTTTAGATTGATTGTTTTATGGTAAATGGTAAATGGCCCAGTGTTTCCGCAACTGTCCAACGACTGAATTTTATAAAAATATTGATAATCATAGGTGTCCAATCCGCTATCTGTCAAAGAAGTTGAGGGATATCCGCCAACGATTAATTGCCAAAGAGACCCGTTTTCACTTCGGTACACATTGTACCCCAATAAATTATTATCGGTTGCGGCATTCCAGTTCAAATGAATCTTCCCATCTATAATTCCCGTTTTAGTAACAGATGCCAAAACAATCGGCTTAGTCACAGGCCTGATGCTATCATAGCTTTTCACAGGACAGTC